>JAGNRZ010000214.1 GCA_017988335.1 Ferruginibacter sp.
ATAATGGGTAGTGATAGTGATTTAAATATTATGAATAATGCCGCATTAATTTTAGATGAGTTTGGTATTGAATATGAAATTACAATAGTAAGTGCACATCGTACTCCACATCGTATGTTTGATTATGCTGCTAATGCCAGAGATAGAGGAATACGTGTAATAATTGCAGGTGCTGGTGGTGCTGCACATTTACCAGGCATGGTTGCCTCTATTAGTATCTTGCCCGTTATTGGTGTGCCAATTAAATCATCTAACTCTATTGATGGCTGGGATAGTGTTTTATCTATTTTACAAATGCCAAACGGTGTACCTGTTGCCACTGTAGCTTTAAATGGTGCAAAAAATGCTGGAATATTAGCTGCCGAAATGTTGGCTATTGCTTATCCGTCTATTACCGAAAAATTAAAGGCTCACAAGCAGTTTTTAAATGATGAAGTAATGATTAAGGTTGAAAATTTGAAAGAAGCTGGGGAGTTGTAGGATGTGGATATTTCTATCACTTACACTTCTTATATAGAATTTATTTTGTGACTAAAGCCATACTATGCTAGGCATTATCATCCAACTAGCCATTTCATGGCTTATTATTTGGCTCTTTAATAAAGGCAACCTTAATGTTTTAGGTTTTACACCTACCAAGCAAAGAATATTTTATTTTATACTTCTATTTGTAGTTACTGCTTTATGTTTTACAAGTGGTATATTTTTACGCATTTGTTTTGGTAAAGAAGAATGGATAGTTAACCCTCAACTTACACCCATACTATTTTTAAAAGGGCTGTGGTGGAATATAAAGGCTGTGTTGTTTGAAGAATTAATTTTTAGAGGAGTTTTATTTTACATACTTATAAAAAAGTTAGGTGTCAATAAAGCCATACTAATTTCTTCTATTGCATTTGGTATTTATCATTGGTTTTCTTCAGGAGTTTTGGGGCAACCGTTACCAATGCTTATTATTTTTATAACTACTGCTATTGGTGGTTTCTTGTTTGCCTATAGCTATTATAAAACAGGTAGTATTTGGGCTCCTATTGGTATTCATTTAGGTTGGAATTTTACACAAATTTTAATTTTTTCAAGTGGGTTAATTGGCAATGGCGTATTAATTTTAAAAACCCAGCCCACTATTACAGTAAGCTATTTTGCTTATTATCTTACCACTTATCTACCCATAGTAAGCATGCTGCTTCTCAATTTTTTTATACTAAAAAAGGCTAAGCCTTCTGGCTTAGCCTCATCATAGTCTAAGGTTGTTGTATTTGCTTGTTTGTATTTTTTATTTTAATAAGAAATTGCTTCATGTTTATTGAAGCGGTTTCTATTTCTCAAACCTGTGATTACTTTTGAAACGAAAACGAACAAAAGTAAAAAAAAGAGTACGGATTATTACAGAATTATGTTGTTTGAAATATTCTTGCAGATTTTTCCCTCTCTACAATACAAAGTAAATGAATGAGTAAGCTGTGGAATAGCGTAGTTCTATCCTTTTTAAAAACAGGTATTTCTACCTATACGTTAAAAATCTATGGAGTATAAACTATTTTTTATGGCGAAGATGACAAGGCCTGCAGTGTTTTTACAGCCTGTTTTTTGTAATAAATGATTGCGATGCCCTTCAACCGTTCTGGCGCTAATAAATAATTGTTCGGCAATTTCGTTGTTTGTAAATTCTTTGCAAAGCAAGGTTAATATTTCTTTTTCTCTTTCGGTAAGTTCAATTGCAATGTTATTAATGTTTTTAATATCGGCATTTTTAAATTGTGCTGCCTTACGCATTGCATCTACAGTAGTTTGATTAAAATAAAAACCACTTTTATAAGTAGAGTGAACGGCTAATTTTAATTCATCAATTTCGCAGTTTTTGGTAAGATACCCACACACACCTGCTTCTACCATTTTGCCTATAAAACGTTCTTGATCATAAACAGAAAGTACAATCACTTTTATTAGAGGATATTTTTTTTGTAATACTCCATTTAACTCTACCCCATTCATTTCGGGCATGTGCATATCAATTAATGCAATATCTGGTGCAGGAGTACCACTTTCCAATTGCGTAATAAAGTCTTTGCCATTTTCGGCTTCTGCTATTAATTCAAATTCTGATATCGATTTTATTAAAGCAGCTAAACCGCTACGAAATAGTTGTTGATCATCTACTAAAGAAATTGTAATTGCACTCATTTGTTTATTATTATTTTAGTACCGCCTCTAGCTTAAAACCATTGCCAGCCGATGTTGCAAAAGTATGAGTGGCGTTAATGATTTTCAATCTTGCTTCAATATTTTTCATGCCCATGCCAGCATTTTTGGAATGTGCTACATCAATACCTTTTCCATCATCAGCATAAGCAAAGCATAAGTTATTTTCTTTTTCTAAAAAAGATATTACAATATTTTTTGCATTGGCATGTTTTACAGTATTTGATAATAGCTCTTGCAAAATTCTATACAAAGCTAAGGTTGTTTCTTTAGGTAATTCATCTACCCTACTACCTACTTCATTATTAAGTGTAACTTTTATTGTGCTTGCAATATTAAAAGAGTCTACCAATTCTTGTAACGCATATTCAAAACCAAAAAGCTCAAGCCCTGGTGGCGATAATGTATGCGATATGGTACGAACAATGGTAATAATATTATCAATTAATGGCTTATACTTAGCTTTTGTTTCTTCAGTTTCTGCGGTTTGTGCCAATATCATTTTTAAATTAGATAAAGAAGCTCCTACATCATCATGCAAATCGGTACCAATTCTTTTACGTTCTTCTTCTTGCGATGTAAGTGTAGCATTTAATAATTGACTGCTATACTCTACTTCTGCTTTTTGCATGGCAGCTTTTTGTAATGCTATTTTACGTTGATATCTTAAAAAGAAAAAGATGAAAGATGTGGCTAAAATAAATGTACCAATCATTGCAAATAATACCAATAGAAAAATATTATCCGTTATTTTTTGCATAAAATAAAACTAATTGAAAATAAAAGATGCATTACTAAAACAAATGTAGAATGAATTACCCAAAAAACTAAAAGTGATGAATCCGACATTTTTTGCAACATAACATTAGAAAATATAAACAACATAAATGACCCAGAAAAATATAAAAAAGCACCAACATTTATATAGAATAAAGGAGCATTGTAGACAGCTTCCTCGGTGGCAGCTATTTTCGCAAAATAGTTTAAGTTGCATAGCATTACAATTATACTTACTAAATATCTTGTATGGCTGCTATAAGCAAAAATACTTTGCAAATAAATAGCATTAACTATACAAAAAATTGTAAAAAAAACTGCTACCACATTAAAATATTTGGGATTAATATCACCTAATATTTGTTTAAAAAAAAATACAAAAAAAAGCCCTTCCATTAATGTATATAAATGTACTAATGGCAAATTGTTAGAATGATATACTCTGCCTACAATTATAGCTACTGTATTTATTAATGCAGTAGCTAACAAATAGAAAAGTATTACTTTTATACTTTTGGGCAATACTCTAAATTTTATAAACCCAATTATTAATGGCACTAATATAAATAGCGGAACTATAATAGAAATAAAAAGCTTCCCAAACATTATTAATTGTTCGATTTATATTTTGTAAAGCACAGCAACTTAAAATAACTTAATGCTAAACTAAATTTAAATTGTTGTACTTATTTGATATGCCAACAAATATTTTTAAGAAAAAAGTGGGCTATTTACATCACATACGCTTGGACAAGGGCTGGTAAAATCATAAATAGCACTTTGCTCTACCATTCCTCCACCTTCACTAGGCACTTCAATACTTAATACATCATTATTTTTTTGATCAACAGGTACCAAAATAATTTTTAAGGAAGAAATATCGCCTGGAGTTTCCATGGCTAAATAAGCTCTAACAGAAGAGCAATCTGTAAAATCTCCTAGATTTTGAATATCACTCATTGGAATATTAAACGCCCTAACGTACTGGCCTTCTGGCTCATACTGTCCGATATAATTTCTCCAATTGGTAGTAATAG
>JAGNRZ010000215.1 GCA_017988335.1 Ferruginibacter sp.
ATTGAGTACAATTGAAAACTACACACTACAGAAAGCTTTACGCAAGTTGGAATTTTAGCAATGGCACATCAGCTTTGGTATTTCTAATTGCTTCAGTAATTTGTATTTTACTAATCTAGTCTATAGTGGCCAAGCTAGCACTAGGAACACGGTTTATCCAACCAGCGTAAAACTAGGGGGATTATGAACAATTATAAATGACCAACCATGCTGAAACAATTTTTTAAACAATATTGGAAAGACGGAAACTTCGCAACACAAGTTAATATGACATTTTTCTTTAAAGAGTTAACATTTCTATTATTGCCACTATTTATACTTTACCCAATAAGTGTTTACTTTGGTAAAGTAGGATTTGCAGAGTTTATTGCATCGACAGACTTTTCTTTTGTGATTGTGGTTTTAATGGCAATGAATTTGACTGGCTTTATTGGTATCCCTCCCACCAATACCATATTGTGTAGCTAAATAAATAGCAAGAGTTTTGTATAAAAATATAATTATGCAAAACGAAAAATTTACAATGGAAAAAATTGAGCAGCATTTACAGGACTGGCAAGAGAGTGGATTAAGCAAGAAGGAGTATTGTAGACAGCGAGGGATTAAGTATCATTTATTTTCTTATTGGTTTAGTAGAGCGACAATAAAGCAGGATGCTAGTTTTGTTCCTTTAGAGCCAAGCATAAACGAAGAGATTATTATTGTATCACCAGCTGGTATACAAGTTAAGCTACCATTAAATAATAGCACGGTGCATTTTGTAAAACAATTATTAAGCTACTAATGTTACAGTTAAGTAGTAGCGTAAAATATTATTGGTACAATGGTTATGCTGACATGCGTAAGAGTTTTGATGGATTGTGTGGCATGGTGCAGGGGTTTATGGAACAAAATGTAGTAGATGGCGGTGTATATATTTTTGTAAACAAAAAACACAATCAAATAAAACTACTCAGTTGGGATGGCGATGGTCTAGCTATTTATTATAAGCGACTAGAAAAAGGTGTGTATGAACTTCCTATAATGAATAAAGACAAACAATCAGCAAGCATTGATGTGGTACAACTACAATTAATCCTTCAGGGTATTGTACTCTCTTCGGTAAAAAAAAAGAAGCGATTTTCATCAAAACAAAATACACAGTGAGTTATGCACATTATTGTTTGTTGGTTTTTTATTTAGCAAAATAAGGGTGGCTTTATACACTCATTTTAAGGATGTTTTGTGTGTAAATAAAGTGGTCAAAATATTTGCTATAATGCAATACAGGTGCGAGTTTTACAGCATCAATAATGGAGCAAAAAAGCGAAGATATTAACTACAAAGAGGCCTATGAGACCGAGGCTTTACAAGCTAGGCAATTTGCTGCTTCATTAGAAAAATCACAATCAAAGATTGAGGCATTAGAGTATGAGTTAAAGCAACTCAGAGGAATGCTGTCGGGTAAGAAGCCAGAGCGTTTTGTGGTATCTAATAAAAATGAAGATGCACCCACTTTATTTGATGTACCCGTTATAGAGGAGCTAACCCCTGCACAGGTTAAAGTAATTAGTTATGAGAAAACGATTGCTAAAAAACAAGTCAGTAAGCACCAAGGAAGAAACAGTTTTCCTGAAGGACTAAGAAGAGAAGAGATTATTATCAACCCATCAGCTATTGATATCTCATTTGCAAAAAAGATAGGAGAAGATATAACGGAAGTATTATCCTATACACCAGCTGAACTATTTGTTAAAAGAATTATACGCACTAAATACCAGGACCTAACAACAGGTATCATACATCAGGAAGGAGCAGCAGCGAGAGGTTTTGAGAGAAGCAAGGTAGATATAACTATCCCCGCACAGTTATTGGTAAGCAAATATGTGGATCATCTGCCACTAGACAGGCAAATTAAAATGTTTGCAAGGTTGGGGTTAACCCTTAGTAATAGCAGCATTAATAACTGGATTAACGCAGCAGGCTATTACCTTAGCCCACTCTATGATAAACATAAGGAGCTGGTATTAAATAGCAATTACCTACACGCCGATGAGACCACTATAAAAGTGATGGATAGTGATAAAAAAGGCAGTACCCATCAGGGTTATTATTGGGTATATCAGTCCAGTATCAACAAACTTGTACTTTTTGAGTACCAAAAAGGCAGAGGAAGAGAGGGCCCTCGTGAGATGCTTAAATATTTTAGTGGTTACCTACAAACAGACGGCTACCAAGCATATGAATTGTTTGATAAAAAGGAGGGTATTGTACTCATACACTGTATGGCACATGCTAGGCGTAAGTTTGTAGAAGCACTCCCTAATGATAAGCTGCGCTCAGAGCATGCATTAAGCGAGATGCAAAAGCTATATGTCATAGAGCGATATATACAAGATAATACACTCACTGGCGAAGCCAAGAAAAACTACCGCATACAAAATGCAAAACCAATTCTTGCTGCATTAAAAGTCTGGATGATACAAGCCTATAGTGAAGTCCTGCCTAATAGTATTATTGGTAAGGCCCTGCATTATAATTTACAAAGATGGGATAGGTTAAGTGTGTATGCAGACACTGCACTACTTAATATTGATAATAACCCCGTGGAGAATAGCATAAGACCTGTGGCACTAGGTAGAAAGAATTATTTATTTGCAGGCAATCATGTAGCTGCACAAAGGGCCGCCATGTTTTACAGTCTGCTTGCTACCTGTAAAAATTATAACATCAATCCCTATGATTGGTTCTGCGATGTGTTAGACAGAATCAACGACCACCACATTAATAAAATAGAGGAACTACTCCCACAAAACTGGAGACTCTCCAAATCAACATCCATCTAATCTAGTGGCATCCTTTTGTCGGAATTAGTACTGAATTAATCAATTTTTATTAATTTGTGATACAAACCAAACAATGTGCCAACCTATACTTTTAGAATTGATTTAAATAAAACAAGTCCATTGGTTACACGAACTTTTAAGGTATCATCGGAAATTTCTATGTACCTACTACATCAAATTATTCAAGATGTTATGGGATGGAAAAATTACCACTTGTATGAGTTTATTATTGATAATAATAAATTTTCGGATAAGCGATTGGTTGATGATGAGCTAGGGTTCTTTACAGATTGTAAAACTGTGATGGTGGAAAATGTATTTACGCATAAAGGTAAAAAAGGTCAGTATGAATATGATTTTGGTGATGGCTGGGTACATCAATTGGAACTTATTGAAATAAATCATGACCCATTAAATATTGTGCTGCCAATAATAATTTCTGGCGAAAATGCGTGTCCTCCAGAGGATTGTATGGGGGTACATGGTTATTCCGAATTAAAAGAAATATTAAAAAATTCCAAACATGAAGAATTTGAAAGTTCATGGGAATGGGTGGGTCTGAAATTTAACCCTTTAAAATTTAATAAAAAGGCAGCCGAAAAAGAATTAGCAAAATTGAATGTGCACATTAATGAATATGAAAGCAGATTTAATGAATTTTAATAACTAATGGTATTGCTGGGAGGGATACATTGTAAAACAACTATCCAATGGTTTTTGGCATTGTCATTATTGATTAAGATTGTAATATAATAAATGGAATCATGAAAGAGTATATCGCGTGTTTACAGATCTATGAAATGAAAACTTTTGAATGCATTGGTATTTAGGAAATTAACAGAAGTTTGAAATAAAGTGGAAGAATATGTTCTAGATTACAAATATTACAGACCTCATTAAGAGCTTGGTTAAATATCGCCAGTATTCTTCAGAGAGCAGAAACAACTGGCGGAAAACTTAACTTTTAAGTGACCTAAAAAAAGTTAAGCTTACATAAAGTTTATATTGTGAATTAACCAAATAAGAATAATCTTTTGTAATTTTAAACAGAACTTAATCAAACAAATCAGTACTATGATTTAAATAAATTTAATGTTTTATCAGTAATTGTAAAAATGGAAAAAGAAAATAGAAAAACAGAATTTATTGAAAACCTTTCAGACTTAGAAGAGAGTATCATTC
>JAGNRZ010000216.1 GCA_017988335.1 Ferruginibacter sp.
CTATTGATTTAGTAACAATGGTGTATGGCAGTTTAGTAAACAAAAAGATTGTTGCAAAACTACAATCTTTACAATGTAATGCAATTGGCTTAACTGGTGTAGATGCAAACTTAATACCAGCATCTAAACGCCAAATAACAAATGATGGGATTGACTTTGGTTTTGTTGGAGATGTAAAAAGTGATGAGTTAGGAGTGATGAGTTATGAGTTGTTTTTGAACAATGGGTTGACGCCAATTATTGCACCATTAACGCATGATGGAAATGGGCAGATGCTTAATACCAATGCTGATACAATTGCTTCAAGCATTGCAGTAGCGTTATCAAATATGTATAATGTTAGATTGATTTATTGTTTTGAAAAGAAAGGAATATTGCAAAATATAGATGATGAAAATTCTGCAATACCGCTGCTAACAAAAACAATTTATGAGCAATTAAAAAAAGACAACAAATTGTTTGATGGTATTTTACCAAAAATAGACAATGCTTTTGCAGCCATTGATAGTGGGGTTAAAGAAGTATTAATTGGCGATGCAAATGATTTGCTTAATAATATTACAAACACTACAGTTGGCACTTTAATAAAATAATGGATATCCAAAACTTATATAATCAAGCAGTTGTTTTGCTTAAGCAATTGATAGCAACACCATCTTTTTCAAAAGAAGAAAACGAAACGGCAGAAATATTGATGGCATTCTTTGATAAACATAATGTTGAGTATAAAAGAATAGGAAATAATATTTATGCTAAAAATAAATATTACAATGAGAGCAAGCCAACTATTTTATTAAACTCACATCATGATACTGTAAAGCCCAATAAAGGCTACACACTTGACCCATTTATTCCTATTGAAAAAGATGGGAAACTTTTTGGACTAGGAAGTAATGATGCAGGCGGATGCTTAATAAGTTTAATTGCAACTTTTTTAAATTTTTATAATGCTGAAAATACAAAGTATAATGTAGTATTTGCAGCAAGTGCCGAGGAAGAAATTAGTGGAGTTAATGGTATTGAATTAGTGCTACCTTATTTGGGCAATATTGATTTTGGCATTGTTGGTGAACCTACAAAATTAGAAATGGCTGTAGCCGAAAGAGGCCTTATGGTAATTGATTGTACAGCGCCTGGAAGAGCTGGCCATGCTGCAAGGAAAGAAGGTGAAAATGCTTTGTATAATGCAATGGATGATATATATTGGATAAAAAATTATCAGTTTGAAAAAATTAGTGATTTACTGGGCGAAAGCAGGCTAACGGTAACCGTAATTGAAACAGAAAATAAACAACACAATGTAGTACCTGCACAATGCAAGTTTGTAATAGACGTAAGAGTAAATGAGTTATATACTTTTGAAGAAATTTTAGATACACTAAAGAAAAATTTAAAAAGTAGTTTTAAGCCACGTACTACAAGAATGAAATCAACTTCAATAAATTTAGATCACCCATTAGTACAAGCTGGTAGTAATTTAGGTAAAGGATATTATGGTTCACCAACTACAAGCGACAAAGCATTAATGCCTTTCCCAACTTTAAAAATGGGACCAGGCGATAGTGCAAGAAGCCATACTGCAGACGAGTATATCTTTTTATATGAAATAAAAGAAGGGATTGAAACGTATATAAAATTGATAAGTCAAATTGTATAAATCAACTTAAACTAACAACTCAAATGAAACTTTGGCAAAAAGATAAAACCTCGTTACAAGATGTAGAAAAATTTACAGTAGGTAACGATAGAGAAATGGATTTGGTATTAGCGCCATTTGATGTACTTGGCAATATTGCTCATGCTAAAATGTTGGCTACAGTTGGTTTGCTTACAAATGATGAAGTCAATGCTTTGGTAATGGAGTTACAAAATATTTATAAACAAATTGAAGCAGGTAATTTTGTAATGCAAGATGGGGTAGAAGATATTCACTCACAAATTGAATTTTTGCTTACACAAAAATTAGGGGATATAGGTAAAAAAATACACAGTGCCAGAAGCAGAAATGATCAAGTTTTAGTTGATTTAAAATTGTACTTACGAAACGAAATTGAAAAACTAGTAAGCAATACAAAATCATTTTTCGATTTGTTAATAGTGCAAAGCGAAAGGTATAAAACCGATTTATTGCCTGGCTACACTCACTTGCAGCTAGCAATGCCATCCTCATTTGGGTTATGGTTTGGTGCTTATGCAGAGAGTTTGGTAGATGATTTAACCACATTGCAGGCCGCTTATCAAGTAGTAAATAAAAACCCTTTAGGTTCTGCAGCCGGTTATGGCAGTTCGTTTCCAATAAATCGTACACTTACAACACAGCTATTAGGCTTTGATGATTTAAATTATAATGTAGTGTATGCTCAAATGGGCAGAGGTAAAACAGAACGAATTGTTGCACAAGCCTTAGGAAATATTGCCGCCACACTTTCTAAATTAAGTATGGATACTTGTTTGTTTTTAAATCAAAATTTTAGTTTTATTTCCTTTCCAGATGAGCTAACAACAGGCAGCAGCATTATGCCACATAAAAAAAATCCTGATGTATTTGAGCTTATACGTAGCCATTGCAATAGAATACAAGCATTGCCAAACGAAATTATTTTAATGACAAATAATTTGCCTTCTGGCTATCAACGAGATTTACAGTTATTAAAAGAGCATCTTATTCCAGCATTTAAAAATTTAAATGATTGTTTACAAATGACAGGTTTAATGCTAAGTAATATTCAAGTAAAAAAAGATTTACTGAAAGATGAAAAATATAAATTTTTATTTAGTGTAGAAGAAGTAAATAAATTGGTATTACAAGGTATTCCGTTTAGGGAGGCTTATAAAAAAATAGGAATGGATATTGAGCAAAATAATTTCAATTATGCTACTCATCTAAATCATACTCATGAAGGCTCAATGGGTAATTTGTGTAACGATAATATTGTAGGTATGATGAATGCAGTAGTAAATAGATTTGACTTTATGAAAGTTAAAAATGCAATTGAAAAACTTTTAAGTTAAACCGTTTCAAGTTGACTACCGAAGTTTTCAAAACTTCGGTAGTCTTTTTTGTTTTGGGTTGTGTCTCCACAAACCAATCTACGCTACGATAAAAGATGCCCAAAGCGTTACTGATGAAAGTAATGCGACGCAACGATGATGCCCAAAGTTCAAATGCCCATTTCCAAAAATTATTACTTATTTTTACCTACTTAAAATGTTCAAGTGCAAAAAAAACGGATTGCCATATTTGGTTCTACAGGTAGTATAGGTACACAGGCTTTGGAGGTAATTAAAGCCAATCCCACTTTATTTGAAGCAGAAATTTTAACAGCCCAAACCAACGACGAATTATTAATAAAACAAGCATTAGAATTTACGCCTAATGCAGTAGTAATAGGCGATGAAAACAAGTTTGACAAAGTAAAAACTGCATTAGTAAATACCGATACCAAAGTGTTTACTGGCGAAACTGCCTTAGAAGAAGTAGCTGATTTCGACACCTATGATATGATGTTGGCTGGCATAGTAGGCTTTGCAGGGTTAAAACCAACACTAAAGGCTGTAAAAAAAGGCAAATTAATAGGGCTTGCCAATAAAGAAACCTTGGTGGTAGCAGGTGATTTGGTAATGCAGACCGCAGTAGAAAATAATTCAACAATCATACCTGTAGATAGTGAGCATTCTGCTATTTTTCAATGCCTAGTAGGAGAGTATAAAAACCCTATTGAAAAAATCATTTTAACAGCAAGTGGGGGTCCATTTTTGGGCAAAAAGCCCAATTTTTTAGTTAACGTAAAACGAGAGCATGCGCTTCAACATCCCAATTGGGCAATGGGAGCAAAAATATCAATAGACTCTGCAACCCTTATGAACAAAGGGCTTGAGATGATTGAAGCCAAATGGTTATTTGATTTAAAGCCAGAGCAAATACAAGTAGTGGTGCATCCACAAAGTATTATACATAGTATGATACAGTTTACTGATGGTAGCATAAAAGCACAAA
>JAGNRZ010000068.1 GCA_017988335.1 Ferruginibacter sp.
ATTATTATCATCATATTCCAATGTTACTTGGCTTTTAGCATCGGGACGTACGTATTTTATTTGCTTATTTTCTCTACGTACTGCAGCAAGCTCTAATAAAATAGTATGAGCCATATCTAATGCTAAAGGCATATAATTTTCAGTTTCTTTTGTTGCATAGCCAAACATCATACCTTGGTCGCCAGCACCTTGTTCTTCTTTTTTCTTTCTATCAACGCCTTGGTTAATATCGCCACTTTGCTCATGTATTGCACTTAAAATACCACAACTATTAGCTTCAAACATGTATTCGCTTTTAGTGTAACCAATTTTACGGATAACACCTCTTGCAATTTCTTGCACATCTAAATAGGCTTTGCTTTTTACTTCGCCAGCTAATACTACTTGCCCTGTTGTAACTAATGTTTCACAAGCCACTTTGCTTTGAGGATCAAAGGCCAAAAAATTATCAATTAAAGCATCACTAATTTGGTCTGCTACTTTATCTGGATGTCCTTCACTTACCGACTCCGATGTAAATAAATACGGCATATTTTTTTTTTAGGATGCAAAGATAAGTGACTAGGCTTTAAAAAAAAAGCTCAGTATTTATTTACTGAGCTTTACTAACATTGTAGTATTCAATCTAAATTTTAGAATAAATAATTCGTAGATACATCTTGTAATTAGGATTACTTCCACTACCTATTTTTGCTCTACCTAAAGCAATATTGTTAGGATAAGGAATTCCACCGAAAGGGAACCTTGAATAATTAATTATATAAGGTGCATATAATCTAAACGAGTAATTTGGAGTTCGATTTGTTACAATTCGTTGTAAATGCCTTGTTACATTAATATTATAAAATCTAATAGCATTTCCAAATTGATCTATTTTATCTCTACGATAGGCCCCATAATAAGGATAGTCTATTTGATTTGGGAACATAGATAAAGGTAAATCTGGGTCGTAAAAAGTATTAGGATTTAAATCATAATATATAGGCTTCCAATTTGGTGTTGTAGTTGTATCTATTAAATCTAGATAAACATAATCTGGTACTCTAAACATTGTATCGTAAATGGGATGATGAGGGATTTGTTGTACAACAATTTCCGCCCTATGAATTACCCTGTTGCTTAAAGTGCTAATACCAGGAATACTTAAGTTTATATAAGTACCTGGTGTTGTTTGCAAATACAATTCACTTGGGGTAGGGTTTTCGGCAGGATAGCCACTTCTATTTCTTGTAATATTATTTGCGGCAGCAGATAATGGTATATTCTTAGAACCAGTTACATTTACCCTAAATGATGTAAATACTGTATCTATTTTTCCTGCATTTTTTTTACGAAAATGAATTTCTAGTCTAGTATTTTCATCATTTAATGTGGTATACATTAATGCATTACCACCACCAGTTGCAAAAATTCCTAATCCATGATATATACTACGAAAATTTGAATCACTTATTAAAGGAGCAACTGCACCAGTATCATTACTAAACAGCCCTGCAGCATAACTTTGAGATAATTTTATTCTTATTTGTCTTACTACTTTCGCTTTATTTGCGGCTAGTAAACTACCTCCAACAGGAATTGTATCTTTCAACTTTCTAATATCAACAATAGCATTGCCAATTGAACCTCCAATAACATTTGGCTTATAACTTATCCTTCTAGCATTGGGTATATATGTGGTAATATCAAATATTTGTGTTGAGTCACTAAAGTTTCGGTCGTCTATTTGTTTCACTTCTAAATTTTGTAGTTGAGATGGATCTCCCCAATAGCCTTTGTACGCTATACATAAAACCACAGAATCTAAGCCTGCAAGAGTATCCCCTAAATTGCCATATCTAAAAGGGTAAAATGAGGGTTTAAATTGTACATAAATATCTGCTTTTGTGGTGCCAAACAAGGGGTCATTACTAATTGTACCTAACACATGGTCATTTAGCAAATTTGTACGAGTAGTATCTGCAAAAATTCCTTGTGTAGCCGTAATGTCTAATGTATCTGCAAATGTATTTACATTATCTACTATGGGTATTAAATCTCCACCCAGTGTTGTGGTATCTAATTTGGTACAACCCCATCCTAAAGTAATAATAACAACTATTGGTATGTATAGTTTTGGAATAAACTTCTTTAACACAAAAAATAATTTAAAATATAAATGGATTAATTCTACTTTGCAAGGTCGGAATACATTTGCAAATAGTCTGTTAAATCGCTTTCGGCATCAAATTTTACTATTTTTTTGCCTTTTACTTTTGCAAATTCATCCGATAATTTTTTATCGACTGTAGAGGCTCCAAATGTAATGGCATCTGCAAATGTTGCACCTCCTTTAAATAAGGCACTGTTATTTAAATCTTTAAATGGCTCCAACTCTTTTTTAGTTACATAATCATTAATAGTGGCTAGTTTAATAAAATCTGCCCCCATTTTTTCCTTGTAAGTATTTTCTCCAATTGTATATACTATTTTACAATTGCTAAATACAGGCTCTTTTTTGTACGCATTCTTTATAAACATGGGTATTAATCCTGTCATCCAACCACTACAGTGAATAATATCTGGCGGCCAGCCAAACTTTTTAACTGTTTCTAAAGCTCCTTTACAAAACAATACTGTTCTTAACGCATTATCATCGTGCCATTTTTCATTTTCATCGTGAAAAACAGTTTTACGCTTAAAATAATCTTCGTTATCCAAAAAATAAATTTGTAATCTAGCATTTGGTAAACTGGCAACTTTAATTTGTAGGGGATAATCATCTCCATCTATAGAAACATTAATACCCGATAAACGAACTACTTCATGTAAACGGTGCCTTCTTTCATTAATTACTCCAAAACGAGGCATAATACAACGTACTTCCATACCACTATCGTTTGCCTTTACGGCTAACTTGTTTATTATCTCTGCAAACTCAGTAAGTTCCAAGTAGGGAGACATTTCGTTTGCAATAAATAAAATTCTTTTCTTTGTTGACATTAGCTTTATGTTAATTTAGCAGTATGTTTTGCTTTGGGAGTGCAAAGGTACAATTTTTTTAGCTAATTTTATGCAATACAATACATTGATTATTAATAACTTGTAAAATGATAGTTTTAAAAAACACAGAAGTTTTAAACAAACATCTAGCCATTATAAAAAAAACTAATGAAACTATTGGCTTTGTTCCTACAATGGGGGCTTTGCACTATGGCCATATTTCTTTAGTTGAAAAAAGTAAAAAAGAAAACGCTACAACTATCTGTAGCATTTTTGTGAATCCTACTCAATTTAACGATCCTAAAGACTATGAAAAATATCCTATTACCATTGAAAAAGATATAGATATGCTTGAAAAAGCAGGTTGTGATGTACTTTTTTTACCTACCGTTGATGAAATTTACCCTAATGGAATACAAAATACACTCCACTATGATTTAGGTTTTGTAGAAACTGTTTTAGATGGAAAATACAGGCCAGGGCATTTTCAGGGTGTATGTAAAGTTGTACATAGACTATTAGACATTGTAACCCCTACAAATATGTATTTGGGGCAAAAAGATTTTCAACAGTGTATGGTTATTAAAAAATTAACTGAAATAATTAATTGCCCTACCCACATTATCATTTGCCCCACTTTAAGAGAAGCAGATGGCTTGGCCATGAGTAGCCGAAATATGAGGTTGAATGTTGAAGAAAGAGAAAAAGCAGTTAGAATTTCAGAAGTATTATCTTTTATTAAAAAAGAAGTTAAACCTGGTTATTTGGTTGATTTAAAACAGCGTTGTATAAACTATTTAACCGCAGAAGGGTTTAAGGTAGATTATGTAGAAATAGCAAATGCCAATAATTTAGAACTACTAGAAAATTGGGATGGAAAATTACCCCTTGTAGCACTTGTAGCTGCTTTTTTAAATGAAGTGAGATTGATTGATAATATGATGCTGAATTGTGAGTAGTGAGTGGTGAGTACCTAATTTTATTGATAACGAATTACCAAATTAACCAATAAACAAATTAACTTTGTGCCATGACAATTGAAGTTTTAAAATCTAAAATACATCGCTGTACCGTTACCGAAGCTAATTTAAATTATGTTGGTAGCTGCACTATTGATGAAGACCTATTAGATGCCGCAAATATGATTGAATTTGAAAAAATTCAAATTGTAAATGCAAGTAATGGCGAACGAATTGAAACCTACATAATAAAAGGCAAACGTGGTAGTGGTGTAATCTGTATGAACGGTCCTGCTGCTCGTAAATTTATGGCAGGCGATGTGGTAGTTATTATGAGCTATGCCCGTTGCGATTGGGAAGAAGCTAAAACATTTAAGCCTACAATAATTTTTCCTACAGCCGATAACAAACTATAACAAGTTTTTGCGTTGTACTTTCCTCTTCGTAATTTGTAAGCCAATATGAACAAAAGGCTACTATCTATATTACAGTACATTATTTTTTTAGGCGGCGGTATTTTTTTAGTATGGTGGCAATTGAGTGGTATGACCCCCGAGCAAAAAGACAAATTTAAAAACGCCCTACTTAATGCCAATTATTGGTTGGTTATACCTATTGTATTTATGAACTTAGCAAGCCATTTAAGTAGAAGTTATAGATGGAAATTACTTATGGAACCTATGGGCTACAATCCAAAAATTAAAAATGTATTTGCAGTAACAATGGTAGGCTATTTAGCCAATGCAGCTGTGCCCAGATTAGGAGAAATATTAAAATGTACTTTTCTTTCTCGTTACGAAAAAATTAAAGTAGATAATTTAATTGGCTCTATTGTAATAGAACGAACATTTGATTTTTTGTGCTTTTTAATATTTATAGCACTAACCGTTGTAATTCAAATTGACAAAATAAGCGGTTTTGTAAAACAAAAAATTAATGAAATTGGCGACCCTAATGCTATGCCAATTTGGGTTAAACTACTTATAGTTTTAACCACATTTTTAATTTTTTATTATGGGTTAAAATTTTTAATAAAAAAATATCCCCAAAATAAAATTTTAGGTAAGCTTAATAATTTTTTGCAAGGTTTAGTTGTAGGATTTGCATCTATCAAAAATCTTAAAAAAAGAAAAGCATTTATTGCACATACCATTTTTATTTGGAGTATGTATTTATTACAAATTTATATTGCTTTTTCAGCCATAGAACAAACACAGCACTTGGGAATTAAAGCAGCCTGCTCTGTGCTTACCATTTCTACTTTTGCAATGATTATTACACCAAATGGCATAGGGTTGTTTCCAATTTTTGTAACAGAAACTTTGTTAGCCTACTTTATAGGCAAAGAATATGGAGAGGCTTTAGGCTGGTTAATTTGGAGTGTATCTACTCTTATTATTTTAATTACAGGATTAATTTCTTTGCTACTTCTCCCCTACATAAATAAACAAAAACATGAAAGCAGTACAAGCCATCCTTAACAAAATTTTTACATTACAAACTATTGCTGCACAAATAAATCGTTGGCGTTTGTTAGGTAAAAAAATTGTGTTCACCAATGGTGTTTTCGATATTTTACATGAGGGGCATATAGCATCGTTAAGTGATGCCGCAAGCTATGGCGATGTGTTAATTGTAGGTGTAAATGCAGATGCCTCTGTAAAAAGATTAAAAGGCGAAAGCCGTCCCGTAAATGCTGAACAAAGCAGAGCCTTACTTTTAGCCAGTTTGTTAATGACAGATGCAATAATCATTTTTGAAGAAGATACTCCCATTAATTTAATAACAACCATTATGCCCAATGTATTAGTTAAAGGTGGCGATTATACGCTAGAGCAAATTGTTGGGGCAAAAGAAGTAATAGCTAATGGTGGCGAAGTAAAAATTGTACCAATTGTTGAAGGATTTTCTACAACGGGAATTATTGAAAAAATGAGGAAGTAATATTTCGTATGTACAAGCCTGTAATATAAAATTTCACAAAAAGATAATGCAGTTTTTTCGTTGCTTTATCTTAAACTCTTTACCTTTAAAAAAAACGCATTGCATTTGGCAAAAAAGAAAATAATTGTAAGAGATATAAGTTGGTTATCCTTTAACGACAGGGTATTACAAGAAGCCGCCGATGATACTGTTCCCTTATTAGAGCGTATAAAGTTCTTAGGTATTTTCTCAAATAATTTAGATGAGTTTTTTAGAGTACGAGTAGCAGCATTACAACGCATGGCTGAGTTAGGCAACAAAGCCAAAATGCATTTGGAAATTAATCCAGAAAGTATTTTAGAAACTATACAAGAAAAAGTTATTGAGCAGCAAAAAGAGTTTGACCGTATATGGAATGAAATATTAAGGGAACTTAAAAAGAGAAAAATATCGCTGCTAAATGATACCCAACTAAATAAAGCCCAACAACAATTTGTACTCAATTATTTTAACGAAGAAGTAAGAGGAAACGTAATTCCGTTAATGATAGAGAGCATACACTCCTTCCCTTTTTTAAATGATAAAAGTATTTATTTAGCTTGTACGCTATCTAAAAAAGATAAATCTATTGCTAAACGTTTTGCCCTACTTTCCGTTCCTGCAAGGCGTTTCCCAAGGTTTGTTGTACTACCAAGTAAAGCCAATGAAAAACATATCATCTTGTTAGAAGATATTATTCGTTTTTGTTTACCCAATATTTTTTCTTTTTTCGGATACGATACTTTTTCAGCTCATATTATAAAACTTACCAGAGATGCCGAAATAGATTTAGATAATGATGTTTCTACTTCTCTTATTCAAAAAATAGAAAAGGGCTTAAAAAATAGAAAGAAAGGAAAACCAGTTCGTTTTGTTTTTGATAAAGCAATTGACCCTTCTTTATTAACCTATTTAGTTAAACGCCTTGGTTTAAGCAGAAAAGATAATTTAATACCTGGTGGACGAATTCATAATTTTAAAGATTTTATGAATTTCCCCGATGTTGTTTTTGAGCAAAAAAGCAGCCGAAAAAAACCTTTCATTCACCCTAAACTAAATAATGTAACTAGCCTTTGCAATGTTATTTTAAAAAAAGATTTGTTACTAAACTTCCCTTACCACTCTTTTGAAAGTATAATAGATTTATTGAGAGAAGCTGCAATTGACCCCAATGTACAAAGCATAAAAGTTACTTGCTATAGGTTAGCATCTCGTAGTAAAATTATAAATGCATTAACCAATGCAGTACGTAATGGAAAGCAAGTTACGGCTGTACTTGAGCTTAGGGCAAGGTTTGACGAAGAAGCTAATTTAGAATGGAAAGAAGATTTAGAAGAAGCTGGTGTAAAAGTTTTAATTGGTGTGCCTAATATGAAAGTACATGCCAAACTTTGTATAATAAAAAAGAAAGTAGGTGCAAAAATTATTGAATATGGTTTTATTAGCACCGGCAATTTAAATGAAAAAACGGCTCAACTTTATGGCGACCACTGTTTGCTTACTGCCAATGAAAATATTATGGCAGATGTAAATAAAATTTTTAGATATTTAGAAAATCCTGCTTTACTTGTACTAAAATCTTGCAAAACATTACTAGTAAGCCCAGTAAGTATGCGTAAGCAGTTAATACATTTAATAAATAAAGAAATACAATTTGCAAAAAAGAAAAAGTCTGCAAGCATTACATTAAAACTTAATTCTTTAAGCGACGAAGTAATGATTGAAAAATTATACGAAGCTGCAAAAGTGGGTGTAGAAATCAACCTAATAGTAAGAGGTATTTTTTGCATGCTTACAGAAAACAAACAATTTAAAAATGTAGAAGCCATAAGCATTATAGATGAATATTTAGAACATGCTAGAGTAATGATTTTTAACTACGGCGGCAACGAAAAAGTATTTATATCTAGTGCCGATTGGATGACTAGAAATATTGATCACCGTATAGAAGCAGCATGCCCCATTTATAGCAAAGAAATTATTGAAGAGTTAAAAGATATTCTAAAAATTCAACAAAGCGATAATATTAAAGCAAGAATTTTAGATAATGATTTAGCCAATAACTATGTTAATCCTCGTAACACTAAAAAAGTACGTAGCCAAATAGAAATTTATAACTACCTCCGCAAAAAAGTTTAAAGGTTAAAGAGTTAATTAGTTAATCCTTAAATTTGTTTTTAGTAGTTATTAACCAATTAATAAATAAACAGATTAACTAACTTGATATTAGCAGCAATAGATATAGGTAGTAACGCAGCAAGGCTTTTAATAACCGAAGTAGTAACTAATGAAAAGGGTGTAACTGCATTTAATAAGTTAAACTTAATAAGAGTTCCCTTACGACTTGGTTTTGATGTTTTTGAAATGGGAAGTATTTCAAAGAAAAGAATTGGTATGATGCTGCAAACCATGAAGGCATTTCAACACTTAATGAATGCATACGAAGTGCAAAAATATATAGCCTGTGCTACTAGTGCTATGAGAGATGCAAAAAACTCAAGCGACATCATTCGTAAAGTAAAACTTGAAACAGGGATAAATATAGAAATAATAAGTGGTGATTTAGAAGCTCAAATTGTTTATGAAAATCATTTTGCCGAAAATTTAGATAAAGAACATAGCTATTTATATATTGATGTGGGTGGTGGCAGTACCGAAGTATCTTTTTTTAGCAATGGTATTTTAGTTTTTAAAAAATCGTTTAATATTGGCACCATACGTTTATTAAAACAAATGGTAGTTGATGAAGAATGGAATGATGTAAAGGAAACTATTAAAGCCATAACAAAAGGGCATAAAGAAGTAGTAGCCATTGGTAGTGGTGGTAATATTAATAAGGTATTTAGCTTAAGCAAACGTAAAGATGGCAAATCGTTACCATTAGAATTGTTAAGAGATTATTACAAAGAATTATCATCGTTTACTGTTGAGGAAAGAATGGTTAAATACAATTTTAGAGAAGATAGAGCCGATGTAATTGTACCAGCTTTACAAATTTATACTAACATAATGCGATGGGCAAATGCACAAGAAATTTATGTACCCAAAATAGGTTTAGCAGATGGATTAGTGAAGCATTTGTGGGAGGAGATAAATACGTAATTTTATAAAAATTTTTACATGTCAGCATCTACCAAAGAAATAAAAAAAATAACCACCAATACACTACAAAAAATGAAAGCGGCTGGCGAAAAAATTAGTATGCTTACTGCATACGATTTTTCATTTGCCAAAATAATTGATGAAGCAGGTATAGATATTATTTTAGTAGGCGATAGTGCTAGCAACGTAATGGCAGGGCATGAAACTACTTTGCCAATTACACTAGAACAAATGATTTATCATGCACAAAGTGTAGTACGTGGTATTAATAGATGTTTGGTGGTTGTTGATTTACCCTTTGGTACTTATCAATCTAACAGTGAAGTGGCTTTAGCTTCTGCCATTCGTATTATGAAAGAAACAGGTGGCCATTCCCTAAAATTAGAAGGCGGAGAAGAAGTATTAGATTCAATAAAAAAAATTGTAAGTGCAGGTATTCCTGTAATGGGGCATTTGGGTTTAACACCACAAAGTATATATAAATTTGGCACCTACACGGTAAGAGCAAAAGAAGAAGCCGAAGCCCAAAAACTAAAAAAAGATGCATTGCTTTTACAAGAGGCAGGAGCATTTGCTATTGTGTTAGAAAAAATTCCGGCTGTTTTAGCAAAGGAAGTTAGCGAAAGCCTTACTATTCCTACAATAGGCATTGGTGCTGGGCAAAATTGTGATGGACAAGTATTGGTAATGCATGATATGCTTGGAATAAACACAGAATTTAAGCCTCGTTTTTTACGTCAATACGCCAACCTTAACCAACTGGCAACTACAGCCGTTCAGCAATATATTAAAGATGTAAAAAGTAAAGACTTCCCCAATGCTAGTGAACAATATTAGCATTATAATCTTGAATAGACTTGTAAAAAACTTAATTACACCTGCGTATCATCATAAGCACTATCGTCGGCGTCTTTATTACTCCAAGCTTGTAATTCTTTTTTAATACGCTGCCATAAATTTAGCTTTTTAGCTTGTGTAGCTTTGTTTACTACTTTTTCCACTTGTTGATTGGGCTGTTTAATTTCAGAGCTAACATTTGGTACATTTTCTCCATCTACATCATACATAAAAAAGTTGAACAATTTCATCATATAATACTTTATTGTTTTTAATAATAACATAAAGTTAGTATGAATTTCACGAATTTGCAATAGTATTCAAACGTTTTTTATACATCAAATACTCAGTATTTTTAGCAACAATTTTAAAAATAATAACTTGCATAAAATTTAAAGCTATATGAAATTTATTTCTCAACTAAAAATTAATACTACAAATAGCGGCGTAAGTACTGGCTTGCAATGGGTAAAAAGCAAAGGCGAAAAGTTAAACTCCCACTCCCCTGTTGATGGTAAATTAATAGCATCGGTTACTGGTGCCGATAAAAAAAGTTACGAACATACTATTGCCAAAGCACAAGCTGCTTTTGCGGAGTGGCGTACTTGGCCTGCTCCAAAACGTGGCGAAATTGTACGCCAAGTGGGTGAAGAATTACGTAAAAACAAACAAGCCCTTGGCGAATTAGTTAGTTACGAAATGGGCAAAAGCTTACAAGAAGGGTTAGGCGAAGTGCAAGAAATGATTGATATCTGTGATTTTGCTGTAGGCTTATCTCGTCAGTTGCATGGTTTAACTATGCATAGCGAAAGACCAGGGCATCGTATGTATGAGCAATATCATCCATTAGGTATTGTAGGTATTATTTCTGCCTTTAATTTTCCTGTAGCGGTATGGAGCTGGAATGCAGCATTAGCTTGGGTTTGTGGAGATGTTTGCGTATGGAAGCCTAGTGAAAAAACACCTTTATGTTCGGTAGCTTGTCAAAATATAATTCAATCTGTTTTCAAAAAAAATAATGTGCCGGAAGGGGTAAGTTGCATAATTAATGGAGGCAGAGAAGTTGGCGAATGGATGAGTGCAGATACCAGAGTGCCTTTGGTAAGTGCTACTGGTAGCACAAGAATGGGTAAGGCAGTAGCCAAATCTGTGGCAGAACGTTTAGGTAGAAGCTTGTTAGAATTAGGCGGCAACAATGCTATAATTATTACTAAAGATGCCGATTTAGATATGGCTTTAATTGGTGCCGCATTTGGTGCTGTAGGTACAGCTGGGCAGCGTTGTACAACCACTCGTAGATTAATTATTCATGAAACTGTTTACAATAAGTTTAAAGAAAAATTAGTGAATGCTTACAAACAATTAAAAATTGGTAACCCTCTTAACGAAAAAAATCATGTAGGCCCATTAATTGATAAAGATGCTGTAAATATGTACTTAGCTGCCATTGAAAAATGTAAAACCGAAGGAGGAAAATTTATTGTGGAAGGTGGTGTACTAAAAGGCAAAGGATACGAAAGTGGTTGTTATGTAAAACCATGCATTGCCGAAGCAAAAAATACTTTTGAAATTGTGCAGCATGAAACCTTTGCTCCTATTTTGTATTTGATGAAGTATAAAACATTGGAAGAAGCTATTGCTATGCAAAATGGTGTGCCGCAAGGTTTAAGTAGTGCTATTATGACTAATAATTTACGTGAAGCCGAAGCCTTTTTATCGCAAAATGGTAGCGATTGTGGTATTGCCAATGTTAACATAGGCACAAGTGGTGCCGAAATTGGTGGTGCTTTTGGTGGGGAAAAAGAAACTGGCGGTGGCAGAGAAAGTGGTAGCGATGCTTGGAAAGTGTATATGCGTAGGCAAACAAATACCATAAACTATACAGCTAAATTGCCTTTAGCACAGGGTATCAAGTTTGATTTGTAATAAAAAAGTCACACAACTCTTAATAAAATTATAAAACACTACAATTTAAAAGAAATACAGGATAAATGGTATTGCCAATACATACAGTATCCCTATTTTCGTAAAATAAAAATTAAAAAATGAATAAATTTTCAGCACTTATTTTAAGTTCAGTAGTTTTTAGTGCCACTGCGTTTGCACAAACTAGCAAAAAAGAAACTCCTAAAGGATGGCATTTGATGGATAAAGAAAAAAGTGGATACTACGGTGTAAGCATTGATAAGGCTTACGATTTTGCTAAAGCAAAAAAACTAAAAAGCAAAACTGTGGTTGTGGCTGTAATTGATAGTGGTGTTGATACACTACACGAAGACTTAAAACCTATACTTTGGGTAAATAAAGGTGAAATCCCAAATAATGGTAAAGACGATGATAAAAACGGTTATATAGATGATGTACATGGCTGGAATTTTTTGGGTGGCAAAGATGGTAGAAATGTAAAAGAAAATAGCTATGAAGTAAATAGAGTATATCATGATTTCAAATCAAAATATGAAGGGAAACAAATAGACGAAAATCAATTAAAAAAATATGAGGATGAATATTATGAATACAAGATGTGGAAGAAAGCTGAAGCTAAAGTTAAAGGTGGCGATGAAGGTGGTATTGATCACGTAATAATGAGAAAGATGCTTAACAATACCAAAATATCGGATAGTACATTAAAAGTAGCATTAGGCAAAGATGTTTATACAGGTAAAGAATTAGAAGCTTACGCTCCCAAAAATGATGCTGAGAAAAAAGCAAAAAATGCTATTTATGGTTTAATGAAAGGCAATGAGCAATTAGAAGCTACCAATAAAGAATTTTTAGGTGGCTTTGAGGATTATGTAAATGGTGAAGAAAGAAAAGCACAAGCTAAAACAAATCCTCCAAAAGATTACAGAGGAGAAATTGTAGGTGATGACCCTACAAACATCAATGACAAAGGATATGGTAATACAGATATTATGGCTGCCACATCTTTCCATGGCACACATTGTAGCGGTATAATTGGTGCTATACGTGGTAATGGTAAAGGTGTAGATGGTGTAGCAAGCGATGTAAGAATAATGACATTAAGAGCAGTACCCGATGGAGATGAACATGATAAAGATATTGCATTAGCCATTCGTTATGCGGTAGATAATGGTGCACAAATTATAAGCATGAGTTTTGGTAAAGATTTTAGTCCACAAAAACATTGGGTAGATGATGCCGTAAAATATGCAGAAAGCAAAGGTGTACTTTTAGTACATGCAGCAGGTAACGATGCTAAGGATGTAGACACCCAAGATAATTTTCCTAGTGCTTTATTTAAAGATGGTAAATATAGGCCAAACAACTACATTACAGTAGGTGCAAGTGGCGATCCTACAAATGGAGGTTTAACAGCAAGTTTTAGTAACTATGGAAAAACTGAGGTAGATGTATTTGCTCCAGGGGTTCAAATTTATTCTTCAATACCTGGCGGTAATACTTATGGTAATGCAAGTGGTACTAGTATGGCTTGCCCTTTAGTAGCTGGTATTGCAGCACTTACATTACAATATTATCCTAACTTATCTGCCAAGCAATTAAAATATGTAATTGAAAAATCGGCTGTAGCACCAGATATTAAAGCAAGAAAACCGGGTACTGATGAAACAGTAAATTTAAGTGAGTTATCAAAAACAGGTGGCATAGCTAATGCTTACGAAGCATTAAAATTAGCAAGCACTTTAAAAGGTGAACGTAAGGTAACACAAGCTACCTTACCAAAACCAAAATTGGTGAAGGGTAAAAAAGGATAAAAATTATTACTTATAAAATATTAAGAAGCCCTTACTGAAAATAGTGAGGGCTTTTTATTATCTTATTATGTCTCGTCCTAAAATAAGTGAATAAGGGTTAATGGACAAAAAGAATCGTTTAATGAACTTAAACAACTTCAAAAATCATTTCCTTCAAAAGTTAAAATGTTAAGTATGCTTGTTTTGTTAAAGAAACAGCCACAATTAACTAAAATTAATTTGTCTCTTCAGCTTGGTGTTTCAGATAGATCCATTCAAGTATGGCGAGATAATTATTTAAAAGGTGGAATAGATTTAATGTTACATGACAAACGTGGTGGATATAAGAAAGCTGCTATTAATTCTATCGCAAACAAAGCATTATCTAAACGTTAAACAATGCTAAAGAAGGTTTTAGAAGTTTTATAGAGGTGCAACAATGGTTATTAGATGAGTTTGGAATAGATATGAACTATCATGCTGTAAATAAATATGTAAAGCGAAAGTTTGGAGCTAGGCTAAAAGTAAGCCGCAAAAACCATGTGCTAAAATCCCCTGCTGACGAAGCAGTTTTTAAAAACCTATTTCAAAACCTTGAACATATTAAAGAAAAATACGATAAAATAGATTGCGTAAGCATCAACTTATATTTTCAAGACGAAAGTCGTTTTGGTTATTAACTGTCCTTCGCAGAATGCTTACTGCAAAAGGCGTTAAGCCTGTTGCACCATTCTTACATCTATTTGATAATTTGTATTTATTTGGTGCTTTTTCACCCATTACTGGCAGTAGCTATCTTTTAGAAATGCCACATTGCAATGCAAACACATTTCAACATTTTTTAGATTATACCACATCTCAAAATACAAGTGAGTTTAAAATAATGATACTTGACAATGGTGCTTTTCACCATGCTAAAAATTTAAATATTCCAAACAATATTGCTTTATTATTTTTATCTCCTTACTCATCCGAGTTAAACCCTGTAGAAAAATGTGGCGATATTTTAAGGATAGAGTTAGCATGATTGCTTACAACAATATTGAAATCCTCCAAAACAAAATTTCTGAAATAATAAAAAATTTAACAACCAACACTATAAAATCTATTTGTGGTAATAAATTTTATCTTAAAATTTTTAAAGGTGTTTTTAATATCTAATTGGTATTATACTAATTAGACATTAAATCTATCTTTTAAAAGTTGTCAGGTTTGAGCTTGTCGAAACCGGGTTCAAATAACCATACCGCATTCGACAAGCTCGGGCTTGTAAATGTTTAGTAATTCGGTAACAAAAATACACCGCATTATCCACTAAACGACTCACTTCAATTTTCAGAAGATTTTCGTTCGCCGTTTGTGGAT
>JAGNRZ010000217.1 GCA_017988335.1 Ferruginibacter sp.
GGCTCGAACCGGCCACCTGAAGCTTGGAAGGCTACCGCTCTACCAAATGAGCTACTTCCGCTAGTTAAATGTGATAATTTGCTAATTAGCTAATGTGCTAATACAAACTCACGAATTTAAAAGAACTTTCAATTAGCAAATTAGCCCATTATCGAATTAGCTAATTATGCTTTGTGGGCAGAGTAGGTTTCGAACCTACGTACTCCGGAGAGAACAGATTTACAGTCTGTCGCCTTTAACCACTCGGCCATCTGCCCTAAACCATTGAGCCGAGGAAGGGAGTCGAACCCACGACCTGCTGATTACAAATCAGCTGCTCTACCAACTGAGCTACCTCGGCTTATTTTTAAAATAAGAACTCCTTAAAAGTAGGTGCATAAAACTGCTCCTTAATTTTTGGGATGGCAAAGGTAAGAGAAAATGATTAATAGAAAAAGTTTGAAAAAAAAAAGTTTGGATTTTTTTTCAACAATCTTTTTAACAAAAAGCTCCCTTTTGGGGGAGCTTTTAAAATTGATATAAAAAATTGAAGTTTGATTGAATTAGGCAGCCATTTTAGCCTTCTTTCTTTTTATTTGATTAATTAAGGCATCGAGGGCACTGTCAAAGCTTTCTTCAAACGATTTTGAAGATTGCTTTACAAAAAAATCGTAGCCAGGTATATGCACTTTTATTTCGGCAATTTTATCTTTTATGGTGTGTACTACATTATCTAATTTTAGATATATATCCACTTTGGTTATTCTTTCGTGAAATTGAGTGAGTTTACTCGTCTTTTTTTCAATATAACTTACCAGTTTTGAATCAGCATTAAAATGCACTGTTTGAATGTTTACGTTCATACTCTTCTTGTTTTAATCTGTGAAAAAATATATTTGAATTTTAATGTAAACTTTCAATTACATAGGCTTTTTGGGTTATGTACTTAATACTATTTTTTACATAATGAAATTACTATTACAAACGCATTTTTCAAAATAAAATTTTACGAAATACCCATAAAATTTACAAGTGGTAAAAAGTACTACAAATTAAGCTTTGGGATGTGCTTTTTTATGAATGTCTTTTAACTTTTCTATTGTATTATGGGTATATATTTGAGTGGCGGCAAGGCTGCTATGCCCAAGTAGCTCTTTTACAGCATTTAAATCGGCTCCATTATTCATTAAATGTGTAGCAAATGTATGCCTAAGCACATGAGGGTTTTTACTTTTAATAGTGGTAACCAAGGTTAAATACTTTTTTACCACATTGTAAATATATTTTGGGTATAAAGGTTCGCCTTTTTCATTTACTAATAGCTCTTCGGCTTTGGTCTTGGCACTATTTATTTTTTTAAGCCCCATATAAGTTTTAATGCTTTCTAAAACATTTTTACTTATGGGAACAATTCTTTCTTTATTCCCTTTCCCTAGTATTTTAATTGCACTAGCAAATTCATCAATTTGCGATTCTTTTAAGAATAATAGCTCCGATTTACGCATTCCGGTAGCGTATAATAATAACATTATTAATTTTTCGGTTTGCCCTATAAAAGTATCGGGGAAAGCTACATATTCGAATAGTGTATTAGTATCATTTTCTTCTACAAAAGCTGGTAACCTTTTATTTACTTTTTGCGACACTATTGTGCCCATTGGGCTCACTAAAATTTTCTCTTGTTTTAGTAAGTATTTGAAAAAAGATTTTAGGGTAGATATTTTCCGATTAATTGACTTTGATTGTATGCCTTTTTCTTTTAATTGGGCTAGCCAGCTACGTACTAGTGTAGGCTTAACTTCTGCAATGTTTTCAACTACAAATTCGGTTACTATAAAATCAAAAAAATCAACTAAATCATTTTGGTAAGAAATAATTGTATGTTGTGAATATCGCTTTTGAAATTGCAGATATTGTGAAAACTCGGTAATTAAAGTTTGATAAGTTGTGGGCATAAAAAAACTGATACTTAAAATTACTAAGTATCAGCTTATATTTTGATTAAAATTTATTATTAATCTAACTTACCAGTAGCTAATTGCTGCTTGTACACTGCTTTTAATACTTGTGCCCTTCTTACTACAGATGGCTTTGTGAAAGTTTGTCTCTCTCTTAATTGTAACAATGTTTTGCTTTTTTCAAACTTCTTCTTGTACTTTTTAAGTGCTTTGTCGATGTTTTCGCAATCTTTAGAATCTATAATTAACATAATTTATATACCCCCTTTAATTGGTTTTGGGGTGCAAAGATAGGGGAATTTATTTAATATTTATGATTGAATATTGAATATTTTTGTAGCAAAAAAATGTTTACAGGTATTATTGAAGATATAGGACAAGTAATGTCAATGGAACGCAAAGGTAGTAATATCTCTTTTTGGATACAATCTACTTTAGCTAAACAACTTAAAGTTGACCAAAGCCTAAGCCATAATGGAGTGTGCCTTACGGTAGAACAAGTAGCTGCCGATACCCATAAAGTAACTGCCATTGCCGAAACGCTAAAAAAGACAAATTTGGTTAAACTTGTCATTGGTGATATGGTAAACCTTGAAAGGTGCATGCAAATGAATGGACGGCTAGATGGACATATTGTTCAAGGACATGTAGATGATATTGCTATTTGCGTCAATGTAATTGAAAAAAGTGGCAGCTGGGAATACACATTTTCATTTGACCCCAAATATGCTGCACTTATTATTGAAAAAGGTAGTGTGTGTGTTAATGGAATTAGTTTAACAGCGTTTAATGTAGGTAGAGATTGTTTTACAGTAGCTATTATTCCGTATACGTATAATAACACAGGTATAAAAAATATTGCAGTAAATAGTTTTGTAAATGTGGAGTGGGATGTTGTAGGTAAGTATATTTTGAAAAATATACAATTAGGAAGAATAACCTAATTTATTTTTCATTTTTAAAAACGGTTTTTCTAAAAATGTATAACTAAGCGTTGCCACAAAAAAAGTTATTGCAAGCAGTAAAATGGTTGTTAAAAATGGGTGTATTGTAAATTTGAACTTATTTATTGCCAGAGTACCGAATGTAATTACAAATCCATGATAGCAATATAATCCATAGGATATTTTACCAGAGTAAATAAAGAAGGTACACTTTTTCAAATTAAATACTGAATTTACATTTATAAATTGGTGTGCAACTAATACACAAGAATGCGTAATAAAAATTAACCGCATAATAACATACAAAATATTATTACCAACTCCGATAAAAAATCTATTCAAAAAAAAATATGTAACAAAGAACAGTGGAATAAATAAATAAATTCCTATTTCATACTTTATTGTTAACTTTTTAATGTATTGGATGATTTTTTTATTATACCTAATTGCATAGGCTAAATATGCTCCAGCCATCATTTCATTAAGATAAGTTAGAGAGTGGAAATAATTATCCTTATTTGTAATTGCTGAATATAAATTGAAACTTATGCTAGTTAATGCAAAAAACAACATTACCCATTTTATTTTTTTATAAAAGAAGAATAAAGATATACCCCATAATATATAAAATTGTTCTTCAACCGAAATAGTCCATAATTGTTGTAGAAAGAATACATGAGGATATGTATAAAAGTTACCTAAAAATAAATAATACCAACTAGCAGGTGGCATTGAGATATTTTGACCGTAGTAATTAGCCAAATTTTTTACAACTAAAAAGGCAAAACATAATATAAAAAAATACAATGGCCATATTCGTAATATTCTACGTATAAAAAAATTCTTGATCGAAAAATGCCCATTTATAGCTATTTCCTCCAATGCTAAATAAGTTATTAAAAATGATGATAATACAAAAAATAAATCTATACTTAAATATAAGTTGCTATAGAAAAAAGTAGCTAATTGCTCAATAAATGTATTGCCAAAATTAGGTTTATACGCATGATAAAAAAAGATACAAATTATGCCTACTCCCCTAATTGCGTCTAATTGAGGATAATATTTTCTATTAGAATTGATTGACATAACTA
>JAGNRZ010000069.1 GCA_017988335.1 Ferruginibacter sp.
AAACCTTGTGCGTCAATGCCGGCAGGGCATCTCTACTGCACCGACGCTAGTTTTGCTTCTTTTAAAAAATATGCTTCGTATTTTTTGAATTCCGACTTCGTCGGAACCGAACCAGAAGAGGCGTCTTATGCAGTAGTTGGTAGATTTTTGCGAAGATTATAGCAGAAGATTTTTTTTCACAAAAACTCTATGTTCCTCTTTGGTTAATAAGCTCAAACAATTTTACGGGTGACCCACCCTAGGTGGTGATCACCTGTAAAATTAAAACCTTGTTTCTAAATACAATGGTAACATAGCTCTCCACGTAGGCCAATCATGCTTCCACTCTTTGCCCCAAACATCAAGTTCGTAAGTAATGCCTTTGCTGTATAATATGCCTGCAAAATGTTTTGATGCTTCCGGGTCTTCGTAATCACCAGCACCCGTAAGTATATGTATATGATTGCTTTTGCGTATTTGCTCTAAAACGTTGTGGTCGGTAAGGTTAGCAATATAATGATGTGGTGAGTTAAAATACACTTGATCATCAAAATATCCTTTGGTATAATCTGTTAAATCGTACACACCACTCATAGCAATTACACCATTAATTAAATCGGGGCGTTTTAAAAATAAATTCATGCTATGCAAAGCCCCAAAGCTAGCGCCACAAGTAATTATAGGCGTTTCGTTGCTAGTGTTTGTTTTTATAAATGGTATTACTTCATTATATACATACTCGTTAAACTGATTTTGACGAATGGCTTTATGCTCACCCAACATTTCGTTATTTAACCAGCTTTCGTTATTAATACTATTGATAGAAAATATTTGCACTTTACCACTGTTTATGTAAGGTGCTAAGGTTTCCATAAGTTGAAAACGTTCGTACTCCAAATAATCGGCTGCTGCTGTGGGTACAAGTAATAACGCAAAACCATAATCGCCATAGCGTACAATGGGCATATCTTTTTGGAGGGCTGGGCTAACCAGTTAAATAATTCTCTCTTCATTAATTTTTATTTATAGTTATTGATATTTTAAATTTTTTAGTAGTAAACTCATTGAAGGTTAAATTTTAATTTATATAGCAACCCTATGAATTTTTAAACTTACTTTTTTGCTTGTCCAAAAAAGTAACAAAAAAAGACCCCGACAAACGAAAACAGCCCGTTTGTCGGCATGAGCTATGTGCAACTATTGTACTACTGTAGCTTCAGCTGCGGTAATTCTACTCTTAAAGGCAATCGTTACTAGCATGGAAAACCATTTTTATTTTGCTGGTTATTTATTTGTACTTAATCTACTTTTTCTACAAGATTATAGTATCCCTTCCTTTATCTCCGTCCACAACTCCCTATAACATTTAGCAGCGTAGCTGCTATTGGCAAACTCCATAATGGGTGCTTTGTGTGTACCCATTTTTTCTACATCGCTTAGGTAAGGTATGTAGTTTTGGAAAAAGCGTTTGTCTTTATACAACTCAGCCATAATATCGTTGTGCATGGTTTTGCGTAAATCCGTCATGGTAAAAAAACACATCATCTTACTCATGTCTAAATCTTTTTCTTTAAAATAATCTTTTACCATATGGTAGGTACGTATGCTAAGTGTAGTAGGTATTACAGGCATAAGTACAATATCGGCAGCGTTAAAAATATTTTCACTTAATGCACTAAAGCCGGGAGGGCAATCAATAAACAAAAAATCGTATTCGCCTTGTAATTGTTTTATTACTTGCTTAAGGCGGTTTTTATTGCCTTTCATTTCCTCCAGCATTATATCGGCAGTTTTTGAGGAGCTATCGGCAGGTATTACATCAAGCAATTCAAAATCGCTACTTAAAATAGCACTTTCTAAATCAGCATCTTTAGTAATTAGTTTTTTAATACCTGGGTGTACTTTAGGCTTTGCCTTATAGTAAAAAGAGGATGAGCCTTGGGGGTCAATATCCCAAAGCAAGGTTTTAAACCCATCTGCAGCAGCTAAATAAGCAAAATTTACACAGCTTGCGGTTTTACCTACACCGCCTTTTAAATTGTAGAGAGCAATTGTAGTCATAATTTATAATTTACTAATAAAGGATTAGTAAGATAATAAATATTTTTTATCTAATACAATTGTGTTATTGATTTTAGGGGCTTTGAGCTTAATTAGTGCCTAATCTTGTAAACTCTGTACCATTAAAAATACGAGCAAGGCCAGTATCTTTTGTAGTTTGATACTCTTTTAATTTGCTTTCGCTAACAATACGCCAAAGATTTTTAACTTTTAAGTCGTTATAATCTGCTGTTTTAATAAAAATGCCTTTAATGGTGCTACGGGTTTTAAAGTAAATAGTTACGGTAGATTTGTCTAAATGGGCATCCATTACCTTTTCAATTTGTTCGTTTGTCATTACTATTGTTTGAAATAATTAAAATTGGCAGTTGAAAGGTAGAAAGCGTAAAAATGAAGTTACAGCAAGGTAGATTTCAATCTGAATTGATTAAAGGTACGAAATTTTGGGGAGAAATTGAAGCTAATTGGGTATTAATTGATTTTATTTGTAACTTCATGAAAAGAGATTACTATGAATACATTGGAAAAGAAAAAGAAACTAATAACTAAAAAAAACACTAAAAAATTTAACCCAGAAAAATTTTTGGGTATAGTTAAATGGGGAGAAGATGGCGTAAAATACCAAAGAAGATTAAGAGATGGGAAGTGATATTTTTTTAGACACCAATATTCTAATTCATCTTCTTGATGGAAATAAAAGTTTAGTACCAGTGTTAAAAGACAAAAGCATTCACATTTCTTTTGTAACAGAAATGGAATTATTAAGCAAAAATAATATTACAAAAACCGACATTAGAAATATACAATTACTTTTGGACGCATGTAAGCTTTATGATTTTAATGATAAAATAAAATCGGCAGCTATTTTGTTTATGAGAAATTACAGACTTAAAATGGCCGACGCTATAATTGCTGCAACAGCAAATTATTACGATTTTGAACTATTAACAGGGGATAATAAGTTTAAAAATATTCCTAATTCTACTATCATAAAGTTTTAAAAACTCTTACCTCATCCCCTCCAACACCTTTTGCAACCTAAACATTTCATCTCTCAACTTTGCAGCCTCCATAAAGTCTAAATCTTTTGCGGCTTTTTCCATTTGCTTTTTGGTGGTGGCAATTTTCTTTTCCATTTTGGGTATGGTTAGGTATTCTTCTTCTTCCTCAGCGGCTATGCTTAATGTGGTTTGGTTATTAATAGCATAAGCTTTTGAAGGGTCGTAGCCTTTTACATCTAATACACTGCCTTGTGCAATAATTTGTTCTGTACTTTTTTTAACCGTAGTTGGGGTAATATTGTGTTGTATGTTATAGGCAATTTGTTTTTCTCTACGCCTATTGGTTTCATCAATAGTTTTTTGCATACTGTCCGTCATTTTATCAGCATAAAAAATAACTAAGCCATCTACATTACGGGCAGCTCTACCTGCTGTTTGCGTTAAGCTTTTTTCGTTACGCAAAAAGCCTTCTTTATCGGCATCTAATACGGCTACAAGGCTTACTTCGGGCAGGTCTAACCCCTCTCTTAATAAATTTACTCCTACCAATACATCAATAACTCCTAGCCTAAGCTCTTGTAAAATCTCTACTCTTTCTAAAGCATCTATTTCGCTATGAATGTACTTGCTTTTTATATTGATGCGTTTTAAATACTTATCCATTTCCTCGGCCATACGCTTGGTAAGTGTGGTTACCAATACTCTATCGCCTTTGGTTATTCTTTTGTCAATTTCATCAAGTAAATCATCTATTTGATTAATGGAGGGTCGTATTTCTATTGGTGGATCAAGCAAACCTGTAGGCCGTACCACTTGTTCAGTAACTACTCCGCCTGTTTTATCTAGCTCATAATCGCCGGGTGTAGCACTTACATAAATTACTTGGTTTAATAAATTTTCAAACTCATAAAAATTTAGGGGGCGATTATCTAATGCACTAGGCAAACGAAAACCATAATCTACCAATACCATTTTACGGCTTCTATCGCCACCATACATGCCACTTACTTGCGGTATGGTTTGATGGCTTTCATCTATCATTAATAAAAAATCTTTTGGAAAATAATCTAGCAAACAAAACGGCCTTGTGCCGGGCATACGCCTATCAAAAAAACGACTATAATTTTCTATGCCATTGCAATAGCCTAATTCTCTTATCATTTCCAAATCGTAATTTACTCTTTCGCCAATGCGTTGTGCTTCTATATATTTTCCGCTACTTTTAAAATACTCTTCTTGCTTTAAAGCCTCGTCTTGTATTTCATGTATTACTTTTATTAACTGCTCTTTGGGTGCTACATATAAAGTGGCAGGGAAGATAGCTGCATTTTCTACCGCCGCAATTCGTTTACCAGTTTTTAATTCAAGTGTTTCAATGGTTTCAATTTCATCGCCAAAAAAAGTAATGCGATAACCAAAGTCAACATAGGGCAAATTAATATCAACCGTATCGCCTTTTACTCTAAATGTGCCTCGGTTAAAATCGCCTTCGCTGCGGCTGTACAAGCTATTAACTAATGCATGTAAAAAACCTTGTCTGCTTATTATTTGCCCTTGATTTATACGGATGATTCCATTTTCGTAATCAACAGGGTTGCCCATACCATAAATGCAACTTACGCTAGCTACAATAATAATATCTCTACGCCCACTTAATAATTGTGCAGTGGCTTGTAGTCTTAATTTATCTAACTCTTCATTAATGCTTAAATCTTTTTCGATATAAGTGCCACTAACAGGTATATAGGCTTCGGGTTGATAATAATCGTAGTAGCTAACAAAATAGCCTACTGCATTGTCGGGGAAAAATTGTTTGAATTCTCCATATAATTGGGCTACCAATGTTTTGTTGTGGGTAAGCACCAATGTGGGGCGTTGTGTGTTTTGAATAACATTAGCCATGGTAAATGTTTTACCACTACCTGTAACGCCTAATAGGGTTTGATGCTTTTCGCCATTTAATACACCTTGAGTAAGTTGTTGTATAGCTTGCGGTTGATCGCCTGCTGGTGAGTATGATGATTGTAGTTTAAATTGCATGATGTGATATGCAATTTACAAAATGAACTGCACAAAAAATATTATTCCCACAGAGGCACAAAGCACACAAAGATTAAAAACTAACTGTTTGTGCCACTCCATTATTTTTTAAAAAGATGATTTGCTTTTTTTCTTTTAGATAAATCATTTTTCTAACCTCTCCTTTTATATTTAAACCAGCACTTGTATAGTCAACAGCTGTAAATTTTCCATTACTAATTCCTTTTAGTAATAAGGCGGCTGTAGCATCATAATTACCAGTGCTTACATCGGCATCGTAATTATTACCACAAACAACAATATCTGTTATTCCGTCTTTGTCAAAATCATCAATAACTACATCGTTAATGGTAGATAATTGTGCTCTTTCGGGTAAGGGTATAAATGTAAAATTGTAATTGCCATTATTAATTAATACGCCTGACTCAAAACAGTTGGCTTTAAAAATTTGCATACCCTTTTTTTGTTCGGTGGTAAAAATATCATCCATGGTTTGCCCACTATACATTCTATATCGGGTATATTTTTTTCTAAACATTGGCATTTGATCAATTAAAAAATCTCGGCTATACATAGGGTAGCATTTGCCCCAAATAGAATAGCCTAATACTGCATCGTAGCTTCCATTGCCATCAAAATCTTTTGCGTAAATAGTGGTAGGTTCGTAAAAATTGCATTGTATTTTAGAATTAGTACCTCTGTTACCAACTATTAAATCCATATCTCCATCATTATCTATATCGCTTGCTGTTGTTGTATTCCACCAGCCAGTAATGGCATCTAAATTAATAGTGGTATCTACCTGATGTATTTTTGTATGTATATTTATGGCAACTTGCGGTTGTTGTTTTATAAATTTACCTTGTTGGTATTTAAAAATGGTGGTAGGCATCCACTCTCCTGTAACAATAAGTTCATTATTTTTTTCAGCATCTACATTTGCCCATGATGCAGCATTAATTATGCCGACTGTAGAAAGCTCAGAAGCAATAGTGGCTGTTACATTTGTAAATACACCTTTATTGTTTTGCAACAACATACTGCCATCAGCTAATGGAAATTTTCCAGGGGTTACACCTCCGCCAACAAATAAATCTAAATCGCCATCGCTATCAAAATCTAAAGGAATAACACAGGTTCCGTTGTATGATTCGGTTGGCAAAGCATTCACAGCTTTTGTAAAAATTCCTTTCCCATTATTTATATATAACCTGTCTTGATATTTTGCGGAGCCATTATCAAACTCTGCTCCACCGCTTGTTACATATAAGTCATTATCTCCGTCATTATCTGCATCAAAAAATAAAACGCCATTATCTTCAAGCATTTTATCTTTTTCAAAAACTACTTGTTTGTTTTCTATAAAAGTTCCGTTACTTGTTTGTAAAAATAATTTACCACTAGTGCCAGCCGATCCCCCGATAAAAATATCTTCTACCTTATCTCCATTTACATCTGCTTTTGTAAAATAGGGTCCCTTACGACTGCATTTGTAAGGTATTAATGGCTCTCTTTTAAAATCAACGTAGTCGTTTTCGGTATGGGTGTAATTAAATTTTGAAGGCGTTTTTATTTCTGTAAATATTGGCTTAACAATTTCATTTTTATTATTGCTTGGCAATGCATCATCTTCATAAAAAGTAATTGTTTGATTTGCGGCAACATTATGTTGCACTAGTTTTTTGCCAGATGCAAACTCAACCTCTACTTTAGCAATAGATTTATTAACACCTAAACCAAAATGTACGGCATGCTCTACTGTACTTAAAAAGCCTCGTTGTGGGTCGTAATGTTGTACTTGTATTGTACCGTCATCAAAAGTTAATTTAATTTTTGCGCCATATACTTCTTGCAATAACGATTTATTTTTATAAAACTTACATCGCAAAAAATTTGAAACTAAACTTTGCTCTTGATTGTTTTTAAAAATAAATGCTTCATCATCTACATTGTTTACAATTAAATCTAAATCGCCATCATTGTCTAAATCTGCGTAAGCAGTGCCGCTGCTAAAGGATGGTGGTTCATCCATCCACACATCTGTAAAGTTTTCAAATTTTAACGAGCCATTATTTTTGTATAAATAATTTTTCACTTTTACTTCTGGGATACTACTTAGCCATTTATTCAAATCTACACTTTGCCCTTTGTTCATTAAATTCATTATAGAGTCTAATATGAAAACTTTATAATCCCAATCGGTCATATCTTTTTTTAATCCATTGGCTACATACATATCTTTCCAGCCATCGTTATCAAAATCGGCTATTAAGGGTGCCCAACTCCACTCTGTTTCTGCAACGCCAGCATGATATGCTATTTGGCTAAATGTGCCATTGCCATTATTAAGCTGTAGCATATTATGAGGGTATTGAAAAAATAAATTAAATTTTAGTAGCAAATTAAATTTATCGTAACCTTGGTTTACTGCAAATAGTTGTTTTTGCCTTACAGGGTCTTCTACTGCCATATCTACCACCATCATATCTTCGTGCCCATCATTATTAATATCGTTAATATCGCTACCCATACTACTAAAACTTACTTTATTTAGGTATTGGGTAAGCTTGTCGGTAAATGTGCCGTTTTTGTTGTTGATATAAATTGCATCTGGTTTATTGAAATCGTTTGCTAAAAAAATATCTGGGTAATTATCATTATTAAAATCGAAAATTGAAGCACTTAACCCAAAGGCATGATTAATGAGCCCGGCTTTTTTTGTAACATCTACAAATTTGTTTCCTTTGTTTTCGTAAAGTCTGTCACTTACATAAAGAGTATTAGTGTCTTGTACATAAACCAATTTACCATTTAGCATGGTGGCTGGTATGTGCATGCTTTTGCTAAAATCAATAGGGTGATTTACAAAGTAAACATCTTTATCTCCATCATTATCATAATCAAAAAAGTACGATTGAATAGAATAGCTGGCATCGTCTAATCCATACTCAGCAGCCTTGTCAGTAAAGGTTAAGTTTTTGTTATTGATAAATAGTTGCTTTTTTCTATAGTTTGGATCTTTGTATCCTGATTTACAAATTAAAATATCTAAGTAACCATCATTATTAACATCTACCATGTTAACCCCGGTTTTAATTCCTAAGGGTGCAGCTACGCCAGCGGTATTTGTAATATCTGTAAATTTAAAATTGCCTTGATTAAGATAGAGTTTATTATCTCCTCTGGTGCTATTAAAATAGATATCTTGTAATCCATCATTATTAATATCGCCTACGCTTACACCAGCACCTAGGTATAAGTATTCGTATATATAATAAAACATGTTAGGGTCTTCGGTAATAGTATTATTAAAAGTTATCCCAGAAGCCGATGATGGAATACGTGTAAATTTTTTTTGCTGAGCAAAAATCAAGCATAAAATATTGCTTAAAAAAATTGTAGCAAATAGTTTTTTTAAAAACATGCGATACTATTTTAATGCTTTGTGTAAAGCTTTTGTAAAACATTTTTTCCAATAGCCTTGCCTTGCTCTGTACTAATTATAGCTGTTACCCTATAATGTATGCCACCATACACTCGGCTAATTGAAGATTCTGCTGCTGCTTGATAAAAAGAGCTAAATGCTCTAGTGCCTTGACCAAAAGGTATTTCTGTATTATCGATAAAAGAAACATTTTCTCCAAGCAATGTAGTTAAAACAGTTGCAGCGGCATTAGATGTTACCGAATGTCCACTAGTAAATTCAGGGAAAGGAGGTGTTTGTATAAAAGGTTGCCAGTATTTATCTACTTCTCTGTTAATTACTGTAATGGGGCGTATTAAATTGGTTTTGTATTTTTCATCCCAACAGCTTATAAAAGCATCAAATATAGCTATAGTGGTTAATGCATAAACTTGTGCCGCTTCGGTAACACTTACTTGCTTTTTTTCACAAGCTTGTTTAGCTATCATTACCCAATGCCCTCCAGGAGATATTTTGTGTATGAAATAATTTAAGTGACCGCTGTTCTTTGATACATTGGGGTTATCATCCCAATATAAAGCAATACTTTTTTTAACTGAATCTAATTTTTTACCTATTGTATAGGTTTCCATCATAGTTTTATAAAAGATAGATTTTTTTGATTTGCTGTACACCAATTTTTGTTTTGGCGAAAATTGCGATGCATTATTTAATGTAAAGGGTCTTATTGTATTCCAATGTGGTTCTAATCCTTGGGCATAATCCAATGGTGTAGGTTGCCAATCGCTAGGTTTATTGGTAATTACATATCGCATTAATCCACGGCTTTTCAAATAATTATCTCTTTTGCTGTAGGCAATAATGCTATCGGCAATTTGTTTGCCGTAATTAAATGAGCTTTGCCAAAGCACACTATCTGTCTTTTGCTTTTCAGTTGTAATAAAATTATTTCTCCAGTCTTCAAATTTTTGTTCGGTAGCTACTAATGCTTGTGCAGTGTAGGAAAATGAAATGCAAGCGGCTATGTAGTTATCTATATTAGTAGCTGGTTTTGGCAATGGGTTTAAATTATTTATTTTACCAGATAAGGGTTGGTAATCTTTTTTATTAGTAACAATGCATTCATAAAAAGCAATATTAGGATATACATAAATGCGGCTACCCACAGGTGGGTTAAACAAATCTTCCATTACCGTATTAATAAGCAAGGTATTTAGTTGATGAAGGGTTTGAGTTTGGTTTTGAGCATATAAGTTAAAACTAATAGCTGTTACGTATAGGAAAAATAAAAGTTTCTTCATTCTTATCTTTAATTTCGGTTGTAACAAATTTACAATAATTAGTTGAAGTTATTTTTTCAAAGGCTGTAGTAGTCTCTCCAAGCCATTAATCTTAATTTCATACATCGTTTCTAATAAAATTCCCAATTTACCCTTGGGGAAACCCTTCTTTTTAAACCACTCTAAATAAAATACAGGAATATTGCAAAGCACCGTTCCTTTATATTTTCCAAAAGGCATTTCCATTTTTACTAGCTCTAGTAATAATTCGCCATTAGGTTGGTTATGCACATTATTGTCCATTTATTCCACTTATTAATTTACAACAAGTTAATATGATTTTTTATAGCTTTTATGTTTATACTTTTAATAAAGAAAAAAACAGTTTAAACTTTTGTTACTTTTTATAATCTATGTGTAATGCTAACCAATAACACAACCCAAAATAAAGCCATTGTAAGCAATCATGTATTTGCTATTCGTTTGCAAGATGTTGATAATGGGCAAAATAGTTTACACAGTGCAAAATCATTTAAAAAAGGCGAAGTTATTAGTAATTTTAGTGCTGGTATTACGCAACACTTTGCTACATACTTAACCATACAGGTAAATACAAATACTCATATAACACTTGTACCCCAATTTTTGCAATATATAAATCATAGTTGTAACCCATCCGTATTTTTTGATACTACCACCATGCAGCTTATTGCTTTGCAAGATTTAAACGAAGGAGATGAATTTACATTTTTTTATCCTAGCACCGAGTGGGATATGGCTCAACCTTTTGTTTGTAATTGTGGTAGTGCAAATTGTTTGCAATTAATAAATGGGGCATCTCATTTATCATCACATACTTTGCAAAAATATAAACTAACTAATTTTATACAACAACAGCTGCAAAGCCAAAAACAAGCCAGATAATCTTTTTATGTTTTCATCCCTAAGCGATTCAAATAATAAAATTAAGATTTGGGTATTAGCTCCGTACGTACAAACTAATGATGCCAATATTGATTACTATTACGATTTTACTCAAAGTATTGAAGAATACGCTAAAACCTTTGCTGAGCTAGGTTTGCAATGGCAATGGCAGCCAGTTACCATGCAAACATTTGGTGAAGTAATTGAAAAAATTGCAGTTGAAAAAAATGCAGGCATTAATACACCCATTGTATTAAATATTTGTGATGGCGATGAAGTAAATGGTACGCCAGGTGTTTCGGTAGTAAAATTATTGCAGCAGCATAATATAATTTATACCGGTGCCAATGAATATTTTTATACCATCACCACTTCTAAAATTCCAATGAAACAAGCATTTGATAATGCTGGTGTAGCCACACCTAAATGGAAGGCTATATTATCTAATCAAAAAATAAGTGATGATATTTTTGAACAATTAGGATTACCTATAATTGTAAAGCCAAGCGTAAGTGGAGGAAGCATGGGTGTAGGTGTAAAAAATGTGGTGGAAAATGTTGATGAGCTTAATGAACAAGTAGCTAAAATGTTTGACGGCTATAGAGGTTGGAATTTAGCTAGTGATGGATTAATTGCGGAAGAGTTTATTGTAGGACCAGAATATACAGTGTTTATTAGCGGTAGTTATAACCATCCTTCTAGTGCAAAAATATATACTCCTGTTGAACGTATTTTTCATTCATCTTTACCTGAAAAAGAAAAATTTTTAAGCTTTGATAGGCTATGGGAAATTTATGAGGATGAAGAAGCTATGCCTAATGAGGAAAATTTTTATGAATATGCTTTGCCAAATGAAACGTTGATTGAGGGTATAAAAAAAATAAGCTGGGATGCTTATGTAGCCTGCAAGGGTGTAGGTTACACAAGGGTAGATGTAAGGCAAAATGCTATTACAAAAAAATTGTATGTGCTTGAAGTAAATGCCCAGTGTGGGCTTAGCGAAGATGAAAACTTTACAAGCATTGGCGCTATATTGCGGTTTAGTAATACAACATTTAGTAATTTAATAAAAGATATTTTGGAAGATGCGGTGGTAAGAGGTTTGCCACAGATTACACAGATGAACACAAATTAAAAAATGAGCTTAAATTCAACACAATCTTCGCTACAATCTTCGGCGGTTTCCCCTTCAGGGGGCGGAGGGGGTTTACGCATTTGTGTACTTCAACCCAATTATTCAACGTCATCTGTAGATTATCAAAACTACGATCCGCCAAGGGATTTAAGCCACTTAATGCCTAGTGCAAGTTTCACCAACATCTTTTTAAATAAATTAACTACCTACAAACAATTAAAAGAATTAAGTAAACAAAAGTTTGACATTTATGTAAATCTTTGCGAAGGTTATTTGGAGTGGGAAGTACCCAGTATTGATGTGATTTATACACTAGAATTATTAAATCTTCCTTTTACAGGCCCTACAAGTTTGCTGTATGATCCGCCAAAAGAATTAATGAAGTATGTGGCATATACCGAAGGTGTAAAAACGCCTAATTATGCTTTAATAGATAGCGATAGCAATATTGAACAAGAGTGTAAGCATTTACAATATCCTCTTTTTGTAAAGCCAGCCAAAGCTGGCGATAGCTTAGGAGTAGATGATAAAAGCTTGGTAAAAAATATTGAGGAGCTAAAAAATAAAATAGCTAGTATTATTGATGAATATTCGCCGTTGCTAGTAGAAGAATATATTGATGGTAGAGAGTTTACAGTAATGCTTGCCGCAAATGCCGATGGAAAAACTGTAAAAATATTTAAACCAGTTGAGTATATTTTTCCTAGCGGCAATCAATTTAAAACTTATGCTTTAAAAACAAGTGAGTTGCACCCTAATGCCAATATTCCTTGCAATGACGAAAACTTAGAAGCTCAATTAAGGGAAGCAGCATCAAAAATTTTTAAAACTTTTGGTGGAGTGGGCTATGCCAGGTTAGATTTTAGGATGAATGATAAAAACGAAATCTTCTTTTTAGAAATAAATTTTACTTGCTCTGTTTTTTACAAAGATGGCTATGAGGGCAGTGCCGATTATATTTTAAAATATGATGGTTTTGGGCAAGCTAATTTTTTGCAACATATTATACAAGAGGGCATTAGCCGCCATAAAGGAAAACAAAAAAAGTACATTATGAAGGGTAATTCCATAGCAGGATATGGAATTTATGCTACTCAAAATATTGCCGCTGGCGAAGTTATTTTTAAAGGCGAAGAAATGGCACAACGTATTGTTACTAAACGATTTGTGGAGCAAAATTGGGATATTAATGAAAAATTAATATTTGGAAAATATGCTTACCCACTAAGTAATGAAGTATATTTGCTGTGGGATAACAACCCAGCAGAGTGGGCTCCACAAAACCATAGCTGCAATGCTAACACAGGTTATAAAGGTTTAAATGTAATTGCTTTAACACCCATTAATAAAGGCAACGAACTTACCCTTAATTATGCATCTTTTTTAGATGACACCATGGAGCCTTTTAACTGCCAATGCGGTGCCCCAAATTGTAGTGGCTTTATTACTGGAGTTAAAAATAACTCGGTAACCGAAAGAGAAAGTAAAGCCACCGATTAAACTAACCCCATTTCTTTCGGTCTTACTAACACCAATTAAATTCTAGCATTTGTCATTTCGACGAAAGGAGAAATCTATTTACAATATTTAGACTCTTCGTTCTTCTGAATAACAAGAAATAAATTAATGAACCAATAGAAAAAATTTTATGAGTCGTTTTCAAATTTTAAGAAGTTTAATGAGTTTGCACCGCAATCAATTGGTGCTTACCTATTTTTTATTTTCGTTAGAAATGTTGGGTGCATTGTTGCGTCCTCTTTTTTTAGGAATGGCTATTAACGATTTATTGAAAGGTAGCTATCAAGGGTTAATTATTTTATCTGTATCTCATATTATTTGGCTAGCCATAGGCACTATAAGACATATGTACGATACTAGAACATACAGTGCCATTTATGTATCGTTAGTTACAAAGTTTTTGCGTAGAAAAAAATCGCAAAGTGATGTAAGCAAACTTAGTGCACATAGTACGTTGGCTAGAGAGTTTGTAGATTTTTTAGAATTTGATTTGGTATATGTAATTGAAGCCGGATACAATTTAATTGGCTCGTTAATTTTATTGTTTTTTTACGATAGTAATGTAGTGCTAATGTGTTTATCAGTTTTAATACCCGTAGTTTTAATAAGCAGAGTGTATGGTAAGCGTATGCAATATTTAACCAAAAAGAAAAATGACGAGTTAGAAAATCAGGTAGATATTATTGCTAATGCAGATCATAAAACATTATCAAAACACTATAATAATTTGCGTAGCTGGCAAATAAAAATTAGCAATCAAGAGGCGTTTAATTTTGGCTTTATGGAGTTAATGGTAATGATTGTGTTAGGAGTAAGTTTATTATTAACTTATAAAACAACAGGCAATAAGGATATTTTAGCTGGCAATGTGGTAGGTATATTCTTTTATGTAACCAACTTTGCTAAAGGGTTAGAAACTATTCCATACACCATACAACGCCTTACTTCATTAAATGATATTACCAGAAGAATTGAATTGCAAGAGGATGATTTTGAAGAAAACACTCCTTCTAAAAGAACAAAAGTTATTAATAAAAAGAAGGCTTGGTTTGAAATGCAGTAATTATTTAAATGCTCTAATTTTATTAGAACTTTTTTGTTTCTACAATTACAATTTAAAAAATATGTGCATGTTTCATTAAACTATTTCTTTAAATTTTTTTCATACAGATCAATCCACTCATCTACCGTAATTTTTGATGCTAATTCGCCTATTAAATCATAAGGAATGTCTTCTGACTTTTTATAACGTACACAACTTTTACCCATATCTAATTTTTTGGGTGATGCTTTGGCATGAGCCTCGGTAAACCATTTTAATAACTTTGGGTTGGCATAAATACCCATGTGGTAAAAATTAATAGAATTTTTTTGAGAAGCTAGCCCCATAAAAGGTAATGGGTCTTTAGGGTTGCAATGATAGCCAGCTGGGTAAATACTGTGT
>JAGNRZ010000218.1 GCA_017988335.1 Ferruginibacter sp.
CCACAGTACAATATTGTATCATATAAAAAGCCATCTAATACTACTTTTCCTTTTTATTTATTGTTAGCCATTATAGGCTTTTTAGCAGCAGTTAAATTTTTATATGCTAGATATTTTGCTACCTTGTTTAAGGTTTTTTTTAATACTTCATTAAAACAAAGCCAACTTACCGATCAACTTTTGCAATCCAAATTACCTTCTCTTTTGTATAATATTCTTTTTGTGGTAGTAGCTGGTGTTTACATTTATACACTCTTAAATCATTATGGGTTAAAAACTACTTTTAGTAATGGAGTGTTAATTGCATTTTCAATATTGTTAATTGCCATTATTTATTTGGCTAAATATTCAACTTTAAAACTTACAGGTTGGCTCACAGGCAATATACCAGTTACAAATTCTTATACGTTTATCATTTTTCTTATTAATAAAATTATTGGTGTTATTTTAATTCCCCTTATAGTAGCTATAACTTTTGCTAAACCCGTTATTGCCAATTCGGCAGTAACTATATCTTTTTTATTATTAGGATTTATGTTTTTGCTTCGTTTTTTTAGATCGTATGGGGCTTTGCAACATAATTTAAAGGTTAGCCGATTTCACTTTTTTTTATATTTAATTGGGGTAGAAGTATTGCCTTTATTGGTGTGTTATAAGGCATTAGCACTTTTTTTAGGGAAAAATACGTAATTTTGCAAATCATTTGGGATTAGCATGAGTAAAACAGAGGTAAGTAAGGCCACGGCCGTTTCCACTAAGATTAAAAAAATTTTAATTACCCAGCCCAAGCCGGAAGGTGATAAATCTCCGTATTTTGACTTAGCCAAAAAGCATAATCTTACTCTTGACTTTCATCCGTTTATAGTTGTGGATGGCATTGCCGCCAAAGATTTTAGAAAACAAAAAATTGATATTGTTAACTATAGTGCTGTAATTTTTACTAGCCGTAATGCAATTGACCATTTTTTTAGAGTATGCGATGAAATGAAGGTAAATGTATCGCAAGACACTAAGTATTTTTGTATTACAGAAGCCGTAGCCTTATACCTGCAAAAATTTATTTTATACAGAAAGCGTAAAGTTTTTTATGGTGCAAATGGTACAAATAAAAGTTTATTTGATGTAATTAATAAGCACAAAGACAACGAAAAATTTTTGTACCCTTGCTCAGAAAGTTTTGATAGCGAAATAACCAATTGGCTTAAAAATAATAAATGTGAGTATGCTACTCCAGTACTGTATCGTATTATTAGTAACGATGTAAAAGAGGTAGTAAATAAAAATTACGATGTAATTTGTTTTTTTACTCCTGGTGGTGTAAAAAGTTTGTTAGAAAATTTTCCTAAGTTTAAACAAAATGGCACTCGTATTGGAGCATTTGGAGCCAATACCTTTAAAGCAGCAGAAGATGCTGGCCTTACACTTGATATTAAAGCACCACAACCCCAAGCCCCAAGTATGGTAAGTGCTTTAGAACTTTTTTTATCTACATACAAGAAAAAATAATTACCATCTTTGATTTGCAATTTTTTCATTTGCTGATTTAAAACACAGCTCAATCAATTCTCCTTTTTTCTGTGCCTCCGTGGCAATCCCTTTTTGCGTAGCAAATTTATCTGTGTTTATCTGTGCCAATATCTTTTGCTGTAGGCAAAATCATAATCATCATAAAAATCTGCGTTCTTTCCTTGTTTATCTTTGCTACATGCCAAACAACCTCATTAACGAAACAAGCCCTTATCTTTTACAACATGCACACAACCCTGTAAACTGGTATGCTTGGGGAGACGAAGCTTTGCAGTTAGCAAAAAACCAAAATAAACCCATCTTAATAAGCATTGGTTATGCCGCATGCCATTGGTGTCATGTAATGGAAAAAGAAAGTTTTGAAAACGAGGCGGTGGCAAAAATTATGAATGATAATTTCATAAATATAAAAGTAGATAGAGAAGAAAGGCCTGATATTGACGCTATTTATATGGATGCTGTACAGGCAATTAGTGGCAGTGGAGGTTGGCCATTAAATGTGTTTTTAACGCCAGAGGCAAAGCCTTTTTATGGCGGTACTTATTTCCCTCCAATAAATGCTTACAATCGTCTTTCTTGGACAGAGGTGTTGTTAAACATTAAAACAGCTTGGTTACAGCGTAACAACGAAATTTTAACACAAGCAGAAACATTAATTGAACATTTTAAAAAATCTGATTTTTCAACGGCATTAAAAAATAATAACATCGATAATATTTACACTAAGGAAAATTGTGAAACCATTTGCAAAAATATTCTGCAAAATGCAGATGAGGTATGGGGTGGTTTTGGCAATGCACCTAAGTTTCCACAAACCCTTACCATTCAATATTTATTGCAGTATTATTATTTTTCAAATGACGAAGCTGCTCTTTCACAAGCATTACTAAGTATTGATAAAATGTTAGATGGAGGCATTTACGATCACTTAGCCGGCGGCCTTGCCAGATACAGTACCGATAAAGCATGGCTTGCCCCTCACTTTGAAAAAATGCTGTACGATAATGCCTTGCTTTTAAATATTTTGGCAGATGCTTTTAGTATAACTAAAAACGAAAAATATAGCCAAGCCATACACCACATCATTCATTTTTTACAAAACGAAATGGAAGATAAGCAAGGAGGTTTTTACGCAGCAATTGATGCAGATAGCGAAGGCGTAGAAGGAAAATTTTATACTTGGCAAAAAAAAGAAGTAGAAGAAATTTTGGGTACTGATGCTGAATTATTTTGTGAGTATTATGATGTAACTGATGAGGGAAATTGGGAGCATACCAATATTTTAAGAATTTTAAAACCTCTTAAGCAATTTGCCATTGAAAAAAATATTGAGGAAAGTAAGTTGCAAAAAATAATAAATGACGGCAAACAAAAACTATTACAACATCGCAATAAAAGAATACGTCCCATTACCGATGATAAAATTTTACTTAGTTGGAATGCTATGCTGGTAACAGCTTTATGCAAATGTGGTGCTGCTACAAATCATCAACCCTATATCGATAAAGCAGTTAATACTTTTACTTTTTTAATTCAAAAGTTTACACAAGCAACAAACAAAAAAGAATTTTATCATACCTACAAAAATGGCATTGCAAAATATCCAGCTTTTTTAGATGACTATGCTGCATTAATACAAGCTGCTATTCATTTGCAAGAAGTAACGACAAATACAAAATATCTTACCCAAGCAAAAAATAGTACTCAATTTGTAATTACTCATTTTTTTGATGAGGCATCAGGCTTTTTCTATTACACACACAATGCCCAAACCGATATTATACTTCGTAAAAAAGAAGTGTATGATGGAGCTACTCCCTCTGGCAACGCTATAATGGCACAAAACCTATTTTATCTTTCTATAGCTTTTAATGAACCAACTTGGTATAGTATAGCCTCTAAAATGCTAGCTAATTTATCAACAGCAGTAATTAAATACCCCAGTTCGTTTGCTATTTGGGCAGGTATGCTACTTAATCAAACTATTGGTATTCAAGAAATTACAATAATGGGAGAGCAGTATAAACCTTTTTTGGTAGATGTATTGCAGTTTTTTGCCCCCAATAAGGTTATTCAAGCAAGTAAGGAAGAAAATAGCCAATTTCCTTTACTAGCTAATAAACCCAATGCCGCCGAAACGCTTATTTATAGGTGTTTTAACTATACTTGTAGCCCTGCAATAAATACCACAAACGAGTTATACCAAGTTTTAAAACAAATCAATAAATTTGCGTAGGTACTCACAATATTTATAAAATATATACGTTTACCTTTTTCGAGAAGAAAATTTTTTGTAAAAATTTAATAATTGTTTGGCGATTAATTTGATGATTTTAATTCAAAAAGTCATTATATTTGTTGCTTAACACCCTCAAAGTTAAAAAAATGAATAATAGATTATTCTATTTAGTAGCGGTAGTAGCTATTGCATC
>JAGNRZ010000219.1 GCA_017988335.1 Ferruginibacter sp.
CACCTATGGTAAGTAGTTTAAACGGCTCATTTGGTTTTACTTCATACGATTCTTTTACTCTTTTAATTGCATCTACATCTACAAAAGTATAAAGCAGATATTTTTTATAAGGCGTATGATTATAAAATTTATAATATCCGTCTAAAGCAGATTGTGATACTCCAATTATGATGCTTTTATGAAGTTTATATGTAAATTTTTCCAGTGCAATCAACCATTTCTTTTTATAATCATCGGAAGCATTTACATTGGTATGTATAGTTGTAATAAGAGGAATTGATTTGGGTGTAGCCAGCCTTGCCACCATTGTTGCAGAATACAAATGTGTATGTACTAAATGTATGTTTCGTTGCTTAATAAATTTTCTAAGCTTTAAAGCAGCCAAGGGAAATTTAGCAAATGACCCCATATGTAGACAAAAATATTCGTCGCAATTAATTTCACTTTTATTGAAGCTGGCTTTTGCGTTTAAAGTAACTACTATGTGATTGTACTCCGTTAATTCTTTTAATAATCTTACCAGCATTACTTCGGCACCGCCACGTCCCATATAGTCAATTACATGAAGAATTGTTTTTTTGGTAATCATTTTATTAAGTTGCAAGTAAACAAACGGATAATTGCATTAATTATTATTTATCCATTTATCGTACCACATTTGAAACATAAGTAAAAACCATATTTTTTCTGCCCTTTCTGTTTTACCGTTGTAAAACGCATGCTTTACTTTTTGCACTTCAGCATTGTTAAAAATATTTTGCTTTTCTACAAAAGCTTCATCAAAGTAAAGGTCAACAAAAGGTTTTAACTCGTTTTGTAACCAGCTGGCAATAGGTATTCCAAAGCCCATTTTGGGTCTATCCATCATTGTTTTTGGAATATAATCATGCACTATTTCTTTTAAAATATATTTTTTTTGCCCTTTGTTGTATTTATATTCAATAGGTAATTGTGCTGCCCATTCAATAATATGTTGGTCTAAAAAAGGCTCTCTACCTTCAAGGCTAGTACTCATAGTAGCTCTATCCACTTTTTGCAAAATATCATCTAACATATAAGTTTGATAATCTATTGCCATCATATACGTAAGTACAGAATAGTTTTCGGGGTTTAACTCTTCGCTATCAAAAGCTGAGGGTAATACTTTTACAGGGTGCTTCATTAACACCGCAATGGAATCATCTGTCATTTGCTGTGTAATGTTTTTTAAAATATTTTTTTCAGATGGGTTTTGTAAAAAATTTTTTATTTTTTCGTATCTACTATGAAATAAATATTTTTTTTGTACCAATGGTATAGCTGTAGAAGGAATTGCATTCATTAATGCTGCTAATGTTTTTCTAAAAACACCAGGTATTTGTTGCAATCGTTTGCCAAACTTTAATGCATAATCATAACGATTGTAGCCGGCAAATATTTCATCTCCAGCATCGGCACTTAATGCTACTATTACTTTTTCTCTGGCAATTTTACTTACTAGTGATGTAGGTATTGCACTGCTATCGGCAAAAGGTTCGTCATAAAAAAAAGGTAATTGCGGTATTAGTTCTAAGGCTTCTTTTTGTGTGCAGTAATACTCTGTATGGTCAGTACCTAAATGATTGGCCACATCTTTGGCAAAAGGGGCTTCATTAAGCCCAGCATCTGGCACACCTATGGTAAATGTTTTAATTTTTTCGGTTCTATCTTTTTGCAATAAAGCGGTAACGCAAGCACTATCATATCCTCCACTTAAAAACACACCCACGGGTACATCACTCACCATTCTATAATCAAACGCTTTTTTTAAAATTTTTGCTGTTTCTTGTTTGGCCTCATTAAAATCTATATTTAAAATAGGCTTGTTATAGGCATCGTAAACATTCCAGTATTGTGCTGTAATAATTTCTTTTTTGCCCAAATCCAATTCTAAAAAATTACCAGGCTTTAGTTTGTATGTGTTTTGGTAAATGCAATGGGGTGTAGGCACATATGAGTATTGTAAATAAGCCGCTACTGCATCTAAATTTATTTTTTTTTCAAATTTGGGATGCTCAACAATAGCCTTAAGCTCTGATGCAAATACAAATACATCATTATTCCAGTAATAATTAAATGGTTTTACTCCAGCCCTATCTCTGCATGCAAATATTTTTTGCTTTTGTTCATCATAAATTACAAAAGAATACATGCCAATAAATTTATCTAAGCATTTATTCCCCCATTCTTCATAAGCATGCAACACTACCTCGGTATCGCTATGGCTATTAAATTGATGACCTTTGGCCGTTAGTGCTGCCTTTATTTCTTCGTAATTATAAACTTCTCCGTTAAATGTAATATGAAACTGATTATATTTTTTTGGTTGACTACCAGCTGGACTTAAATCTATAATACTTAAACGCCTATGCCCAAGCCCTACTATGGCAATATTAGTTGTAAACATGGCATAGCCTTCGCCATCTGGTCCACGGTGAGCCATTGTTCTATTCATTTTTTCAAGAATAGCTTGAGAAGATGTTTTTGAAAAATCTATAAATCCAGAAATGCCACACATATAAATAAATAATAAGTTAGTTGAATCTTAATTAATACACTTATTGCAAAAATACAGTTGTATCAACATATAACGATTGTGTTTGTAAATAATTTGCATTTTATAAATTACGTTTAATGCTAAAATGTGGTGTATTTTAAGTTATTTTGCTATTTAGTAATTTTTTTAATGAGCAATTTAGACCACAAAGGCGGCCAATTTGTAATATCGCTTGACTTTGAACTTTTTTGGGGAGTTTGGGATGTGGCTACCATTGAAGGTTATGGTGCTAATATTTTGGGGGTAAAGCAAGTAATTCCATCACTAATAGAAGTATTTAACCAATATGGTATAAAAGCAACATTTGCAACTGTAGGTTTTTTATTTGCTTCTAACAAAGCCGAATTAGAAAAATACAACCCTACACAAATACCTAGTTACGAAAACGAAGCTTACAATGTTTACAAAAGTGAACTTAGTAAAATTGGTAATAATGAAGAAGATGATGGCTACCATTTTGGATATAGCTTACTGCAGCAACTTAAAAATACAAGCCACGAAATAAGTACACATACCTACAGTCACTATTATTGCTTAGAAGAAGGGCAAACGATTGATGATTTTAAAGCTGATACAAAAGCTGCAATTGAAATTGCTAAAAAAGAAGAAATTGTTTTACAGAGTATAGTTTTTCCTCGTAACCAAATTAATGAAGAGTATTTAGAAATGCTTTATAATTTAGGTATAAAAAGTTATAGGGGTAATCCCACTTCCTGGATTTATAAACCCAGAAAATTTGCTGCAGAAATTCCGTTTATTCGTTTATGTAGGTTGTTAGATACCTATGTGCCAATTTCTGGTAATAATATTCATAACATTTGTGTTACTAAAAATGAACCTATAAACATACCTGCTAGCAGATTTTTAAAACCATACAGTGCTTTTTTATCAATTTTTGAACCACTAAAAATAAGGCGAATAAAAGTAGAAATGACAGCTGCCGCAAAGCAAGGTAAGCTTTATCACTTATGGTGGCACCCTCACAATTTTGGGCTAAATCTTCAAAAAAATTTAAACAATCTTACCAATATTTTAAACCATTATAAAAAACTAAACCACCAATATGGCTTTAGTAACTTTACAATGGATGAAGTAACTAGATTGGTAAAATAACAATAACAATGGCAGATAAGAAGATAGTTTTTTTAGCTAGTGATTGCGAAAGTAGCAGATGGGTGTATAATGTATTAAAGCAAAACTTTACCTTACAAAAAGCTATTATAGAAAACCCGGTTTCAAAAAAAATATTAATTAAAAATAGAATTAAACGAATTGGTATAGTAAAAGTAGTTGGGCAAATCGCTTTTTCTTTAATAATAAATCCTTGGTTAAATTTTATTGCAAAAAAAAGAAAGACTGAGCTTATACATGAATATCAATT
>JAGNRZ010000220.1 GCA_017988335.1 Ferruginibacter sp.
GAGCAAAGCCTGTAATTGTAGCCACGCAAATGATGGAGAGTATGATTGATAGGACAAAACCAAACAGAAGTGAGGTGACCGATGTTGCCAACGCTGTTTTAGAAGGTGCAGATGCTGTAATGTTAAGTGGCGAAACTGCAACAGGTAAATATCCTATACTTGTTGTAGAAACCATGAGTAAAATAATTTTAGAAGTAGAAAATAATACGTACGATTATAATAGAGATGATATTTTAGCACCACAACCTCACTCTCCTTCTTTTTTAAGCGATGCTATTTGCTATAGTGCTTGTAAATTAGCAAATGACACAAATGCTAAAGCTTTAATTGGAATGACGCAAAGTGGTTATACAGGCTTTATGCTAAGCAGTTACCGTCCAAAATCGCCATTATATATTTTTAGTAAAGAAAAAACATTAATAAATCAGTTAAGTTTAAGCTGGGGTGTAAGGGCATTTTATTATGGTGAAGAAGAAAGTTTAGATGATATTATTTATGACCAGATTGATATTTTAAAAGAAAGAGGTTTTATAAGCAAAGGAGATGTAGTAGTAAATACAGGTAGTACACCTGTGGATTTACACTTGCCTACCAATGTTGTTAAAGTAGCTACTGTTGAATAACAGTAGCTACTTTTTATTTTTATTGCCACATGCAAATAATAATACCTGCAATTACGCAACCCAATATTTGATACACTCCATTTATTAAAAATAAACTTATTGGTCTTTTTTCGTATAAATAGTTAATGCCAGTACCAGCTGCACAAAAGCAAATACCACATAAAGCACCCAATTTTAATCCACTCATCCAACCCCACAAATCCATTCTAGCAGCCAGTACTGCAATAGCTAAGCTACTTACAAACATTAGTACAAACGAACCTCCAAATATCATGGGTACACCTTCTTTCATTTTAGGGTCGTTTACATCTAATTTTAAATCGCTTATCCAGCGTTTTGAAAAAAGTATAGGTGAATACCATAATGCACCTAAAGCAAAGTAGGCTAATGCTGCTACAAGTACTGCTATCCAATTAATGTCGGCAAATAAATTTCCCATAATAAATAGTTTTTAGTTGAAAAAGAAAAGTACAAATAGTTTTTGTTTTATGCAAGAGGAAGGAAAGCTGATTTATAAGGTGGTTATGGTAGTGTTGATAAAAAATTATGTGGTTTAATCTACGCTAAGGGAAAAGCCAAATTAATAATTTGAAGATGAACGTAATGATTATTTTCCTTTTACTTAAAAAGAAAAATAACAGAACAAGTTCGCCACTGAAGCTAAATAAACAAACAAATGTTGGGTACAAAAAAATCATAAAACTCATAATAATCATAATCATCTGCGTTCTATCCTCTTGCCATATACTTCAACAAATTCTTCCTTGCTCCATTTTGTATTTTACGTTGAAAAAGCCTGTTCCAACCTAATAACCAGCCGCTAAAACCCAATGCTTGTGCACTCCATTTGTGTAGGCTAAATGCATCGCTATGCTCTATAATTTTGCCATTTGCAAATTTCATATTGGCACGTATTTTATTCACTACATGCCTGCCTGTTTTGCTAAAAGTGTAAGTAGCCTCCCAATCGCAAGTGCTATACTCCTCATCTAAATGAATAATATTACCATACGTAAGTGAAAAATTTTTTGCATTAGCACAAAGCATTTGCCACATACTCCTTACTTCATCACCTTTTAGTAAACCAAAAACAGGGTCGCTAAAAACAATATCTTGGCTATAACAGCTATTCATTGTAGCAGCATCTAGTTTGTTAAACGCTGTATAAAATGTATTAATTAACTCTTCGTTCGTTGGCATAAAATAGTTTTCGTTAAATTTAACATTCAAATCATTAATAATGAAAAAATATTTCCTTCTTTCCCTACTTTTTTCTCTTTCTCTTTTGAGTGGCTTAGCTCAAAATGCTGATTCATTATGGGTTACCCAAAACTATTATAAAATTGAACGACAAATACCTATGAGAGATGGCAAAAAATTATTTACCGCCATCTATATACCAAAAGATACAACAGTGCTACATCCTATTTTATTTAACCGTACACCATACAGTTGTAACCCTTACGGAGAAGATAAAATTAACCCACGTTTGTACGCTAGTTATTGGATAAACTATTTAAAGCAAGGTTACATAATAGCCATACAAGATGTACGTGGCCGTTGGATGAGTGAGGGAGATTTTGTAGATGTACGCCCTTTTAACCCCAATAAAAAAGGAACAGAAATAGATGAAGCTAGTGATACCTACGATGCTATTGAGTGGATGGTAAAAAACGTACCCAAAAATAACAAACGAGTAGGTGTATTTGGTATTTCGTACCCCGGCTTTTACAGTACTATGGCGGCTTTAAGCAATCATCCTGCATTAAAAGCTGTTAGCCCACAAGCACCTGTTACCGATTGGTTTATGGGAGATGATTTTCACCATAACGGTGCATTTGTATTAATGGATGGATTTGATTTTTATAGTGGTTTTGGCAAGCCTAGACCTAAGCCTACTACAATTGGTGCAGATGGGTATGATTTAAAAAGTGAAGATAACTACGATACTTTTTTAAAGATAGGAGCCGTAAAAAACTATACTAAATTAATGGGTGATAGCATTGCTTTTTGGAAAGATTTAATGGCACATCCCAATTACGATGCTTGGTGGAAAGCAAGAAATGTAAGAAATTTTGTAAACAACATAAAGCCTGCCATGCTTACTGTTGGCGGTACTTTTGATGCTGAAGATTGCTATGGTGCATGGAATTTATATAAAGCACTGGAACAAAAAAATCCAAACATCGATAATAAATTAGTGATGGGTCCATGGTTTCATGGTGGTTGGGCAAGAGGTGATGGAAGCTATTTAGGTAATGTACGTTTTGGTAGTAAAACCAGTGAGTATTATCAACAAAATATTGAAATACCTTTTTTTAATTTTTATTTAAAGCTACAAGGTACTACCAGAGATATTGCAGAAGCCAATATATTTTTTAGTGGTGAGAATGAATGGAGAAAATTTGAGCAATGGCCGCCGCAGAATTTAGAAAATAAGCATGCTGTTTTATTTAGTGATTCTAGAATCAAGATTTTAACAGGCAAAGAAAATCTTAATCAAAAAATTAATGATGTTACAAATAAAGTAATTGGCAAAATAAAAGAGGTTGTTACAAAAACTACACCTAACAATGCAGAAACATCAAAATTCTCAGAATACATCAGCGACCCAGCCAAACCTGTACCTTACACAGAAGATGTGCATATGGATAGAACAAGAGAATACATGTCAGATGATCAACGCTTTGCTAGCCGCAGGCCAGATGTATTGACTTTTAGTACAGATGTATTAACAGATGATGTAACCCTTGCTGGTCCAGTAATTGCCGATTTAATGGTAAGCCTTAGCACCACTGATGCCGATTTTGTAGTAAAAGTAATTGATGTTTTTCCTGATGATTTTAAATATGATGAAAAACAATTTGGTAAAGGAAATGGGCAGCAGTATGCTATGGGTGGTTATCAAATGCTAGTACGTGGCGAAATTATGAGAGGCAAGTTTAGAAACAGTTTTGAAAAGTCAGAGCCTTTTGTGCCCAATAAAATAACCAATGTAAAATACACTTTGCCCGATGTTGCACACACCTTTAAAAAAGGACATAAAATTATGATACAAATACAAAGCAGTTGGTTTCCATTGTTTGATAGAAACCCACAAACCTTTACAGATATATACCATTGCAATGATGCCGATTTTCAAAAAAGCACTATTCGTATTTATCATGATGGTGTTAATCAATCAAAAATTATTTTACCTGTATTAAATAAATAAAAAATGAATTTCCGAATGAATCATTCGGAAATTGAAAAAACAACTTGCATGAAAAAAATACTTTTAATTACTTTATTATTTACTTGCTTAAATTCCTTTGGGCAAAGTAGTTTGAA
>JAGNRZ010000221.1 GCA_017988335.1 Ferruginibacter sp.
CTGCTGCACATTCATGAAAATCGCCCGGGTGTGATGAATCAGATTAACCAGATTTTTGCCGAAGAAGGTATCAATATCGCTGCGCAGTTCCTGCAAACCAATATTGATATTGGCTATGTGGTTATTATAAACAATGAACACACAGGTGTTTTACACCATAACGAAATTTATAGAGACATAACTGTAGGCGATAAATTTAAAGGATTTATAAAAAAGATTTACAGCGATAATAGAGTTGATGTAGCTGCTGGTAAATCTGGTTTTAAACGAGTAGAAGATGAAGGCGAAAAAATAATTCGTTTGCTAAAAGAAAACAATGACTACCTCCCCTATTATGATAAAAGCGACCCAGATGATATTTACAGCTTTTTTAGCATGAGTAAAAAAACATTTAAAATGACCATTGGAAATTTATACAAACAAAAGTTAATTAGTTTGGAGAAAACGGGAATTAAATTGGTTTAGAGGTTTAGGGTTTAGGAGTTTAGTTTAGGTAGTTATAATTTTATATTTTAAATGAATGATTTTTGGCTAATAGCTTTGGCAACTTTAGGTAGTTTTTTTGCAGGTTTTATTGACGCTGTAATTGGTGGTGGTGGCTTAATACAAGTACCTGTGCTTTTTATACTTTTCCCTAATACATTACACACAAATATAATTGCAACCAATAGGTTTGCAAGTATTGCTGGTACTATTGTAGCTGCTAAGCATTATTTAAAAAGCATAAAAGTAAATTATACTTTAATTGCCATTGCTGGCATTGCAACTGCAATAGCCTCTTATGCTGGTACATTTTTAATGCACAAAATACCAGTAGATATTTTTAAACCTGTATTATTTTTTTTAATTGCAGCATTAACTATTTATACCATTTTTAAAAAAGAAATTGGGCAAGTAGAAAATGTGCAAATTAATCAAAACAAATTATACTTTTTGTTTACCGCCATTGGTATTGTATTAGGATTGTATAATGGTACAATTGGCCCAGGTACTGGCACATTACTTGTTTTTAGCTTAGTGCAATTTGTTGGTTTTAATTTTTTAAAAGCAAGTGCCTATGCAAAAGTGATAAATGCAATTGCCGACGGGGCATCACTAATTGCTTTTTTATTGCAAGGAGCAGTATTGTTTACCTTAGCCATTCCTATGCTTTTAGCCAATATGTTAGGGGCTTATGTGGGTAGCAAAATGGCAATACAAAAAGGGAACGCCTTTATTCGTATTTTTTTTATTGGCGTAATGATTTTGCTGTTAAGTAAGTTGGGATGGGATATTTGGAGCTAGTAAAATATAACCACTTAATGCGGTAATTTTTCTCTCACCAAACCATATACCCAAGTACCAGCAATAGCACTTAATAATGTAACTATTATAACAGTTACTCCGGTGCCTATTTGAGCATACAAAGGGCCTGGGCATGCACCCGTTATTGCCCAGCCTAAGCCAAATAGTAGCCCACCATATATTTGTCCTTTGTTAAATTCTTTTTTACTAAACACAATGGAATGTTAGCTGGCAAACATTCAGCACATATATGCCTTAATGATGAGCTTATACCAAAAGATTTATTGCCTATAATTAATAATACAGGAACTGTTAATCCAATTAATGGTCCTGTAATATACCAAGACCAAGGTTGTTTAATCCAATCTAAAATATTCATTTATGTTTTTCTTATTAAATTCTATCCAGAGTTCTGTATTTGCTCTCGGGGAGATTGAGGTTTTACAAATTGCTACTTTTTCAAAACTAAAATAATTTGCAAAAAGATTTTCATATTCATTTTTACTACCTCCAAATGGTGGGCCTTGTTCAAAAGTACGATTAAATAATAGTCCTACTAATTTACCTCCACTACACAACAATTGGTGCATTTTAACAACATAATTTTTACGCAATGACGATGGTAAAGCACAAAAAAAAGTTTGTTCTACTATAATATCATATTCAGCATTATGATCAAAAAAATCACCTTGAATAATGTTGATACTGCTATTAGCTACAAACTTTTTTTGCAATGAAGCTACTACTGTTGGGGCTATATCAATTACTGTAATATTGGTGAAACCATTTTGCAATAAATAAGCTGCTTCATATGCATTGCCACAGCCCGGTATTAAAATACGAACTGATTTATTTTGAAGCTTATCAAAATATTCTTTTATTGGTGGCGATACTTGACCCAAATCCCAGCCTGTTGTTTTGGCTTGATATTGCTTATCCCAATACTCTTCATCCAATGGTTTATCACAAAAAGATGTACCGTTATTAACTTCCTTCACACTACTTTTTTTTGCAAGTGTTTATGCCAAGCAATGTATATAAAGGGCAAAAGCTAATAAAACTCGTTAAAGCAAATACAACAGCTATAATACCCAATACTATAGCCGTAGTGCCTCCAATTACTTTTGTAAAGTACAATACCGCAATTAATGCAGCTAAAGCAAGGCGTATGCTTCTATCAATTGAGCCCATATTTTTTTTCATGTAAAATAATTTATTGTTTTAAAAGATTATTTACTTTTTGCCAAGTACCAGCATTCACTACATTACTAATTCCATTTTGTTGCAAAATAGACTTAGCTTGTGAAGCTCTCATACCACTTCTACAAAATACAACTACATTTTTTTTGTTTTTAAATTTACCAATATGTTGTTGTATTTGATCTAAAGGAATATTTGCAGAGCCTTTTACATGTCCAGATTCATATTCAGCTTTTGAACGAACGTCAACCAAATAGGCTCCATCATTAACAATAGCCTTTAAATCTTCTGTATTATTCGAAAATAGTTTTTTAAAAAAATCTAACATTTGTTCTGTATTAAAATTAATTAATTAGTCATCATTTTGTTTTGGCAAACGAAATCTGTTTTAGGTAAATTTGTTTTAGCAATAGCATTAAACCCACCTTCAATTTCTGTAAAGTTTCTATACCCTCTTGCTTGTAATATAGATGCTGCCATCATACTACGATAACCACCAGCACAGTGAATATAAAAATGCTCACTTGGGTTTACATCTTTAATCCAATCATTAATATAAGCCAATGGTTTGGAGTAAGCCTCCTCTATATGTTCTGCGGCATATTCGGTTTCTTTTCTTATATCCACCACTTTACTTTCGCCTAATTTAAATTGTGTTGCAAATTCATCTGCGGTAATTCTATTAACTGTATCTATTTCTTTTGCTGCACTTTTCCATGCCGCAAAACCACCTTTTAAATGACCCAAAATATTATCAAATCCTACTCGGCTTAATCTAGTAACAGTTTCTTCTTCTTTGCCTTCATCCGTTACTAAAAGTATAGCTTGCTTTACATCTACAATTAATGCCCCTACCCATGGTGCAAAATCGCCGTTCAATCCAATATTTATAGATTGAGGTATAATTCCTTTTGCAAAATCGCCACTATCTCTTGTATCTAAAATTAACGCTTCTGTTTCTTCGGCAGCTACTTCAAACTCTTGTACAGTTAGGGCTTTCATGCCATTGTTAAGCACTTCAGCAAAACTTGTATAGCCAGTTTTATTCATAGCTACATTCATACCAAAATAGCCTGGCGGCGGCAACAACCCATCAGTAACTGCTTTTACAAATGCTTCTTTATTGGGTTGATTTAAGGCATAGTTCATTTCTTTTTGATGTCCAAGTGTGTCAACAGTTTCCTTCATCATATTTTTACCACAAGCACTGCCAGCACCATGTGCAGGATACACAATTACATCATTTGCTAACGGCATAATTTTAGTCATCAAACTTTCATACAACAAGCCAGCTAATTCTTCTTTTGTCATGTGAGCAGCCTTTTGTGCTAAATCAGGTCTGCCTACATCGCCTAAAAATAAGGTATCGCCACTAAATATTGCATGGTCTTTTCCATTTTCATCTATCAATAAAAAAGTAGTACTTTCCATTGTATGCCCAGGCGTATGCAATACTTTTATT
>JAGNRZ010000222.1 GCA_017988335.1 Ferruginibacter sp.
ATGCAAATAGAGCTGATATGCCAATAAGAATAGTTACGATAGTGTATATACTCACAATTTATTTTTTAATAAGTTCTAATTTTTCTAATGACAGCCGTTTTTTTAACCAATTATCAAACTTAGCTTTATCGTCGTTGCTTAAATTATTTTGTGCCTGATAAACAAATAGAGTGGTGTTGCTTGTACTATCGTTGTTGAAATAAAACATGTTATTTGAAATTGATAGCGACTGTAAACTTGGGAAAATAATTTTTGCTTCTTGTAGAATCTGTTTACTGTCAAATTGATTTTTTGCCATTTCAGTTTCTAATGCTTGTATCTTTTTATCTTTTTCGTCAAAAAAAATATTATTGTTCTTTGATTCATTTTCCATATCGTCTTTCATCAGCTGTATTTTATCGCTACTATCTTGCAAGATTACCAATTTTGTTTTTGGAATATTTTTAGCATATAGCTTGTTATTTAAACTGTCTATTTCGGTTTTAGTAAATCGTTTTGATAAAAAAGCTAATTCAATTGTTTTAGGTTTGCTGTTGTAATTCGTTTTCTTATACAAAATAATATTGCCCTTATTGGTAAATTCTTGCTCAATAAAATTATTTACCGATTGGTGATATTGTTGTTCTGTAAATAACTTGTATGCAAAATAGATACTTGGTAATAGCATTAACAACACAACTATGCTAATACTATATCTTACTTGCTTTTGATGTTTTTTGTCAATCTCTTCTTTGGCAGGATATTTAAGAAGTTTTACAATACTATAAGTAGCAATGCAAATAAAAACACAATTAATGCCGTAGAGAAAAATTGCACCAAAAAAAAATTTAAAATTTCCTGTAGCCAAGCCATAACCAGCTGTACAAAGCGGAGGCATTAATGCAGTAGCAATGGCTACACCCGGGATTGGGTTTCCCTTTTCAACCCTTGTAACTGCAATTACACCAACAAGACCGCCAAAAAAAGCAATTAAAATATCATAAATGTTTGGTGATGTTCTTGCTAACATTTCCGATTGTACTTGTTTAAAAGGGCTGACAAAAAAGTAAAGAGCGGAAACAAGTAATCCTGCAAGTGTGGCAATAAATAAATTTCGTAACGATTTTTTTAAAAGGTCAAAATCATACATACCTAAAGCAAAACCCGATGCTACAATAGGACCCATTAAAGGCGAAATGAGCATTGCACCTATAATAACTGCTGTGGAATTTACGTTTAACCCAACCGATGCTACTATAATAGCGCAAGCTAAAATCCAAAGATTAGCCCCGGCAAAAGAAATATTGCTTTTTACACTCTCTAATGTTTTTTGCCTATCATCTTCTCCGTTGCGAAGGTTAAAAAGTGTATGCAAAAATGTACTCATGGTTTTTAAAATTGGTTACTTTTAAAAGCATACTATGTAAAATAGTTATTACTTTAATTAAAGAGTAATACTCGTAAGCATTGAAATATTTTATATTATAAATTTATCGATAAAATAATTAATTGCAACATTTCGTTTGTTCAACTATTTTAATTCTGTTTTTATTTCTATAGGGTTACTCAAAATTTTGTGAATAGGACAACTATTAGCAACTGTAAGTAATCTTGCTTTTTGCATTTCGTCTAAATCACCTATTAAAATTATTTTTCTGTGGATGATAGTTTTATTTTCTTTTTCGTCTTTTTCCAATTCAATTTCAATATTTACTTCATCTACATTCCACCCTTTATGATTAGCGTACATTTTAAGTGTAATACAGGTACAAGCTGCTAATGCCGAAGCCAATAATTCGTAAGGAGAAAAACCAATATCCCTTCCACCTTTATCAAGTGGTTCATCGGCAATAACTACATTATTGGTTGAAGATTTTATTTCAACTTTATATCTTTCGTTTTTTATGTTGGAAAATATCTTTGTCATGATAATTATTTTTCACTAAGTTTCTTCGCCAATTTTGCTGTTGCAGTATTAGCATAAGTGCCATAAGCGTTTACCAATAATCCTTTTACATTATTTTGCTTGGACGAAATTGCATATAAAATACTTTCATAATCCACATCAGAACTATCTTGAAAACGATGTATTTCATCTATTTCAAATTCTTCTGGCTGAAGTCTAATATTAGGTTAAGCACATTCTATATTATCATCATTCAAATTAAAATTTAATATATAACCGCTCTTTGTTAAATCATTAATGGCTTCGGATAAAGTTGTGTAAATTTTCATAAAATAATTTTTTAGATATGCTGATTTTTTAATCTTCCAAATAGCCAAATTTTCCTTTATTAAAATCATCAAATGCCTGCATTAACTCTTGCTTGGTATTCATTACAAATGGTCCGTGAGCAGCTATTGGCTCATTAATTGGCTCGCCACTTAATACTAAAACAATTGCATTTTCTGTTGCTTCAATAATAAAATCTTCGCCATCATTTGCCATTAACACAAAATTGTCAGTAGGTGCTTCTTGTTGATTATTTATTTTAATACTTCCTTCAATAACTAATAAAGCAGTGTTGAAATTATTAGGAAAACTAAAATTGGCTGTAGCGTCTTTTTTTAATTTTGCATTGAATAAATGTAAAGGAGTAAACGTAGATGCACTACCTTTTAATCCTTTGTATTCACCAGCAATGATTTCAATTTCTCCATTATTATCGTCCAAAACAAATCGATTCATCTGAGCATTTTCAACAGATTGATATTTAGGAGTACTCATTTTATCCTTAGCTGGTAAGTTTATCCATAGTTGTACCATTTGAAAAATGCCGCCTTTTTTGCTCCATTCTTTTTCGTGAAATTCTTTATGTAAAACACCACTGGCTGCTGTCATCCATTGCACATCACCTTCGCCAATAACGCCACCACCACCACTACTATCATGATGTTCTACTTTGCCACTGTAAGCAATGGTTACTGTTTCAAAGCCACGATGAGGATGTACGCCAACACCTTTAGGAATATCACTTGGTTCAAAATGAAATTTAGAATTATAATCCAACATAATAATTGGATCCATCCTTTTCATATCTAACCTATAAACACTAGGTATAAAGTTGTGTACTCTAAAGCCATCGCCTACATAATGAGGCTCACTAGGGCTTACTACTAATTCTACAGTTTTTGTTGCCATTATTATTTTAATTTTATAGTGCAAAAATAATAATAGCACATTTGCTGTGCATTGACCTATGATAAGATTTACTTTTTGTGATTGCGATTAGCTAATTCATTGCGTACTCTGCTTAAGCTTTCGGGGGTAATACCTAAAAAAGATGCAATTAAGATTTGAGGAATGCGAAGATTTAAGTCGGGGTAAGTTTTTATAAAATCTAAATATCGTTCTTCGGCTGTAGCACCAATTAAAAAATTAATTCGTTTTTGTAAAAGCCGAATGTGGTTATGTAATCGTTTATTATTAAATTCTAAAAAAGCAGGTGTTAGTTTTGATAACTGTAGGATTAATTCTTCTTCAATTAAAAATACTTCAGTGTCTTCTATAGCTTGAATAAAATAGGAAGAAGGTGTTTCAAAATATACACTTTCTCTATCAGTCATTAACCAATTTTCAGGTGCAAATTGTATAATATGTTCTTTGCCTTTGTCGTCAATGCTATATTGCTTTAATAGCCCTTTTTCTACAAAAAAAGAATGTTTACATTTTTCTCCTTGCCTTAATAAAAAATCGCCTTTTGCTACTTGTTCAACTTTGCTTTTAGAAAGTAATTGTTCAACAGCATATTGATCAATATCTATATTAGAAGTTAAGTATGTAGTAAATTTAAAATTGTTCATTTTGTGTTGTTGATACTGATTTCTATAAAAGGGCAGGTTATTTTTTAGAAATTTGAAGTATATTAAATGTAAGTTATAATGACTTTAATTCTTTTTATGGTTTTTGTGAAATAAATTTAATATGCCAAAATCTGCAC
>JAGNRZ010000070.1 GCA_017988335.1 Ferruginibacter sp.
TTGGTTAAAATTTGTACCTTTAACACACACATTTAATATTATGAAGAAAATTATATTTTTTATATTCACAATTTGCTTTGCTAGCATGTTTGTAAAAGCACAATTTACCGAAGCCTTTACCGATGGTGATATTACCACAAACCCTATTTGGGTCGGCAGTACAGTAGATTTTACAGTTAACCCATCTTTGCAATTACAAAGTAATAATACAGTTGCTAATAGCACCTACTATTTAAGTATTGCCAGTACGTTGGCTACTACAGCACAGTGGGAGTTTTATCATCAAATTACGTTTAACCCCTCTAGTGCAAATTATGTAGATGTGTTTTTAACCGCAAGTGCAAGCGATTTAACTTCCAATGCAACCAATGGTTATTTTGTAAGAATTGGAAATACCGCAGATGAAATTGCACTATACAGAAAAGATGGGGCAGCCGTTACAAAAATTATTGATGGAGTGGATGGTGTATTAAATACCAGCAATAATGTAATGAAAATAAAAGTAGTTCGTAATGCCACTAACCAATGGACGTTGAATAGAGATTTAACAGGAACAGGCAATAGCTATTTTACCGAAGGATTTGTTACAGATGCTACATATACTTCATCATCTTTTTTTGGAATTTTAATAAAGCAAAGTACAGCTAGTTTTTTTCAACGCCATTTTTTTGATGATATAGTTGCACAAGTATTTGTGCCAGATGTAACACCGCCTACCATTATAAGTGCTGATGTTATTAATGCTACAACATTAGATGTATTGTTTAACGAAGCGGTGGATTTAACCACTAGCCAAACTGTTGCAAATTATACAGTAAGTAATAGTATTGGCTCACCAGTTACAGCAGTAAGAGATGCTGCTAATTTAGCATTGGTGCATTTAACTTTTGCCAATAGCTTTCCATTGCGTACAAATTTGCAATTAACGGTTAATGGCGTTAGAGATTTATCGGCAAATGCTATAACCAATGCAGTAAAACCTTTTAGTTATTTTATTTTGCAATCTGGTGATATTGTAATTAACGAAATTTTATTTAACCCTACGCCTACAAGTACCGACTATGTAGAGTTATACAACAACTCTAATTTTACTATTAATTTAAAAGATGTAAAAATTGCTAATAGAAATACGGCAGGGCAGGTGAGCAGTATTAAAACATTAACTACTGCTAATTATTTGTTAGCACCACAAAGCTTTGTGGTTATTACAGAAGATAGTGCATTGGTAAAAGCAAATTATGTAGTACAAAATTTAAATGCTTTTATTATTGTACCCACCATGCCATCTTTTAACGATGATAAAAGCACAGTAATTATACAAAATGCACAAGGCACAATTGTAGATGAATTAAAGTACGATGAAAAATGGCATTTTAATTTAATTAGTAATAGAGAAGGCGTAGCTTTAGAAAGAATAGATTATAATGCAGCCACACAAAACCAAAGCAACTGGCATAGTGCGGCTACTAGTGTAGGTTATGGTACACCTACTTATAAAAATAGTCAGTACCGAATTAACGATCAATTGCAAGGAGATATAACTACTTCGCCAGAAATTGTAAGCCCAGATAATGATGGTATGGATGATTTTGCTACTGTTAACTACAGCTTTCCACAGCCTGGTTATGTTGCTAATATTACCATTTTTGATGCTGCTGGCAGATTAGTAAGAAACTTACAACGCAATGCTTTGTGTGGTATTAAAGGTGTTTTTAGGTGGGATGGATTAGGCGAAAAAAATCAACAATTATCTACAGGCATTTATATAATTTATACCGAGGTGTTTAATTTAGATGGAAAGAAAAAAAGATTTAAGAATACGATAGTGGTGGCAAGGCGGAAGTAAAAATTGTTCATCCTCGTCTCCAGACGAGGATGGATTGGTAAAGCGATTGTATCGCTTTAATTTGAGCTATAGGCTCACATAGCAAGAGATAAAATCTCTTAACCACAATATCCTCGTCGGGAGACGAGGACAAGCAAACACAAAATTCATACTTTATGAGCGGCGATAGATATGTAATTACCGACCAAAATGCATGTTATTTTTTAACCTTCACAGTTGTAGATTGGGTTGATGTGTTTATACGACCAGTTTACAAACAAATAATTGTTGACTCACTTAATTTTTGTATCGAACAAAAGGGATTGAAAGTATTTGCTTGGTGCTTAATGACAAATCATATTCATTTAATTGCGGAGGCAAAAGAGGGTTATATGCTTAGTCATATTATTCGTGACTTTAAAAAATTTACCGCCGTAAATATATTAAAGGCAATAGAAAATGAACCAGAAAGCAGAAGAGATTGGATGTTATATAGATTTGAGTTTGCAGGTAAGTTTAAAAGCCGAATAGAAAAATATAATTTTTGGCAAGACGGTTATCATGGTATTTACCTTGACCCACACAAACCCCAAATGCTACAAACTAGACTTAATTACATACACCAAAACCCTGTAAGAGCAGGCATTGTTGAAGAACAACAACATTACTTGTATAGCTCTGCAAAGGATTATTGTAGAATGAAAGGATTGGTTAAAGTGGAGTTGGTGTAGGAAGAGATTAAATCTCTTGACCATTGCATCCTCGTCTGGAGACGAGGACGAGTGAATTACAGAAAGAGTTGAATAAAACTAATAATATATTGGCTAAAATGCTATTGCGATTAATACCAAACGGGAATAGTAATGAAATTTTATTTCTCTATTAACTTATCTAAATTATAGAAATTCATACCTTTGTATATTACTAGTATAGTATTTATTTTAATATTTTAAAAAACTTTGGATGAAAAAAACACCTCAACTATTATTCTTTCTTTTAGTAATTATTAACTCGTTAACTCATGGCCAAACAAAAATTAGTTATGATAAAATTATTAAAAAAGATTATCAGATTGTTGAATGTAATGTTACAAAAATTGCCGATAAATTTATTGAATACAACTTACCAAACGAAACTCTAATTTACAGTTTAGAAATTGAAAAAATAGCTAGAATAGATTTTGCAAGTGGAAAATCAAAAACTTATTTAACCGAGCCTATTGCTACTGCACCAATTAAAGGCAATCCCGATATTTTAACTTATCAAGGTGTAGTTAATGAGCAGCCAATTCAAGAAAATACTTTAGCTATTTTACCTGTTCCATTTGATAATACAGATAATAATGGTAGTTCAGAATCAATGGCTAAACTAGCACAAAATGACATATATAGCAGTGTATTGGATAGAATAAATAAAATTTATCCTGTTACTGTACAAGATATAAGAACAACAAATAGTTTATTACGCAAAGCCAATATTAACTTTAGAAATGTAGATGAAGTGCCAGTAGAAGAACTACAAAAAATTTTAGGTGTAGATAATATACTTGCATTAAAAGTTTCGTATACCATAGATCAAGTAAATAGTACAACCATTCAAAATTCAGAGAGTACTTCGATAGATAAAAAAATTATAACATTTGATGATTTTGTTTCAATCGATAATTCAGTAGAAAAATTTTATGATTTCATGGTTTATTTTGATGTGTATAAAAATAGTAAAAAAGTGTATTCGAAATCACGTAAACCATTTCTGTCTTTAAAAGATAGTTGGATAGATGCCGTGAATTATTTATTTAAAAAAAGCCCTTTATATAAATAACACTAAAATTAATTTTAGTTTATGTGCCGCAAAAGATTCAATGTATTTAGAAATTTATAAATGGCTAAACGAAAGAATCAGATAAAGATCCATTCAGCATTTAAGTATGCTATACCAACTCGTCCTCGTCTCCAGACGAGGACGAGTTGGTTATAAGCCTTCGGCTTTACAATAAAAAAATAAAATTTTTTAACCACATAATCCTCGTCGGGAGACGAGGACGAGGTTATACCAAATCAATATCAAAATTCACTAATTGTACAAACTCACTTAATCTAGCATCAATATCTTCTTTAGTAATTTCTTTCATACGCTCTGGGCCAAATTTTTCTACGCAAAAACTTGCCATAGCACTACCTACAATTATGGCAGTTTTCATGTTTTCAAAACTAATATCTTTTGTTTTAGCAATATGCCCAATAAAGCCACCAGCAAAAGTATCGCCTGCACCTGTTGGGTCAAATACATCTTCTAATGGCAAGGCGGGTGCAAAAAACACATGGTTTTCATGAAACAGTAAAGCACCATGCTCACCTTTTTTAATAATTAAAAACTTAGGCCCCATTTCTAAAATGGCTTTAGCTGCTTTTACTAAACTATATTCACCACTTAATTGCCTTGCTTCACCATCGTTTACCATTAACACATCTACCTTTTTCAATACTTCTTTTAAATCATCTAAAGCTATTTCCATCCAAAAATTCATAGTATCCATTACTATTAATTTTGGCCTAGTTTTAAGTTGATTAATAACACTCATTTGCAACTTAGGCATTAGGTTGCCTAGCATTAAAAACTCTGCACCTTGATAGCTATCGGGTACTATGGGATTAAAATCGGCCAATACATTTAAATCGGTAATTAAAGTATCACGGCTATTCATATCATTATGATAGCGACCACTCCAAAAAAATGATTTTTTATCAGGAACAATTTCTACACCATCTAATTGTACGCCACGTTTTTTTAATTCGTCCATTTCTTTTTGCGGAAAATCGTAACCTACAATAGATATTTGTTGTACAGGTTGTACAAAATTGCTAGCTGCATAAGCAACATAAGTAGCACTACCACCTACAATTTTATCTACTTTTCCAAATGGTGTTTCAATAGCATCAAATGCCATTGTACCTACTGTAATTAAACTCATTTTTTAGTTATATTGATATGAATAATTAATAATTTGGCAAAAGTAAGATGATTGAGTGTAATTTTAAGGAAAGTTTAGAAAGTTTAGGGGTTTAGATGTTTAGAGAGTTAAGCATTGAGTTTTAGAATAATGATATGAATTTGAAGGGGTGAATAAAGAGCCAATGCACAAGGGTGGTTATTATTTTCTTTTTATAAAAAAGAAAATATAACTAAGTATCCTTGCCACCGAAGTTAAATAGTAGTAATAAAGCCGACTACCAAAAAAATAAAAAAATCAGTGATAATCTGTTAAATCTGCTTTATCAGCGTTCCATATCATGCTTATACAAATACATCCACAAAATCCACAGCCAAGGCTAGTTAAGCAAATAGTTGAATGTTTGCAAGATGGTGGTGTTGTGGTGTACCCAACCGATACTATTTATGGGTTAGGATGCAGTATTAATCATAACAAAGCGGTGGAACGTATTTGTAAAATAAAAAATGTAGAGCCGCAAAAAGCACAGCTTAGTTTTATTTGTAAAGATTTAAGCCACCTTAGTGATTATACAAAAAGTATTGATACGCCTTTGTACAGATTGCTTAAAAGCTACTTGCCAGGGTCTTTTACTTTTATTTTGCCAGCTAGTAAGCAAGTGCCAAAAATTTTGCAAAGTAAAAAAAGCACTATTGGTTTACGTGTGCCCAATAATGAAATTTGCCAACAAATATTAACGCAGTTAGATGTTCCTATTTTAAGTGCATCATTACCTGGAGAAATGGTAGAAGAATATACTGACCCGGAAATTATTTATGAAAAACTAGGACACTTGGTTGATTTTGTAATTGATGGTGGCATTGGTGGAATTACGCCTAGTACTATTGTTGATTGCACCACCAGCGATTGGCAAATTACAAGGCAAGGGTTGGGTGAAATTGAATTATAAAAAAAGCCCTCAATATTGCTACTGAGGACTTTTTACTTTTTGCTTAACAAGTTATATATATTCTTATTAGTTTCTATCTCTGTTGTTGTGTTTTTTACGATAAATTTTACGGCTAGCTTGGCGTTGATCTTGCTTAATATCTTTTCTTTCATCTTTGGTTACTGTACCATCTGCTTTAGCTTCTTTTACTTCTTGACGAATTTCTTTTTGGTCGTTAATTACATTTTTTGCTTCAGCTTTAGTTAATTCGCCGCTTTTTACACCTTGTTTAATACGTTGGCGTTGGTCTTTTGCATCTTTTCTAATTGTTTGAGCATTTGCACTATTTACACTTAATGTTAAGGCTACAATAGCTGCTGTTAATAATTTTACTGTCATGGTTTTTGTTTTTTATAAAGTTAAAAATTTCGTTTTATACATACATAGATGGGTAAAGGTGCAAAAGGTTTAAAAGAGGGTAAAATATTTTTTCTCCCGCCGATTTAGGAGTTAACACAAATTGTATTTTTAGCGTTTTAGTGCCTTAGCGGTTATTTAAAATAAACTTATTTGCTTGGGTAAAATATTAAAGCTTTTACGATGATACTTAGTAAGTCCATAATCTTCAATAGCTTGCCTATGTTTTAAAGTGCCGTAGCCTTTATTATGTAGCCAATCATAAAGAGGAAATTGCTTATGTAGTTTTTTCATTGCCTCATCTCTATAGGTTTTGGCTAAAATACTGGCAGCAGCTATACTGGCATATTTACCATCTCCTTTTACAATACAAATGTGTTCAATTTTTTTGTAGGGCTTAAATCGGTTGCCATCTATCAATAATAAATTGGGTTTAGTGGCAAGCTCATCTATACACAAGTGCATAGCTTTATAAGTAGCTTGTAAAATATTTATTTTGTCTATTTCATTATTATCAATGGCTTGTACAGCATAGGCAATACTTTCTTTTTCAATAATAGGGCGTAAAGTATCTCTATCTTTTTCTTTTAATTGTTTGCTATCGTTTAATAATGGATGAAAAAAATCTGACGGCAATATAACCGCTGCTGCAAATACAGCACCTGCATAGCAGCCTCTACCAGCTTCATCAATACCAGCTTCAATTTTATTTTTTCCGTAATGCGATAATAACATCTTGCTACAAAATTAATTACATAAGTTTTGTGTAATACCTTTGCAAAATATGCAAACTTCCTCTTCTTTTTTACGATTTAGCAAATGGGTATTAGTAATGGTAGTGCTAGTAATTATAGCTGGCGCTGTGGTAAGAATGACGCAAAGCGGAATGGGCTGCCCCGATTGGCCTAAATGTTTTGGTAAATGGGTGCCGCCTACAAATGCTAGTGAGTTGCCTGCCGATTTTGAAAAATATTTAAAGCAACAAGATATTGACCATACGTTTAATGTTTTTCATACCTGGACGGAATATATAAATAGATTACTTGGTGCTTTGCTTGGCTTGATTTTGTTTGTACAATTTGCATGGAGTTTAACTTTTTGGAAAACTAATAGAAAAGTAACCTTGTTGGTGCTTGCTAATTTATTGCTAACTGGTTTTCAAGGTTGGTTAGGTAAAAGAGTGGTAGATGCAAACTTGGCTACTGTAAAAATTACTACACACATGATTGTTGCTTTAATTATTGCAGCATTTGCTTATAGCGTAATTGTAGTAGCAAAGCAACAAGTAAAATGGGTAAATAAAAAAGTAAAATATTTATCGCTGGTAGCTTTACTATTATTAGTAGTACAAATTATTTTAGGCACACAAGTAAGAGAGCAAATTGATGAAATAAGCAAATCATTAGCCTATGGTGGTAGAGAGCAGTGGATTGGAAAATTGGATATGGCATTTTATATACATCGTACATTTTCACTAGTATTGGCAGCTATTTGTGGCTATTTGTTTTTTGTGGTTAAAAAGCAAAACAATAACTGGGCTAATAAAATTATGATAGTAAGTGTACTGGCAGAAATTGCCTTAGGCATAATAATGGCTTATGCAAATATGCCTGCATTTGCCCAACCTTTACACCTGCTTTTTTCCACTTTATTGTTTTTAAGCTTATTTGCCCAATGGATAAATACAAAAGCACAAAAAGATTTGGTATATTAGTGTGCCTATGCGTCAATATGTAGCAAATATTTTTTATTCTTTTCCCATTCAGCTGTTTATACTGCACTTTAGAAAGTATCAAATAGTGCTACTTTTTTGGTATTTGCTATTTAGTACCGTTAATGGGGGTTTTATGAAAACCTTTGGTGCTGATGGATTATTTTTTGCCCCAGAATATTTAGGTAATGTAAATTTTTTAAGTGCTATTTTGGTAGGCTGTGCTTTGGGTATGTTTGTAATGAGTTGGAATGTAACCACATTTATTTTACATAGCAAACGATGTAAATTTTTAGCTACTACATCAAGACCGTTTTTAAAGTATTGTATAAATAATGCAGTACTACCGTTATTATTTATTGTTTTTTATTTATACAAATCGTACCAAGCTAATACAACCATAGGTTTAATGACTGATGGGCAGGCACTTATTTTACTTTCTTCTACTGTATTGGGCTTCATACTTTTTTTATTAGTGTCGTTTGCATATTTTTTTGGGGCAGATAAAACTATTCTTTGGAATATAGCACCCATAGTAGCGGATAGAAATAAGTTTTTAGAAAATTTTCATCCTAATGAAACTAAGCCTGTTGATAATATAGGTTTAAAAGTAAGTTACTTTTTTAGCACCGGAATGAAGCTGCGTAAAACAAGAAGTGTATCGCATTACAATCAAGCTTTTTTAGATTTATTATTTAAGCGACACCATATAGCTGCCATATTTAGCATTATACTGGCATTTGTTTTTTTAGCTGGCATTGGGTTTTTATTAGATAATAAATTTTTTCAATTACCTGCTGCTGCTAGCATTTTTGTTTTTTTTGGTGTAGCCGTTGCTGTAATTGGTGCACTCACTTATTTTTTACAAAGCTGGAGTTTGCCTTTTGCTATTGTGTTAATTTTATTACTTAACATTTTATATCAAAAAGAAATTATTGACCCTAGAAATAAAGCCTATGGCTTAAATTATTTGAACAAAAATGAAAGGCCTATTTATTCCAAAGATGCATTAAACAAATTGTGCACTGCGGAAAATATTGAAGCCGATAAGGCTAATATGATTTCAATTTTAAACAATTGGAAACAAAAGCAAAAAGAAGAAAAACCATTAATGCTTTTTATTAATGTAAGTGGCGGTGGCCTACGCAGTAGTACATTTACCATGAACGCTTTGCAACATTTAGATAGCCTTACACAAGGCGAACTAATGAAAAAAACTGTATTAATAAGCGGTGCAAGTGGTGGTATGTTAGCAGCAGCATACTATAGAGAACTTTATCTACAACAAACTAAAGGAGCAATAACTAACAGAAACAATTTACAATATACCGATGCTATTGCTCAGGATTTACTTAACCCTATTTTTAGCTCAATGGTAAGCCGAGATATTTTTTCGCCAGCACAAAAGTTTAAGGTAGGTAATTACAAATATGTAAAAGATAGAGGATATGCTTTTGAACAAAAATTAAATGCTAACACTAATTTTATTTTGAACAAAAATATTGGTGATTATTATATGGATGAAAAGGCGGCAAATATTCCACTTATATTTTTTAACTCTACCATTACAAATGATGGAAGAAGTATGATGCTGAGTAGCCAACCTATTAGATTTATGATGAAACCAATAGAGCAAAATAATGATAGTACAATAATTGATGCCGTAGATTTTTCATCGCTATTTGCAAAGCAAAATCCACAAAATTTACGAATGCTTACGGCTCTTCGTATGAATGCCACCTTTCCTTATGTGTTGCCTAATGTATGGTTGCCTACTAACCCTATTATTGATGTTATGGATGCAGGGCTAAATGATAATTTTGGACAAAATTTTACGCTACGTTTTATAGCCAATTTTAAAGATTGGATACAGCAAAACACTAGTGGTATTTTAATTATACAAATAAGAGATAGAGTAAAAGATAACTGGCAACAGACTGCTAATACCACTGGAGGCATTAGTGATATTATTGTAAAACCAATGACTATGTTGCAACACAACTGGTCTAAGCTACAAACTAATGCACAAAGCAATGAGTATGCTTATTTACAAAATAGTTTTGATAGTGGTATAAACCGCTTATCATTTATGTACACACCACAAAAAGAAGAAAAGGGTGCAGCACTTAGCTTTCATTTATCGGCTAGTGAAAAGCAAGACATTAAGGCCTCTTTTAATAATGCTACTAATCAAACCGCAGCAAAAAAACTGGTAGAAGCCTTAAGGCATTAAAAGCTTAAATGCTTTTTCTACAATAACGGCTTCAAAAATTTTATTTGTTTCTGCAGGGTCGCCATCAATATGTAGAGGGGCTAAGTTGGGGTTTTCTATTTTTATTTTTTTGGCTTGAAAGTAACCTATTTCGTGGCTGTGGTATTTTTTATCTTCATAAGGTTTTATTTGCCCCAGCTTTATTTGTTTTAAAATTGTCCAAAGCATTCTAGCTTTACTCATTTTATTTACAATTACAATATCTAGTAATCCATCTTGCAAGCTAGCTTTTGGGGCAATGGTAAAATTATTTCCAAATTGGTTACTGTTGGCAATGCTAATAAAAAATGCTTCGGTATGTAAGGGTACATTATCTACCCAAATGGTAAAAGGGTAGGGCTTAGCAATCATAAAGTTTTTAATAGACTGCTTTACATAGGTAGCCAAGCCTCTTTTACTTTGTTTAGCAAAATCATGAGCCACCTGTGCATCAAAACCTAAGCCGCAAAGCATGCAGCTAAATTTTTTGTTGAGGTAGAAAGCATCTACCCAATCGCTTTTACCAGCAAAAATAATATCCATTGCCTTTGATGTATGCTTAGGTATTTTTGCAGCCAACGCTAATCCATTACCACTGCCCATGGGTATAATGCCCACATTTACATTTACCTTTTGTAAATAATTTGCTACTTGGTTTACACTACCATCGCCACCACAAATAATAACATCGGTAATTTTTTCGTCAATAATTTTTTGTTGTAAGTAGTTGTAATTACCAGCTGCATTGGTATGTAATATTTCAAAAGGAATATTTTGTGCAGATGTTTTTTGTTGGATAATAGCTAAAACACTATCCTTGTTTTTTGTGCCAGAAATAGGATTGATGAAATAAATAAAGCGACGTTGCATAGTGCAAAGATGGGTAAAATCAACTAACAAAAAGTAAGGCTGCACTAATGTACAGCCTTACTAGTTAATTTTTTTAAATTTTAAGAATTAATAAGTTTAAACCATATTATTCCAAAATCTGTCCTTTAACATAAAAAGTAATTGTAATGCCTCCGCCTCCATTTAACTTTATTTTATCTGTTGTTAACCAATAAAACCCACCCCCTTTTGCACTTATAATATACTCACCTTTGGGAACTTTTAAATAAGCCATTCCATCATTATTTACAAAAACTTCCTTTTTATTAATTAAAATTCTTGAGAATGCAGGCGATGGGCTTATTACGGAGTGTACCACTTTTATATAAGCAGTAATAGCTACGCTGTCTTTATGAACTTTTTCTGAATTTCCTTCAAACCAGTATAAGCCAGTTTTGCATGTATCAATTGCTTTTTTCTTCACTTGTGCAACTATTGAAATATTATAGCAGCATATTGATAAAAAAATTAAAAAAGATATTTTTTTCATGTTTAAATATTTTATTGTCATGGGCAGGCTTTTACGCCTTTTGGAGTTACCCCGTTAAAAGGCTGTGAATATTTTTCAGCCATATTCCTTTCATTAATATTCTGTCTTTCATTTTCAGTTAATCCATACAAATATGCATCTGCTCCCTCAAGCCCTCCATAAGCTAAATCTTTACTTCATTCCAAAGAAAGGATTATTTCTTGCTCTTTAGCAAATTAGTTTTAATATTTATTAAGTACAATAAAATAATAAAGCTACACCGCACAATGCAAGAATGTAGCTTTATCTTAATTTACGTTTAGCACTTTTTTTAAAGTAGCTCTAGGCTAATCCACATACACAACACTTTTTAAGTAAAATGTAACACAAATTATTACGCCACCATTACATTTTATTGTTTCTGTTGTGCAAGGGTAAGAGCCGCCACTAAAGGCTTTTAATGAATATACTTCATTTTTTAGAGTAACATCCACCTTGCCTTCTTTGTCAGTTCTATATTTCTTTCCATCAATTGTAATTGCCGCAAAGTAATCTGGTTTAATCAGTTCTGAAGCCACAATAATTATTTTGCCAATAATTCTTACACTATCTTTGGTAACATTCTTTGAATTATTAATATCAATCCAATAAATACATTTATTGCAAGTATCAATATTTTTTTTTGGAGTTTGAGCAAAAATTAATAAATAAAAGCAACTAAACATTACAGTTAAAAATAACTTATTCATATATTTTAGCATAAGGGTAAAAGGGAATTTTTATTTTAATCAGAAATTATCCCAGCCTTTAAATAAAACTTAAACTTCATAATAGACTTTCCATACATTTTAATTTTATTTGTTTTAAAGGCTCTAGCGGCATAACCGCTTTGAGCTTTTAAAATATACTCACCTTTAGGCATTAAGATATCAATACTACCATTTTTATCTACAACAATTTTTTTGTCATTTAAATAAATTGATGCATAATAATCTGGTTTATGTAAGTCCTCTGCTACAATAATTATAGAGGCAATCACCCTTACACTATCTTTACTTATGGAGTTATCATTTCTACTGTCAAACCAAAAAAAGCCATTACAGTTACTATCAACTGAAGCTTTCCTTTGCTGTGCATTTACACTTAGTGACAATAATAAAATTGTGATTAGAAAAATATTTTTTTTCATGATAATATTTTTAAGGACAAGCAATTGTTCCTAAAGGAGCTAAGCCATTAAAAGGCTGTGAATACTTCTCTGCCATATTCCTCTCATTTATATTCTGTCTTTCATTTTCAGACAATCCATATAAATATGCATCTGTTCCCTCAAGCCCTCCATAAGCTAAATCTTTACAAACATTCCAAAGGTAATTATTGTTTGTATAACCTTTTGCAACAGCAAAATTTCTTAAAGCTATGGCAATATCATTTATGAAACTATGAAATATTATTGTGTGATGTGGGTCAGCTGGGCCGCTTGTAGTTGTTTGTTGCCTATAATATGTGTACAACTCTGGATATGTTTTAGTAAGAGCAACTGGGTCGTTTCTATAATAGGCTATTAAATATGCATGTATTGATTCATGAATTATTGTACGAGCAGTAAATAAATCTGTAGCATTAGCTAAATTGTTTGTATTAAACTTTGTAGTTACATTTCCATTTATTACAATCGGTTGAGTTTCTGCACTTGCATCTGGGTCTTCTGTAGTAGGACCTTCTATTAACTTCCAATTCCAAAGCGTTGTTAAATCACCACCAGGTATTCCTCCTACTGGCGTATTTGCAAATGTGTTAATAATATTTGCAATATTGCCTGGTGCTAAATTTTTTAAGCCTGTTAATATTGTAGCTCTACAAGGCGAAAGGCCTGAAGCATCAATGTGGTCATCAAATAGGGTAGCAAGTGTAGGAGTATTTGTATTAGGAACCCATCCGGGTCCACAGCCATTAGTTTGAGCAAAGGAGCTTGGGCATGATGGAGGAGTTGTGCCAGTACCACCTCCAGTACCTCCGCCACCTCCAGTAGTTGTACCGCCTGGATTTCCAGGTACTGTACCCCCACCAGAAACTGTAGTGCAATATTCCCAACTAATGTTTTCCATGCACAAAAGACAATGGTCGCAGCCGTTCATGCATTGTTCTGTATTTGGATAAGGGCATTCTTCGAAGTAATAAATGGTATAAGTTTCACAAATTTCGTACAAATTAGTGGTACTACTTTCCTCTAACTTCACTTGCACTACCTTTTGCGGATACATATTAAATAAAGACGAGTCAGTAATACTAAAAACTGAATAATCAAATACTTCTTTATTCAACCTCATAAAAAAGGCTGCAAACTTTTCTTGGTTGTAAGCATTACCATCAGCTTCTGCTACAAGTTGGTACTGCCAATCACACAAATAATAATAAGAGGTATCATCTAAAGTACTGTTAATAACCAAACAGGCTTTTACCGTGGAATCTTGCTCTTGTACAAAAGGTAATATTGAAGTTACAGTATCACTTCCTTCTCCAAAGCTATTTGAATTAGTGGTTGCTTTTTTAGTTGTAGTTATTATTTTATCCCACCTAGGATAACCAATTTTATTTACAGTTTCAATTACAAATTCCTTTTTGTCATTTTCATTTTTCAAAAAATTTAAAATACTTGCATTTCTTTGATTTAAAGATGCCGATGGTGAAAAGAATTTTTGAGTGACTGCTTTTTCATCCATTTGCAAACTGTTTGTTGTCAAATCTTGTTTTTGACATCCAATAAAAATTAATAGAAAAGCGCAAAGGGCCAGTGTAAGAGTTTGTTTCATTGCGTTTGATTTTAGTGTTTTATAAAGAGGAAATATTATATATATAAATTTAGGATAATTATCCTTATATAAAAAATAAAATTTCTATTCCCTTTGTTTGTGTCTCTTACAAAAAGGAAAAAATATTATAGAAACGATGATTTTTTAAAGCGGATTGGCTTTAAAATTAGAGAGGTAAGGGTACAAAAAGGATTAACTCAAGAAGAACTTGCTTTTGAATGTGATTATGCTGATTTTTCACAGATAAATAGAATAGAGCTGGGAAAGGTAAATTTTTCAATTTCTTACTTACAACTAATTGCTGAAAAACTAGATATATCTGTGAAAGATTTGCTTGATTAAATCCTTACCACCTAAGC
>JAGNRZ010000071.1 GCA_017988335.1 Ferruginibacter sp.
GTTCATACTCAATTTGAAAATGAACTAAAAACAATAGATAAAAATTTACCTGAGCTAGTTAAAGAAGAAAAAAGGCTTAATATTAAAAAGAAATACCAAAGTAATTTTACCAATATTTTAGGAGCCCCTAGATTTGAGCGTTTTGTTAGAATGAGAGGGGCTTTCCAAAAAAGGTTAATTGAACGACTAAGAAAACATCGTCAAGCTGGTGGTGGTATTAGGCAAAACCCTAGAAGAGGTATTAGGCAATAAGCAATTAACAAACAATAAAATTCATAAAGCCAAAGCCCCAATCAAAATTGATTGGGACTTTTTATTAAAAACTAAATACTGGTGTTTTTATATCATGATAAAATAAGAAAGTCCATTTCTCTTGTTCGCCTTGCTGCCACCATTTTTGACGTAGCTCCATACAAAGCTTTCCATCATAATCATATTTAGCAATAAAGCGATTTTTCATTTGTTGATGCTGTGGTGCTACATCTCCTCCAAAAAAAATGGTTTCCCCATCTTCCTTAATTAAAAATGTTTGATGATAAGGGCAATGTGCTCCACTTACTTCGTATTTAATATAATTATCTATAGTGCCATCGCCATCAGTAAAAATTACATTGTCAGCTCTGCCTAAAATTTCAAACTCTGTAGGTGTGTAAGATGGTTTTCCTTTAGCTATTGCAAAATCATACTCATACTTATTTACATAATATTTTGCATTAGGAAAGCTCAAAAATGTTTGTCCCAATACTTTATCCTCTTTACTTACTCCTCCGCTATGGTCTTTATGCAAATGGCTCATCAATACTTTAGTTACATCTAAAGGGTTAATATTATTATCTAATAAATTTTGATGTATTTGCAATGTACCATCAGGATTGCTAAAGCCAAGCCCTGCATCAATTAATAAAATGTCGTTGTTGGTTACAATGCAAAAGGGTTGAATTTCTACCAACAAACTACCAATAGGGCGTTGTTGTAAATCATCCTTTTCTACATCAAAAGGAATAAACTTTTTTGTAGAATCAATTGTAAAAGCACCTTCGCTAAGTGGAATTATTTGCATACCCCTAACCCCTACAGGGGAATTTGTTCTCTAATAATTAGAGATTTTGTTAAAAAGAAAGATGAAGTTACTTGAAAATGATTAAATCCTGAAGTGTATTTTAAGCCCCTTTAGGGGTTTGGGGTTTTACCTTAACACCATTTGTCTATCGCTATCTAATTTTATAGCAATAAAAATAAGTACTGTAAATGTTATTAAAGATGAGCCTCCATAACTTACTAGTGGCAGTGTAATACCTGGCGATGGAGCTAAACCAAGTGTCATACAAATATTAAGTGCCACATGAAAAAATAAAATACCTGTAACGCAATACATATATACCCTACTAAAAACGCTGCGTTGTCGTTCAGCTAAAAATATTAACCTAAACATTAGTCCAAAATAAATTAGCAGCAATACTAAGCAACCAAAAAAGCCAAAATTTTCGCCTACGCTACTAAAAATAAAATCGGTGTTTTGTGCAGGCACAAAATCACCACGGGTTTGTGTACCCTGCAAAAAACCCTTGCCCCAAAAGCCCCCACTACCAATAGCTATTTTACTTTGCTTTACATTATAGCTTTCTACTTTTTCTCCAGGTTTTCTTTTTTTTGAGCCTAGCTTGCCAAACTCTTTATTAATTTCTGCTGTACGTTCATCACTACTAAACTTGTAATCATCTTTACCAAATGTAGATAAGATACGTACTACTTGATGGGGCTTTAATATTTTATTAAAAAGCAATGGAACGCCAAAGCGTTGCACACCTACGCATAACAACCATATACCAGCAATTAAAATCAATACATCTTTATCTCTCTTAATTTTTCTTTTGTTAAAATAAATAAGGATGGCAGCAATTATTGTAAAGATGATAAATAAAGTATTGGGTGAAATTAAAATACTGGCAATAATTAAAATGCCTAACGAAAAAATAATAGCTAGGTATAATGTAGGCAATCCTTCTCTGTAAAAAGCTATAGCAAATGAAAAATATACAATAGCTGCACCTGGCTCACTCTGTAATACAGAAAGTATTGCTGGCGAAAATGCAATAGCCGCAGCAATAAGTTGAGACCTTGTGGTTTTAAAATTAGTTTCGGGCAGCGATAAATATTTTGCCAGCGCTAGCGATGTAAATATTTTACAAACCTCAATGGGTTGTACATTCATAAAGCCAAGCGATATCCAGCTTTTACTACCGCCTACTTCTTTACCTATAACAAATGTGGCTAGTATAAGCAGTATGCCAAAAAGATAGCCTAAATTGGCCATGGCAGTAAAAAACTTGCTATCGGTTAGTAAAATAAATATGCCAATAACTAAACTAATTCCAAAAAAATAAAACTGTTTGCTATACTCTTTTTTAAAGCCTAGCAAACTTTGCATTACACTATCATTGCTATTATACTCAACAGAAAAAATACTTAGTAAACCAATAGCTACCAAAAACACATACAGCCAAACTGTAAGCCAGTCTATCCCTTTTGCAATTTTTGGTTGTTGATTATACATTTTAAATCTTTGATTTGTTGATGTTTGATTTGATAAATTAATTACACTAATTAAAACGAATTACACTAATTTGCTCTTTAAAAAAATCACTCTAAACTCTAAACTCTAAACTCTAAACTCTAAACTCTAAACTCTAAACTCTAAACTCTAAACTCTAAACTCTAAACTCTAAACCCTTAACCATTTAAACTATCCGCCAAATTTTTCTTTTTTTCGTCTGGCAATATAGCTGCTGGCTTATTTATAATTTTATTATTTCCACTATCTTTCTTTGGCATTTCTTTCTTAACTACTTCTTTATCTTTCTTTAATTTTTCTAACGCATCTTTTTCATCTTCTTCATCTAGCTCCATTGTATCGGTAATAATTTTTATAAACCCTTTTGCAATTAAATAAGCACTATCTCCAGCATGGCGAATGCTATCTTGTGTACGCATTGCAGCATATATACGCCTAGGTATTAAATTTAATTTCGATAAACTTTCAATTTTTGCTAACCTACCCTTATCTGTTATACTATCTTTTAAATATTTTTCAATCATAAGCCCTACAATAGGGGCAGCGTATGTACCTCCAAAACGTCCACTGTTTTCTACCACACACATTATTGCAATTTTTGGGTTGTCTCTTGGAGCAAAACCACAAAAAAAAGCATGATTAGGTTCTTTTTTTCCTCTCCAATAATTTTCCACTGTACCTGTTTTGCCACAAATTGAAATACCTTTTACTTTAGCATTAGTGCCTGTACCTCTATCTACCACACCTTGCATACCATCAAATACAGCTTCGTAAACACTATCGGCTATATTTAAAGTGTTGTGCTTCTTTTTAAAAGCATCAAGCATTCCATAAGTATCTCCACCTTCAATACTATCTACTAAATGTGGAGTATAAAACCAACCTCTATTAGCAATAAAGCACATTTCGTTAGCTACTTGTATGGGTGTAGTGCTAACCTCTCCCTGCCCGATACTACAACTTCTAAAGCTGCAAAAATTCCATTTGCCAGGGCCATACCCATGAGGTGGTAGTCGATTAAAATCTTCTGGGGTAGGTATATTCCCTCTTTTTTCTGATGGCACATCTACTCCTAATTTTTTTCCAAGTCCAAAAGCGTACATGTAATTATTCCATACCCTAAGGCTACTATCTATATTGGGATACTTAGGGTTATTAATTACTTTTTGCATTACATTAGCAAAGTATGTATTATCCGAAAAAGTAATAGCATTTCTAAAATTATATGTGCCATAATCTAAACAACGCATAGGCTTACCACCACCGCAACCATAAAATGCTCCACTACAAGAGTACGTGGTATTTGTTGTTATTACACCTTCATTTACCCCAACCAATGCTTGTAATGTTTTAAATGTACTACCAGGTGAATAGGTGGCACTTACCGAACGGTTTAGTAATGGTAGCGACGGATCTATTAATAATTCGCCAATATGTTTTCTTCTTTCGGCACCGGTTAATAATTTTGGCTTAAAGCTTGGTGCACTTACCATACAAAGTATGCCTCCAGTTTTTGGGTCGATAGCTACAATTGAGCCTAATTTATTTTGCATTAGCTTTTCGCCTAACTCTTGCAATTCAATATCTAAGGAAGTGTGCATATTTTGCCCTGCAACTGCTGTAGTGTCATATTTTCCTCCCTCCCATTTTTCGGTAAGCCTGTTTAATTTATCTTTTTTCCATAGCTCAATACCCCGTTGCCCCATTAATACTTTTTCGTATGTTTTTTCTAATCCTACTTTACCAATATAATCTCCCATATTGTACCCAACATACTTTGGATTTTTTAAGGTAGATGAATCTACTTCACTTAAATAACCTAAAATATTACCTGCTACATCGTATGGATAGTCTCTTACAGAACGTTGCTGCAAATAATAACCGGGTTCAAACTTTCTAAGTTGCTCATTTATTTTAGCCATTTTTTCGTTGCTTAGCAATGGCTCAAATACTGATGGACGATAATTTTTATTTTTTAAGATCGCTGCAATAATTCTTTTTCTAAATTCAGCAGTATCTATTCCTAAAATGTTGCAAAGCGCAAAAGTGTCTGTACCTTTTATTTTTCCGGGTATTACCATTAAATCGTAAATGGTATTGTTTTGTAAAATAGCTTTACCACTTCTATCATACACAATACCTCTATCTGGATAAATTACTTTTCTAAAAATACCTTGGTCTTCAGCCGCTAATTTATACTTGGATGAAAATAGTTGTAGGTTAGCCAATTGTGCTACTATTATTATAAACAGCCCAATAAATGCCAGCAGCACTACATTTTTTCTTGATTGATGAAAAACAGACACAAGTATTTGTTATTTAATATTGAAGATTGAATTTTTATTACACCGTATTGGTTTTAAATTTTTGTTTACGAACAAATAAAAGTTCGGTTACAAAAATTAAACCTAAGCTTATTGCAGATGATAATAAAGTTTTACCAAAAAAGTACCACACATTACCTGCTTGCCATGCTTCTAACAAAAATAACCAAGCATGATGAATAAGTACTAATGCTGTTACAAAAATAAAATAGGGCGTAAAGCCTCCCATACTTTTTATAGAAGGCTCATTATAATTAGTATCTGCTCCTTCTTGTGGTATTAAAATGTTTATAAAAAATGGTCGTATATAGGCTATAAGTACACAAGCTGCTGCATGAAAACCGGGGTTGTGCCTAAAGCTATCCAACGTAAAGCCAAAAACAAATGCTATTAAAAGTTGCCAGCTTCTATTCATTTTAAAAGGCATCCAAATAATAAATAGCATATACAAGTAGGGTGTAGCTAGTTTATGTAAATGTATTCTATCTAAAATAAAAACCTGTATTAAAATAAACAGTATAAAACGAATAATATTTTTAACTAAGCTACTCATTATAATATGCTATTGTGCTTTAGTTTGCTTTAAAAGGTTAGTAATATCTTGCTGTTGCACATTTTCAATTACATACACATATTGTAAATCGTAAAAATTGGTGGCAGCTTTTAGTTTTATGCTATAATTACTTGTTGCTTTGTCTGCTACTACCTCTTGCACTCTGCCAATTAACAAGCCTTTTGGAAAGCTAGTACTAAAGCCACTTGTAATAATACTATCGCCTTTGGCTACTTTAACACTTTTGGGTATGCCATTAAATTCTAAAATATTGGTTTGGTTACCATCCCAAGTTACTGTGCCTACTTCGCCAGTTTTAAAAAGTTTGCCACTTACTTTGCTATCTCTTTTATGTAAAAGACTAATCACCACTGCATAATCGCCACTTACATTGGCTATTATACCAGCTACATTGTTAGTAATATCTACCACACCCATGCCTTCTTTTATTTGCTTATTACTACCTCTATTAATTACATAGTAGTTATTTTGCGATACTACAGAGTTGGCTACCACAGTAGCTTTCATGTAATTAAACCTTTTATATTGAACAAGGGAATCTACTTTAATGGTATCTATCATGGCAGTATAGCCAGAGTCTTGTGGTAAATAGTTTTCTTTTAGTTTATTGAAGAGCCGTTCATTAGCGGCTAATAAAGAGTCGTTAGTTTTACGCAAACTAAAATAATCTTCAACCTTATTGTATTGACTATTTATTTTACCTGTTACTTGATTGGCAGTATTACTAAATATGGCGTTGTGATATTTATTATAGGTAACTATTAAATAAACACTAAACAACTGCAATGCAATAAACAGCAGAAAATTTGAATAACGCCTAATAAAAAGAAAGATATTACGCATATTAAGTCTCCACTAGGAGCTTTGGGGCTTTATCGCATTACAAATGGGTATCTATCATAATTTTTAAGGGCAATACCTGTACCTCTTACTACACTTTTTAATGGATCATCTGCAATGTGAACAGGCAATTTAATTTTTGCACTAAGGCGTTTATCTAACCCTCTTAACAAAGCCCCACCGCCAGTAATATACAAACCACGGCGATAAATATCGCTGGCTAATTCTGGTGGTGTAGTTTCTAATGCCTTTAAAATAGCTTCTTCAATTTTAAAGATACTTTTATCCAAGGCTTCTGCCACTTCTTGATAGCTTACAAAAACTTGTTTAGGAATACCCGTTACCAAATCTCTACCATTTACAGGAATATCATCTGGCGGATTATCTAAATCCTTCATGGCAGCCCCTACCTGTATTTTAATTTGCTCGGCAGTACGTTCACCAATTAAAAGGCTATGGTAGCGGCGAAGTGCCTCCATAATATCAGCAGTAAACTCATCGCCAGCAATACGTATACTTTGGTCACATACAATACCAGCTAGGGCAATTACAGTTATACCAGTGGTACCTCCACCAATATCAATAATCATATTACCTACGGGCTCTTCCACATCTATACCAATACCCAAAGCCGCAGCCATAGGCTCATGTATTAAATAAACTTCTTTAGCACCTGCCTGCTCTGCACTATCTCTTACGGCACGTTTTTCTACCTCGGTAATGCTACTGGGTATGCATATCATCATACGCCAACTGGGTGCAAACCAAGGTTTTTTAGGATAAACCAGTTTAATTAGCTCCCTTATCATTAACTCAGCGGCATTAAAGTCGGCAATTACACCATCTTTCAAAGGTCTTACCGTTCTTATGCTTTCGTGGGTTTTTTCATGCATCATTAATGCCTTTTTACCCACTGCTAAAATGTTTTTGGGATTATTTCTATCCAGCGCTACAATGGAAGGTTCGTTAACCACCACTTCGTCGTTATGAATTATAAGGGTATTTGCAGTACCCAAGTCTATTGCAATTTCTTGTGTAAAAAAGTTAAAAAGTCCCATTTGTTGTGTAGAGAAAATGTATTTGTAAATAAGTATGGGCAAAGTTGAGAGAAAAAAATGGATTTAACAACGGCAAAGTCTTTATTTTTCAACATTTTGCACAAATATTTGTTAATGGGGAAATGTAGGCTGGCAAAGCGTTTTACTAATTAATTTAGCAATTTTGAGATAAAAATCGATTGCTTTTCTATTATAACTTCAACTATTCGTAATAGTTAGTCTTTAAATTCATAGCCGATATCAGTTCTAAAATACATTCCTTCAAAGTGAATTTGTTCTAACGCATAAACAGATTGTTCAACTGCTTCTTGAATAGTACTGCCAAAAGAGGTAGCAGCTATTACTCTACCCCCATTAGTTACCGTTAGCATATCTTGTTGTTTAGTGCCGCAGTGAAAAATAAGCGTATTATCTCCTATTGAATTATTTAACCCCTCAATAGATTTTCCTTTTTCATAATCGCCAGGATAGCCGCCACTAACGGCTATTACTGTAGCAACAGCTTGTGCATTGATTTGAATATTTTTTTCATGTAAGCGTTGCTGTGATGTGGCCAATAATAAATCCACTAAGTCATTATCAATACGAGGAATAACAGTTTCTGTTTCAGGATCACCCATTCTACAATTGTATTCAATTACTTTTGGTTCACCTTCTACATTTATTAAACCAAAAAATACAAACCCTTTATAATCAAAATTTTCTTTTTTAAATCCTTCAATGGTGGGCTTTACAATTTGCTCTTCAATCTTATATAAAAAATCTTGGGTAACAAAAGGCAAAGGGCTTACAGCCCCCATACCACCAGTATTTAAGCCAGTATCGCCTTCGCCAATTCTTTTGTAATCTTTGGCTTCGGGTAGCAATAAATAATTATTGCCATCTGTTAATGCAAAAATGCTCAACTCAATACCTGTTAAAAATTCTTCTATTACTACTTTTTTTCCTGCTTCGCCAAACTTGGCTCTATTAAGCATTAAATCAAATTCTGATAGAGCTTCAATAATGCTTGTACATATTACCACTCCTTTACCTGCGGCTAAACCATCTGCCTTAAGTACTATGGGTAAAGTATGATTTTGAATATACGCTACCCCAGCCTCATAATTTTCTTCGGTAAATTCGGCATATTTAGCGGTAGGTATATTGTGCCTTTGCATAAAGGTTTTTGCAAAGGCTTTGCTACCTTCTAGCTGTGCAGCCATTTTTGATGGACCAATAACATGTATATGCTTAGTTAATTCGTTAGTTTTAAAATAATCGTAAATACCATTTACTAAAGGCTCTTCTGGCCCAACCACCATCATATCTACATTATTTTCAACACAAGTTTTTGCAAGTAATTCAAAATCGTTTACTGCTATAGGTAAGTTTGTACCAAAGTTGGCTGTGCCAGCATTGCCAGGGGCAATATATAAAGATGAGCAATTTTTGCTTTGTGTAAGTTTCCATGCCAAGGCATTTTCTCTTCCACCAGAGCCAATAAGCAGTATATTCATATAGAATGGGATGTAAATTTTGAAAGCGAATTTAAAATACCCTTACTACACTTCCATAAATATTTTTTAAATGGTAGATTTAATTAGTTGTTACGCTTTTAATTTTTTTTACTATTTTGAGGTATCAAAACAAATTAAATTATCTAATTATGAGTGAAATACAACAAAAAGGACATCCTAAAGGATTGTATGTGTTATTTGCGACTGAATTTTGGGAAAGATTTAGCTATTATGGCATGAGAGCTATTTTCGTTTTATTCATGACGAAATATTTATTCTTCTCTAAATCCAATGCCTCAAATATATATGGAACTTATACTGGTTTAGTTTATTTAACCCCTTTAATTGGTGGTTATGTGGCAGATAGGTATTGGGGCAACAGAAAATCAATTTTTGTTGGGGGAATTTTAATGGCAATTGGTCAGTTTTTATTATTCTTTTGTGCATCATTACAACAAGGATCTGGCACAGGTCAAATTTTATTATGGGCTGGTTTAGGCTTTTTAATTTTTGGCAATGGTTTCTTTAAACCCAATATATCCACAATGGTTGGACAACTTTATCCTGAATCTGACATGAGAAAGGATGGAGCCTACTCAATATTTTATATGGGTATTAACGCAGGTGCATTTTTTGCGCCACTAGTTTGTGGTTACTTAGGAGAAAATATAGATTTTAAATGGGGCTTTTTTTCTGCAGGAGTTGGAATGATAATAGGGCTAATAATTTTTTATTTAACAAAAGATAAATATGTTTTATCTCCTAGCGGAAAGCAACTAGGTGTTGGTGCAAATAAATTGCAAGACGAGTCAACTCAAAATACTGATGGAGGTTTTAGTAAACAACAATTAGCTATTCTTATTGGTGGTATTGTTGCTGTTATGGCAATTTTACACTTCGTTATTGGCGTTGATTTTTGGGGGTCTTTAATTTATGGAATGACAATAGTTGCACCATTTGTTGTAATCACAGATAAGTCATTGACAAAAATTGAAAAAGATAGGTTATGGGTTATTATTTTAGTGATGATTTTTGTTGTTTTCTTTTGGATGTGTTTTGAACAAGCTGGTGCTTCATTAACATTTTTTGCTGATGAACAAACTAATAGAAAAATATTTGGATGGGAAATGCCTGCAAGTTATTTCCAAAGTTTTAATGCAGGATTTATTGTTTTACTAGCACCAATATTAAGTGCTTTTTGGCTATATCTTAAAAAAAGAAATCCAGCTGCACCATACAAACAAGCTACAGGGTTAGCTTTTTTGGCTCTGGGCTTTTTATATATAGCATTTGGTGCAAAAAATATTCCTCCTGCTGGTGCTAGTATATTCTTTTTAACAGGTTTATATTTTTTACACACAATTGGAGAATTATGTTTAAGCCCAATTGGGTTGTCAATGGTAAATAAATTGACTCCAATGCGTTTTACTTCTTTAATGATGGGAGTTTGGTTTTTGGCAATTGCTACAGGTAATAAACTAGCAGGTTCAATGAGTTCTTTATATCCTGAGCAACAAATTGTTGCTGCCGATTTTGAAGCAAGTAAAATTCAAATAAATGGTGCTAATATAAATTGGGATTCCATTATTAATAATCATTCAGTTGATGCAAATAAACTTTGGAAATTAAATATGGTAAAGAAAAATGCTGATTCAAAAGAGGCAGATTCTTTGGTATCAATTAGTATTGAAAACGTTCCTGTTCCATTGACATACGACAGTGTAAAAACTAAAAGAATTGTACCTGGAAAGTTCAATGAAGAAAAGTTGAAAAAGATTGCAAAGTGGGGTGATAAAGAACCCAAATTTATGTTTGGCATAAGTGATAAGCCAAATACTTATTATTTATTAAGGAATGAAATGTACAAGATAAATAATAAAATTACATTAGAACAATGGAATACAAATCCAGAGCCTCCAAAATTTTTAGGTATTGTCATTAAAGACCTTTACACTTACTTTATGTTATTTGTAGGACTTTCTGGCATAGCTGCTTTAATTTTATTCTTTTTAAGTAAACGCCTACAAGTAATGATGCATGGTGTAAAATAAATCATCAAATAAATTTCAAAAGGCGACTTAATCAAAAAGTCGCCTTTTCTTTTTATCTTACTATTTCAAAAACGATTTACTATGTGGAAAAAACACCCAAAAGCCCTGCCCTTTTTATTTTTTAGTGAAATGTGGGAACGCTTTGGCTATTATTTAATGATTGGTATTTTTACTTTTTACTTAAAAGATGCTACCGATGGTTTTAATATGGATGAAAAAGAATCGGCAAGTTTATATGGCACTTTTATTGCCTTAGTTTTTTTTACTCCATTTTTGGGAGGCTTAATTGCAGATAGGTATTTAGGCTATAGAAAATCAATCATTTTTGGTGGCCTACTAATGGGTGTTGGGTACTGCTTAATGGGAGTACATAGCATAAAAATGTTGTACTTAGCAATGACTTTGGTTATTGTAGGCAATGGTTTTTTTAAACCTAATATTTCTACTTTGCTAGGCAATGTTTACTCTACACCTGAACATAAGCATCAAAAAGATGAAGGCTATAATATTTTTTACATGGGTATTAATATTGGTGCTTTTGTTTGTAACTTTTTTGGTGCTGCATTATACACTACAATTGGCTGGGCTGCAGCATTTGGTGCAGCTGGTGTAGGTATGTTTGTAGGTGTGCTTGTATTTATTTTAGGCACTAAGCATTATGCCCAGTACGATGTACGTAAACCTTTACAACCTGGTGATATGCCGCTTTGGAAAATTATGGCAGTAGTAATTTTGCCTTGCTTTATTTTTGGTGCTATTGGATGGTTTATAAAAGGGGATGGTTATATTTTTGATAGCAATAGTACTGATGCTTTTATTTTTGCTTGTGTTCCTGTTTTACTTTTTTATACTTTCTTAGTATTTAGAAGCAATAAAGATGAACGCCCTGCAATGGCTGCTATGCTTTCAATTTTTTTAGTAGTTATTTTATTTTGGGCAATTTTTAAACAAAATGGTAGTGCTTTAAATACTTGGGCAAGTAGGTATACAAATAGAGAAGTAAGTGGTACATCGGGCAATATTTTATCTACGTTAAAACAAACAAAAACAGTAAACTACAAACTAGATAGTATTGTAAAACTGGATAACCAATTTAGAAAAATAAAAGAAAATGGAAAAGAAATAAAAGAATTAGGCTACGATAGTTATTTTAAAAACGTACCAGCCGAAAATTTGCCGCAAGAAAATAGCACCATAAAAACCTGGGTGCCAAGCTTAAGTCAATCTATAAATCCGTTTTGGGTAATTGTACTTACACCTTTAGTTGTAGCTATGTTTACTTGGCTTCGTCGCAAAGGAAAAGAGCCTAGTACCCCTACAAAAATTGCATTAGGTTTATTGGTATCTGCATTATCTGTATTGGTTATGATTGCCGCCGTAAAAGCTGGCAATAACGGTGGCGAAAAAGTAAGTGTGTGGTGGCTGATGGCAAGCTATGGTGTAGTAACAATTGGCGAATTATTTTTAAGCCCCATGGGTTTATCTCTTGTAAGCAAACTTAGCCCTGTACGTATTACTTCTTTAATGATGGGTGGATGGTTTCTATCAACTTCCATTGGTAATAAACTAAGTGGAATATTAGCCAGCAAGTGGGATGAATACGATAATAAAGCCAGTTATTTTTGGTTGAACTTCTTTTTATTATTTGGTGCTGCTATACTTTTATTTGTATTATTAAAGTGGCTAAATAAAGTAATGAAAGAAAAAGGAGTGAATTAAAAAGACACGTATCTTTTTAATTTTATACGTATATTTGTTAAAATAATTTTTATGACTACTAAGCTTACTTTAAGCATAGATGCTGAAAAAGTTAAAAAGGCTAAGCGTTATGCAAAAGCTAATGGCATTAGTGTATCTAAGTTTTTTGAAAAGCAGATTGATGCCATTGAAATGCCATCTACTAAAAAACTATCTATTGATAAATTAAAAGGAATTTTGGGAAGCCTACCGGAAGATTTTGATTGGAAAAAAGATAAAACAGAACGGTTAATTAAAAAATATGTCAACTAATTTATTTATAGATTCGGATATTATTTTAGATGTTTTAATGAATAGACAAGAGCATTATGATGATAGCTCTGCTATTTTTAGGTTATTTGAAGATGGTTTAGTAAAACTTTACACAACGCCTTCTATTATTATTAATACGCAATATATTGCTCAAAAAATTCTTACAAAAGAAAAGTGTAAACAAGGTATAAAATATTTGCTTGAATATTTTGAAATTTTAGAATCTTCTAAAAAGACAATTGTAGAAGCTTATAACTCTGGCTTTACTGATATTGAAGATGCTATACAGTTTTATACAGTAAAAAATAGTGGCTTTGTAAATTGCATTATTACCAGAAACACTAAAGACTACAAAAAAATTGAAACTAAGATACCTGTTTTAACACCAACACAATTTTTAAAGCAGTTTAAATAAAATTCAACAACTCAAACTTCTTACCTAAAATCAATTTATCATCTGCACCCAACCATTTATTTAAAACAGTTGCATATACATTTTTAAAATCAACTTTATATTTTAAATCGCCTTCATTTAAATCAGTTAAATCGGGCATTGCATTTAGTATGCCTTTTTGCTTTAAGCCACCACCAATAAAAAACATATTGTTAGCTGTGCCATGGTCGGTACCACCACTTGCATTTTGGCTTACTCTACGACCAAATTCACTAAAAGTCATCATCAACACATCATCAAATCGGTTATTCTTTTTTAAATCGGCGGTAAAGGCTTTTACTGCATCATTCAACTCTGTAAATAATCTTTTTTGTGTGCCCTCTTGATTTACATGGGTATCAAAACTACCTAATGAAACGTAGTACACTTTTGTATTAATATCTGATAAAATTAATGAAGCAATAGTTTTTAAATCTTTACCCAAATTGGTATTAGGATAAGTTTGGTTGGTAGGATGTAATTTGCTTTGCTGATAAATATAATCTGCACTACTTAATGTTTCACTCATTGTTTTATACAAGTAGTCAATTGTTTCTTCTCCTTTAGAGTGATCTGCATTTATGTCTTTATAATATTTTTCGTTACTGCTACTAAATAATCTTTTAGGGTCTTTAAAAGCTAAGGCTTTACTTTCTTCTCCCTTTAATGCAAGGCTTAATACATCATCTACTTCTAATGCTTGTGTGGGTTTGTCGCAACCCTTGCATTGTGCATCTAAATATCTACCTATCCAACCTGTATTTACATATTGGTTACTTTCGCTAGCACTGTGCCAAATATCCATACTTCTAAAATGGCTTCTATCAGGATTAGGATAACCTACACTATTAAGAATAGATAAATTGCCCTCATCATACAATTCCTTAAATGCTTCCAATGCAGGGTTTAAACCAACTTCGTCGGTTAAAATCAAACTACTCTCTTTTTTAATTCCTAACCTTGGTCGTTCTTTATAAAAGATATCGTTACGTACAGGCA
>JAGNRZ010000072.1 GCA_017988335.1 Ferruginibacter sp.
GTACTTTCCAATGTATGCCCAGGCGTATGCAATACTTTTATTTTTATATTTCCTAATTCAAATATTTGATTATCGGTTGCAATAATTGCATCAAAAGAAGGTACAGCTGTAGGGCCATACACAATTGCTGCATTTGTTTTTTCGCTTAAATCTAAATGACCACTTACAAAATCGGCATGAAAATGAGTTTCAAAAATGTATTTTAGTTTTACTCCATCTCTTTCTAGCCTTGTAATATATGGTTGAATTTCTCTTAATGGATCTATAATAGCGGCTTCGCCATTTGATGTTATGTAATAAGCTCCTTGTGCTAAACAGCCTGTGTAAATTTGTTCAATTTGCATGATTGAAAATTTTATTGTTAAAAAAATATAAATTTAGTAAGCAAAAGTACTTACTACATATTTGGTAAATGGTGATATTTGTTACAAAGAGTAGATTAACTAACTGATTGTAACACTTCTACTAACTCCCTTTTTTGTACAACACCACTTTTACGCCAAATAATTTTACCTTCTTTAAAAATTATTAAAGTAGGTACTCCTTGTATTTGATAAGCTTGAGCAGCATTTGGGCTTTTATCCACATCTATTTTAATAATTGTAGCCGCATCACCCACACTTGCTTTTACATCTTTCAAAATGGGTGCCATCATTTTACAAGGACCACACCATTCTGCAAAAAAATCAACCAACACGGGTTTGCTTGATTGTATTATTTCGTTAAATCCCATTTCTCATTTTTTAAATATTCCAAATAATAAACTTCCCATTAAAGCTCCGTAAATAGTACTGTTAACTGGCTTAGATGTTATTGCACATGTACCACTAGCACAGCCAATTTGCTGCCAGTAAAGGTAGCCAGCAATTGCACCAATTACAGCACCAATAAAGTATAAGTAGTTTGATTTAAATAACTTCTTCATACTCAATTTTTGAGCTATTTGATTTCCTTTCTATAGGGCTGCAAGTATTTACACCACAGCAACCAATATTAAACAAAGGCATGGCTGTAAACATTGTGCCAAGCAAACCCATCAGCACATCTTTTGCAATTATTGCTTGTACAATAATAGCAACACCCAATACTAATCTTATTATTCTAAAAAAATTCCAGTTTTTTAAATTCATTATTATTTCTTTTTTATCTCTTTTTTTGAAGATATAAAGTTCGGTAGAGATAGTTAGTTTTATAGTGACATTTGTTACAAACAAAGTTAAAGAAATAAAAAAATCCCTTTGCTGCTGCAAAAGGATTTTGGAGGTTTACGTAACCTATTGGATTATGCTGTACCTTTTAATATTTTATTCCAGTACAGCCACGGTAAAATTTTTGTTTTTAAAATCCACATTGCCCATATTGGCTTTGATTGATCAAATGGGAAAGTTATTTTGGGTGTATTGCTATAATCAAACTCTGCCAACATTAGTTTACAGTATTTCGTAGGTATTGGGCATGCACTATAACCTGTGTATTCGGCTGTTAGTGCTTGGTTGCTCATTGCCGCTAATAAATTTTCTAGCACTACAGGCGCTTGTTTTATTATTGCTGCATCCGTTTTACTGCAAGAATCGTTGACACAATCACCTAACGAAAAAATATTTTGATAGCGAATGTGTTGCATTGTGTTTTTATTTACTTCCACATATTCATAAGAATTATTAGCATCTGCCAATTTGCTATTTTTAATGCCCCCAAGTGCAAACTGCTGTTTTTACGCAACAATTAAGATGTTACTGAAAGCTCAGCAATACCGCTACCTACAATTAAAATTTGAAAATGATTTGCCATATATCGCTTTTATATGTGCAAGGTGAAGATTATATTTAAGTAATAATGTAACAAATGTTACATTATTAAAAAAACTATAGCAATTCTTCGATAATTATATAAACTCCCATTATTAAAACAAACCAGCCAAAGATGGGTTTAAGTTTATCGTTATTTATTTTTTTGGATAATGCTGTTCCAATAAACATACCTATTAGTGCTATAATAGTAATTGTAAATAACAGTTGATAATTAAAAATTGTTCCATTGTAAACATCCCCAATAAAACCTATGAATGAGTTAATAAATACGATAAGTAAAGAAGTACCAACGGCTTGTTTCATTGATAAGCCTCCCATAAACAATAATGTAGGTATAATTAAAAAGCCCCCACCTGCTCCTAAAAAACCAGTAACAAAGCCTACTGAAATACCCACAAAAATAAGTTTTGCTAATTCAATTTTCTGACTGTTTGTTTCCATTCTTTTTTTTATCATAGATAAAGAAGCAACCATCATTAACACCGCAAATACAATCATTAATAGCATGTCCTTTGTAATAATAAAACTATTAATTGTAAATAATTGTTGTGGAATTATAGGTAAGATAATTATACGAACTACTAATAAACTAAGCACTGATGGTATTGCAAAATATAAAGCAGTTTTTAATTTTAAATTCCCCAACTTATAATGCTTTAACACACCCACAAAAGAAGTAACGCCTACAATAAACAATGAATATGTAGTTGCCAATTGTGGATTTACATTAAATAAGTAAACTAATATTGGAACAGCTAAAATACTACCCCCACTTCCAATTAAACCTAATGATATTCCAATTAATATTGAAGCAACATATCCTAAAATTTCCATGCATAGTTTTTAATATTGCAAAAGTGCAGTCATAAACTATAGTAAACTGTAACTTATATCACATATTATATCAACACTTCTATATGGCTGCGATGTAGTCTTACTTTACTCAATTGTTCCATTTTTTTTAATAGCCTTGATACTACTTCTCTTGATGTATTTAAATCATCTGCAATGTCTTGGTGAGATAGTTTTAAATCATTTGTACCGTAAGATTTCATTTGTCTTTTTAAATAAAACTCCAACCGTTCGTCCATAGCCTTAAATGCAATGCTATCAATAACAACCAATACTTCCTCAAATCTATTTCTATAGGTTTCCAAAACAAATTCATACCAACTTCTATGTTGCATCATCCAACTATCCATTAATTGTAGTGGTACCATTATTACTTCAACATCTTCTACAACCTTTGCCATTATTTGGCTTTTTTCTGCTTTGGTGGCACATATCATACTTATAGCACATGCTTGTCCTGGCTGCAAGTAGTACATAAAAAATTCACCGCCATTTTCATCTTCTCTATAAATTTTAATTTTGCCTTTAATTACAAGTACAGTATTTTTAATATACTGCCCAGTACGCATTAAAATATCGCCAGTTTTAAATTGCTGTATAACAGCGTTAGCCTCAATATCGCTAATTAAATTTTTATCAAACTGCGGAAATGTTTCTTTTACTTCTGCCATATAAATAATTATTTGCCGATGCAGAATTTTCCAAAGATGGTTCCTAATATATCTCTATCATGCTCTACATTCCCCGTAAGTGCTGCTATATGGCTAAGGGCTTTTTTAATGTCCACACTCATTAAATCGCCACTTAAATTATTGGTTAAGCCATTGCTAATATCTTGTAAAGATTGTAAGGTTTGTTGCAATTCATTATAATGCCTTGCATTGGTAATGATTGTACCTTCTGTTGTTATTTTATCAATGTTGGAAAGGTTAATTATTTGCTTTATCAACTTATCTACATGTAAATTATTTTTTGCAGATATAGCTAAAGCATTTGCTTTGGTTAGTGTAGCTATAGCCTCTTCAATATCATACCCATCACAGGTAGAAATTGCATCTAATTTATTTAACACAATTAAACACTGCTGATTGCTACGCAATTCTAACTCTTTATATTGAGCGATAATATCATTTATATTTTCTGCAATATCTGCTACAAATAAAACAATTTGTGCTTCAGCAATTTTTTGCCTTGCTTTTTCTACTCCCACTTTTTCAATTACATCTGTAGTTTGGCGTAAGCCTGCCGTATCTATAAATCTAAAATTTACGCCTTCAATTTGAATAGTATCTTCAATGGTATCTCTTGTAGTACCAGCAATATCACTTACTATGGCTCTATCTTCATTCAATAAAATATTAAGTAGCGTTGATTTACCAGAATTAGGTTTGCCTACAATAGCAACAGGAATACCATTTTTTATGGCATTGCCTAATTTAAAGGAATGCAGTAAAGTAGAAACTTCGGTTTGAATTTTTGTTATTGTTTCTTGTAAATTTTTTCTATCTACAAATTCTACATCTTCTTCCGAAAAATCTAATTCTAATTCTATTAAAGCTGCAAAATTTATCAACTCATTTCTCAATTGTTGTAATTGATTAGCAAAGCCTCCACGTAATTGGCTTAATGCAATTTGTGTTGCTTTTTGTGAATTAGCTGCAATAATATCTGCTACAGCTTCAGCCTGTGTTAAATCTAACTTGCCATTTAAAAATGCCCGTTGGGTAAATTCTCCTGCTTTTGCAATTCTTGCTCCTTTTTGTACACAAGCATTTATTATTTGCTGTTGTATAAATGGGCTACCGTGGCAACTAATTTCTACTACATCTTCGCCAGTATAACTTTTAGGATTTTTAAAAAGAGAAATTAAAACTTCATCTAACACTACATCATTATCTTTTAACATGCCTACATGTAGTGTATGTGAAGCTTGTTTGGCTAAATTTTTAGAAGGAAATAATTCATTAGCAATGGTAATAGCATTGCTACCACTTAAACGTATTACACCAATTGCTCCTACACCTTGTGCTGTGGCTAATGCCACAATAGTATCATCCCAGTTTAATAATGCGTTTTGCATGGTGCAAAGGTAAGATTAAGAATGGAACGCTGACCTGCCTGCCGGCAGGCAGGTTTTTATGATGGTTAAGATTCACAATGATTATTTTTCTCTCAGATAACACAGAAATAAGTTGCCATTTCTGCTTGATATTGCATAGCAATAGCTTTAGCTTCTTCAGCAAAATCTTCTTCTTCGCTAGCATAAATAATAGCACGGCTTGCGTTTACTAACAAACCACAATCCTTATTCATACCATACTTGCTTACTTCTTGTAAGCTACCACCTTGAAAACCTACACCAGGGACTAATAAAAAATTATTAGGAATTAGGTGACGAATATTTTCAAATTCAGTGGCTTGTGTGGCACCCACTACAAACATTAAATTGTTTTCATTACCCCATTTACTTACAGTGGTTAAAACTTTTTCATAAACAAACTCAGGTCGTAAATTCCCACTGCCTTGGTTGGTGTCTCCACCAATCAACTTAAGCATTTCAAAATCATTAGCTCCTTTGTTACTTGTTAATCCTAAAACTATCGTCCATTTGTTTTCATATTCTAAAAACGGACGAATACTATCTTCTCCCATGTATGGTGCTACAGTAAGTGCATCAAAATTCATTGTTTCAAAAAATGCTTTTGCATATTGCGATGAAGTGTTTCCAATATCACCACGTTTTGCATCAGCAATTTTAAAATGAGTAGTTGGAATATAATCAACAGTTTGCATCATAGCTTCCCAGCCTTTAATACCCAATGCTTCATAAAAGGCAGTATTAATTTTATAGCTAACACAATAAGCTGCGGTAGCATCAATAATGGCTTTATTAAATTCAAAAACAGCATTGGGTTTGCCTTGTAAGTGTTTAGGGAGTTTAGTCTCATCGGTATCTAGCCCCACACATAGGTAAGATTTTTTTTGTTGGATTTGTTCTATGAGTTTATTTCGAGTCATACTGTAAAGGTAATTTTTTTGTTGCTTAATTCTTTAATGAAGCTCAATTGCTTCTACTTCTTTAATGTCTTTTAAAATTAATTGAATATGCCTATCGTGTGCTTTTTGTTTATATTCATGAAATATTTCTAAAATATCGTTATCAATATAAACACTATCTGTGCCTATTATTTCTACTATCGAATAGGCAGGTATTTTATCAAGCACATCACGTATTCTTTTTTTATTAAGAAAACTTACATTTAGTGCAAGTTCCATTGTGTAATGTGTACTGTGACCTTCTTTTTTTTCTTTTAGCACATAACCAGCTTTATAAGTATGCTTTATTAAAAAATAGATACTATAAATAATACCAATTAAAACACCTTTTAAAATATCTGTAAAAAGTATAGCAAACACAGTAATAATATATGGCATAAATTGCTCTTTGCCCTGCTTATAAACAGCATATATCATTTTTGGTTTGGCAAGGTTATAACCAGTACGAATAAGAATTACAGCCAAAACACAAAAGGGAATCATATTAACAAGAGGTATTGCAAAAAATATTACTATTAAAAGCCAAAGTCCATGTGTAAAGCCTGATAATTTTGTTTTTGCACCAGCGTCAGCATTGGCAGAACTTCTTACAATAACAGCAGTAATTGGAATTCCACCCAGCAAACCACTTAAAAAATTGCCTGTGCCTTGTGCAACCAATTCTCTGTTTTGAGGCGTTATTCGTTTGTGTGGATCTATTTTATCTATGGCTTCAATACTTAACAATGTTTCTAATGTAGCTACAAAACATATTAACACTGCTGTTTCCCAAATTGCAGTATTAGTTAACAATGCACTAAAATTTGGAAATTTTACTTGAGAAAAAATGTGTGTAGGAATACTAACAAAATGTGACGGTTTTAATTGTAATAAAGGTATATAAGCATTAAAAGCTATAGCAAGTAAGGAGCCAAATATGACAGTTAAAAATGAGGCAGGAAGAAATTCTATTTTTTTAGCTAATGTTTTATTCCATACAAATAAAAATAATAAAGATGCTAGTGCAATAACAATTGCACCTGCTGATGTATGCTTATATAAACTGTCAATATGTGAAAATGCATTGTTTAAAGTAAAAATATTAAATAGCTCATTTGACCAATATTCAGGCTGATTGTAACCAAGTAAAAGTGGAATTTGTTTTGAGATAAGAATAATTCCAATAGCAGTAAGCATGCCTTTTATAACCGAAGATGGTATAAAGTGTGTAAAGCCCCCTAATTTAAAAACACCCAAAAGCATTTGTAAAATACCAGCAAGGGCAACAGATAAAAAAAATATTTCGATGCTACCTAAACTAATAATTGCTGCAGAGCAAATTGCAGTTAAGCCAGCTGCAGGGCCACTTACGCTTAGTTGTGATCCGCTGAGAAGTGACACAATTAATCCACCAATAATTCCAGCCAATAAGCCTGAGTAAAAGGGAGCACCAGAAGCCTGTGATATGGCTAGGCAAAGAGGAAGGGCCACAAAAAAAACAGAAATACTTGCTTTAAAATCGTGTTTTAAAAATGAAAGAAAATAAAATTTTGTTTTACGATTAATGTAAGCCATGATGTTACAAATGTCTGAATATTTTTTTAGTTAAATTCCTATTTTCAACTAACTATTCCTTTTGCTCATTTCCTCAGCAATTGCTACAGAGTTAAAATCGTCGCTTTTCTTCAATTGTGCTATAATATTATTTCGAGAAATTTCATCTCTGTTTTGACTTAGTTTAAATACAGCATCAAATTCATCTACTTCAATAGTAAAACCAACAATTGCTTTTAAGTTAGCGGCAATATACTCTTCACTCATTCTATCAAATGCTGCCAACGATTCTTCAGATTCATATTTTGCAGTTAACAATCTAATTGCATTACGAGTGCCGTTATCATCTAAAAAATTTATTTTACCTCTTGCATTCACCGTCATATAATTCCATGTACTTGCCCCGGCGGGGTTTGTGTACCAACTTGCACTTACATAGGTGTGTGGGCCATTAAAAATTAGCAATGCATTGTTGTTTTTTAATAACGCATTGTAATGATTTGTTTTACGAATAATATGCCCAAGCAAAATTATTTTGTCATTTACCTCTTCAATAAGCAAAGGAATTTGGCTGCTAAATGCTACGCCATCAACATTGCCAATAATTGTTGCAAACGAATATTTTTTTATAAAGGCAACAATAGTTGCTTTATCAGTTACTTTATAATTAGAGTTGCTATGCATTTTATTTTTTTGTAATCATCATTTGTTTTACATGGCATCATCGTTGTGTCACTCACTTGTACCACATACCATTAAGCATCGCCTAAGAGTGCCAGCATCTTTTCTTCTACAAAACCTTCTTGCCATTTTTCTTCAATACCTTCTATTTGCATTATAACGTCCATAATGGCTTGTTGCTTAATGCTATTTTTCAACGCATCGCTATATCTTATTTGCGGACTAAATGTTACTTGGCTATAAGCAGGTATCCATTTGTTAGGATATTTTTTATTGAAAGCAGCTTCAATTTTTTTCTGTAATAAAAATTTAGGGTCGCCAACCTTATCCCTCATTTCTACAAAATTATTTAGTGCTAATTCTGCAATAGCATCTCCATCTGGCTTTCGTAAGGTTTGGTATTCGTCTAAAATTAATTTCCAATTTACCTGTCCGTTAGGCAGGTCTTCATCATGCTTATCAATTAAGCTATTCAGCACTCTACAATCTTCAAAACCACAATTCATCCCTTGCCCAAAAAATGGTACAATAGCATGTGCTGCATCACCAATTAAAGCAAACTTATCTTCTCTCACCCAAGGAAAACATTTTACTGTAACTAACGAAGATGTTGGGTTGGTAAAAAAATCATCTTCTAGTGTTGGCATTAAAGCAGCAGCGGTAGTAAATGTATTTTCAAAAAAGGCTCTTACTTTTTCTTTTGTTGTTAGCGTTTCAAAACTAGGCTCACCTTCAAAAGGAAAGAATAATGTGCAAGTAAAACTGCCATCCATATTGGGTAAAGCAATTAACATATAATTACCCCTTGGCCAAATATGCAGCGCATTTTTTTCTAATAAAAATTCGCCATTATTGCCTGCAGGTATAGTTAATTCTTTGTACCCAAAATCAATATAATATTGTTGGTATTGAAAACGATTATGTTGCAATTGGTGTGTAAGCCTTGCATTAGAGTAAGCACCATCGCTACCAAAAGTGAGTGGTGAGTTGTGAGTGGTGAGTTGAGAACTATTTAAATTTTTGAATGTAATACTGTTAGATTTAAAATCTATACTCTCACAGCTTTCATTAAAATTAATTTGTACGCCGTTAGCTTCGGCTAAGTCCATTAATTTTTTATTTAAATCGCCCCTGCTTACCGAATTTATAAATTGCCCATCGGCTCCATAGGCTTGATAGGCATGGGTTCCATCCATATTGTGAATGTATCTGCCATGCATAGGAATTGCAATTTTTTTTATCTCCTCCATTATGCCTACTTCTTCCAAAGCCTTTATTCCTCTATCACTTAATGCAAGATTGATACTTTTGCCAGCAGCTATATTTGCCTTACGCATATCGCCACGGCGTTCGTAAATAGTTACATTATATCCTCTCTTTTTTAAGTAGATAGAAAGTAGTGAGCCTACAAGCCCTGCCCCAATTATGGTTATTTCCTTTTTCATAATAAAACAGAACGCTGATTTTTATGATGATTAAGATTTATTGTGATTTTATCTGTGTAAATCATGACAATCATAAAAATCAGCGTTCTAAAATCTTTTTAACTATTTCTCCAAAATGATAAATATCCTCAAAGGTATTATACAAAGGTACTGGTGCAATTCGTATTACATTAGGTTCTCTCCAATCTGCCAATACACCATTTTGTTTTAATGCTTCAAATGTTTCTTTTCCTTTTTTTAACATAAGCATACTTACTTGGCAACCCTTAGCATCTTTTGGCGTAATTATTTCAATTAGTTTTTCTGTTGCACTTGCATTTATGTCATCAATAATGAAAAATAAATAATCACTTAGTTGTTGCCCTTTTGCAATTAAATTTTCAATGCCAGCATCTTCAAAAATATCTAACGATGCTTTATGTGCAGCCATGCTTAACACAGGTGCATTACTCAATTGCCAGCCTTCGGCGGTTTCAATAGGGTCAAAACCTTTTTCCATTTTAAAACGATTGGTTTTATTATGTCCCCACCAACCTGCAAGGCGTTGTAAGTTTTTATTAGCCAAATGTTGTTGATGAATATAAGCACCTGCCACACCACCTGGGCCGCTATTTAAATATTTGTAACTGCACCAGCAAGCAAAATCAACATTCCAATTATGCAATTGTAAATCAATATTGCCAGCAGCATGTGCTAAATCAAAACCACAATATGCACCTACGCTATGAGCTGCACTAGTTATGGCTTTCATGTCAAACACTTGACCTGTATAATAATTAACACCACTAAATAAAACTAGTGCAATGCTATTACCATGTTGTTGAATTGTAGAAAGAATATCTTCTGTTCTTATTGCATATTCACCCTCTCTTGGATGCACTTCAATAATGGTATCATCAGGATTTAAGCCATGCAATTTTACTTGCGATTCAAATGTGTATTGATCGCTAGGGAAAGCTTTGGCCTCACAAATAATTTTATATCGTTCTTTTGTAGGGCGGTAAAAAGTTGTCATCAACAAATGCAAGTTTACTGTAAGCTGGTTCATTACCACTACTTCTTCAGGTAATGCACCAACAATTTTTGCTACTTGCTGTGGAAAAATTTCGTGGTAACTAAACCAAGGATTGCTTGCATTAAAATGACCCTCTACACCAAAGTTTGCCCAATCTTCTAATTCGTTAACCACATAGTCTTGTGTGGTTTTAGGTTGTAAACCAAGAGAATTACCAGTAAAATAAATGCATTCTTTTCCATTAATAACAGGGATGTAGAAGTGTTCTCTAAAATGGTTTAGATCATCTTGTTCGTCTAATTGTTTTGCGTATGCTAATGTATTCGTCATTTATTAAAATTTTGGAACGCTGATTTTTATGATAGTGATGATTGTTAAGATAAAAATCATATTTTATCTTAATCATCATAAAAATCTGTGTTCTATTCTTTTCGGTGTTCTAATCAATAGTTGCTATTACTTTTAACTCAATACAAATTGGTGTTGGTAAATTTTTTACTTCCACAGTAGTTCTACATGCTTGCACATTGGTAAAATATTCGGCATAAATTCTATTGTATGTTGCAAAATCTTTTTTCATGTTGGTTAAAAAAACAGTTATATCAACAATTTTATCCCAACTACTACCACTGGCTTCTAATACTGCTTTTACGTTGGCAAAGCATTGATGTGTTTCTTTTTCAATATCGTATTTTACAATATTCCCATCAGCATCTAACTCTAAGCCTGGTATCGAATTATCGGCGGCACTTCTACTTCCAATACCCGATAAAAAAAGCAAGTTGCCTACTTTTCTTGCATGTGGATAAGCCCCTAAAGGTTTTGCTGCTGTATCTGTTTTTATTATACTGTCATTCATTATTCTTCTCAAATTTTTATTAAAAAAAACCGTACCTAAATAAGGTCTTTATCTATTGTTGTAGATTTCTCCTATCGTCGAAATGACAAAAAAATCATTTTAAATCATCACCATCATAATCATCAGCGTTCCATTTTTAAAATTGTACACACACATTTTTCTGCTCTGTAAAAAACTTCAAAGCATCCCAACCACCTTCTCTGCCAACACCGCTATTTTTTACTCCACCAAATGGTGTACGTAAATCTCTAAGTAACCAACAGTTTATCCAAACTATTCCACTTTGTAATTTTACTGCTATTTGGTTGGCTTTGCTAATATCTTGTGTCCATACACTTGCAGCTAAGCCATAGCCTGTGCAGTTTGCCATTTCAATCGCTTCTTGCATTGTTTCAAAAGGCTGTATGGTTACAACAGGGCCAAAAATTTCTTCTTGATTAGTTTTGCATTGTTGCGATAATCCTTCAATAATTGTCGGCTCAATAAAATAACCATTAGCACATCTACCTTCAGGTTTTACTGGATTACCACCACATAAAATAGTACCACCTTCTTGCTTTGCAATTTCAATGCAATTTATAATTTTTTCAAAATGTACTTTAGTTACTATTGCACCTTGTTTTGATGTTTCAAGTAATGGGTCGCCAACTTTTAAATTTTTTGTAATAGCAACAAAGTGTTTTTTAAACTCTTCGTAAATAGATTGCTCAACTAATATTCTGCTACCGCACAAACATATTTGCCCTTGATTGCCAAAGGCAGAACGAATAATTTCTTTAAATACTTTTTCTAAATCACTATCAGCAAAAATTATGGTTGGGTTTTTTCCGCCTAGCTCCAACGATAATTTTTTAAACATAGGAGCAGCTATGCTAGCAATACGTTCACCAGCTTTTGTACTACCTGTAAATGATATTGCTTTTATGCTTGGGTGCTTTACAATTGCTTCGCCACAATTTTGTCCATCACCATGTACAATACTTAAAACGCCATCAGGCAAACCAGCTTCCTTACAAATTTTACCTAATAAAAAAGAAGTGACTGGCGTAACCTCACTAGGCTTTGCAATTACGCAATTGCCAGCAGCCAAGGCAGGTGCTATTTTCCAAGTAAATAAATATAAAGGCAAATTCCAAGGGCTAATACAGCCTACAATACCAATAGGTTGGCGTAAGGTGTAATTAATGGCATTTTTGTCTGGTGTAAAATGACTTTCGCTAGCAAAGTGCATAATAGAAGTTGCAAAAAAACGAAAGTTGTCTGAAGCTCTTTTTATGTCAACTTGTTTACTTAACCAAAGTGGTTTACCATTATCATTTGTTTCAGCTAATGCTAATGTTTCAAAATTTTCATCAATTAAGTCGGCTATTTTATTTAGGATAGAAAATCTTTTTTCTACTGCAGTGTTACTCCAGTTTTCAAAAGCCGCATTTGCAGCCGTTACAGCAACATCAATATCTTTTGCATTACTATTGGGTATTTGGCAATAAACCTCGGCCGTTGCTGGATTTACACCTTCAATAAATTGACCACTTAAAGGCCCAATAAAATTACCGCCAATAAAATTTTCTAAATGATATGGTATAGCCAAATTCATGGGATAAAGTTAAGGCAATAATTATAAGGCTTGGTACAAAAAAATATTTAACTTACAACTCTAAAATAATTAGTTATGGCTGTAATTGCTCCTTTTAATTTAAAAAAATGGATTGATGAAAATAGAGACCTGTTAAAGCCGCCTGTTGGCAATCAATGCGTTTATAAAAATGCCGAAAATTTTATTGTAATGGTGGTTGGTGGCCCCAATAGCCGTAAAGATTATCATTACAACGAAAGTGAAGAATTATTCTATCAAATTGAAGGAGATATTGTTGTAAAAATTATTGATGATGGTGTGCCAAAAGATATTCATATAAACGAAGGAGATATGTTTTTGCTACCAGCAAAAACACCGCACAGTCCACAACGTGGTGCTGGCACAGTGGGTTTAGTAATAGAAAAGATAAGAGAGAATGAAGAAGATGGATTTTTGTGGTATTGCGAAAACTGTGGAAATAAGTTATATGAAGAATATAAAGTAATTACAGATATTGTGGCACAATTACCACCTGTAATGGAAGGTTTTTATAGCGATGAACATAAAAGAACTTGTAGTAAATGTGGTAGCGTAATGGCTCCGCCAGTGAAAAAGGGATAGGAATAGAACGCTGATTTTTAAGATGATTAGGATTTAAAATGATTTTATGTTAGATAATTATAAACATTCGGATATAACATCTCTAATTATCAAAGGATATTATGCTGTTTACAATAAATTAGGTTATGGGTTTTTAGAAAAAGTGTATGAAAATGCTTTGGCAATTGAACTACAAAAGTTAGGGCTAAATTGTAAGCTTCAATATGCAATTCATGTATTTTATGATAATGAAAAAGTAGGTTTCTACATAGCCGATATGCTAGTAAATGATTGTGTAATTATAGAAATAAAAGCGGCTGAATGTATATGTGAAGAACATGAAGCTCAACTAACAAATTATCTTAAAGCTACTGATATTGAAGTTGGTATCTTGCTTAATTTTGGAAAGAAACCAGAATTTAAACGTAAAGTTTTTTCAACCGAATTCAAAAATCTTAATTCATCATCATCATCATAAAAATCTGCGTTCCTCTTCATGAAGATTGATATACACACCCACATAATGCCTTCCAAAATGCCCAATTGGGTACAAAAATTTGGCTATGGCGAATTTATACATTTAGAACATCGCAATTGCAAAGCCTGTATGATGAAAGGCGACAAGCTTTTTAGAGAGGTAGAAGATAATTGTTTTGATGCTGATGTTCGTTTAAAAGAAATGGAGAAAACGGATGTAACAATTCAGGTGCTTTCAACTATTCCTGTATTATTTAATTATTGGGCAAAGCCAAAAGACGGATTGCAAACCAGCCGATTTTTTAATGATGATATTGCTGATAAAGTTGCAAAAAATGTAAAACGTTTTATTGATATAGGAACAGTGCCATTGCAAGATGTTGATTTGGCCATTGCAGAAATGGAA
>JAGNRZ010000223.1 GCA_017988335.1 Ferruginibacter sp.
GCTGTATTTAAATAGATTGATCCTAAAGCATTAACTATTTTACTTTCGCATTGAATTGCACTAACAGCACCTGCAATAGTTGTATTTATTGGGCTAAGCGTAACTGTTATATTACTGCTTTTTGAACAAATACCTGTTGTTGATGCCGCTGTATATACTGTAAGAGAAGTTGGGTTTGCAAATACTGAAGTGGCAATCCCTCCAGTGTATGGAATTGTACCAGCGGCATCTGTAAATAAATTAGTTGTGGGACTCCAAACAATTGGCTGACCACTACCTGTTATTTTAATATCGTTTATTGCCCAATACCATCGGTAAATACCATCATACTTAAATCTTATATAAACTGTGGATTGATTTAAAAATGGTGCTGTTAGTGGTATTGAAACTGCTGCAAAACTTGCTGCTGAGCCTTGTGTGCTAGTATAGGTTTGTAGAGTTGTCCACAAAACCCCATCTACACTGGCTTGAACCAAAGCCGTACTAGAACCCGTACTTGGTTCTCTTAAGTAATGATTAAAACTTACAGTAGCACTTGCATAATTTATTGTACTAATTGCAGGCGACTGCAAAATAGTTGCTGTAATATTTGCCGGACCAGCAGCATCGCTATTACTTAAATAAAATTGGCTATTATCATTAGTATTAAATACATCTACACTATAACTATAGCCATTGGGCCTTAAAGTCCATGCTGCATTGGCCGCAATGCCACCTGTTGTATTATTGAACTTGTTCCAATTGTTACCCTCACCATTAAAGCTTTCGTTGTATATTATTGCATTGGTAAAAGCACCTCCAGTAGCCGATAATAATAATGGAGCTCCAGTTTCGCATTTAGTAACTACACTAGGTAAAACAATATCTGTAATATTTACTGGCTCTACATTTAATGTAACAATTTTATTACTACAACCGCCAGATGACACACCTGTAACTGTATATGTTATTGGTGTAGTAGTAACTGTAATATTAACTTGCTTGCCAGTAGTTGTATTTAAACCAGTAGCAGGACTCCAAGTCCAGTTGTATCCATCTGCATCGTTTAAAATTATTGTATTTGTTGTATTAGCACAAGGTGTTATTGTACCTCCAGTTGGTGTTTCATTACCATTAAAATTAAAAGTTGGGTCAGTTTCTGCAAGAGCATCTTCAAAATCTGATGCCTTTAAAATATACGTATAGATGAATGATGTACTATCGCCTGCTGCTATAGTACCTATGTTAAAGGCTATACCAATAAATCTATTTGCAGCGGAAGCATCTGTACCCGTAAAATCTAAAGGATTAGGACCAGTACCATTATACATTTCTATAGCCGTATTATAATTGGGGCTAGGATTAACGCATTTAAACACTTTTGATCTACAATCCTTACTACCTAATCCTAAATAAGATTGTAAACCATTTGCTCCAATAGCTTGCACTAACGACTTGCCATCTGCTGGGTTTTGATAAATAATTGAGTTTGTTGTTAATAAATTTCCAGGATTCAATATATCGTTTTCATATGCATCATTATCAGGATTAACATAATCGCCATAATACACACCAGAAATAGGCAATGCGGTGGTATTATACATTTTAACTTTTACTGTAAAGTAAACCTTATCTTGCTTTACTGTAGTTATTTTTTGCACTTTTAATCCATCGTTTAACCCCTCCCAAGTACCTCTTGATACAGTTGTGTTATTAAAAGCCGATAAATTATTTCCACTAAAAGGTGTTGTAGTAGTATTCAAAAAACTTCCACAGGTTGCATTTGAACTTTCGGCCCTTTCATTTGTATTATTTATACCATTGTGTGAAATGGCAAACCCTACATATGGACTTGCTGGCATAAAATAATCGCCATGGTATTTATATGGACTTCCTACTGTCCATCCATCCATTGATGGATCTGCTACAAAACCTAAGTTTGCTGGCCCGTCACCAACTCTAATTTGTGTATTACCACTTCTAGCATGATAGCCTTGCGGAGCTGCACCTGTTGTACCAAATGTACCACATTGACTTATACCTACCTCAACATAATTTCCTTGCAAATAGGTATTACCCCCAGCAATTATTGCTTTAATATTATTTACCACTTTAAGCGTATAATCTTCCATTTGCCCATACCCTGCTGTTTCACAACTTGCAGAATATGATGACCTTTTTTTAGTTATTCTCATTCTTTTGTTGCCTAATACAGTACCATTTGGAACTGTAATAGTTCCAACAACTTCTATCCCATCCTGCCCAGTGCTATTAGTAATTGTACCTATATCATAACTTTCATTAGCATCTAAAAAATCATAATCATTATTCCAATCAATAAATACTCTAATATAATCAGTAAAAGCACCCTCGGTATTTCCCTGTACTTTAATTGTATAAATACTATCTGGCATCACTACTCCTTCTACATATGTAAAATCTTCATGCGGTGGAGTTACGTTTATAATGGGGTTACTAATTATATCAATTCCACTAAAAGTAACCCTAGTAATTGGGGTTATGGTATCTGTATAGTCGTTAGTACAATAAGGCGATAATGAAAATACTTGAATGGTGTAATCTTCGGCCTGCCCATAACCAACTGTATTACAGGGTGGGGCATAACTAAAATACCTTTGTGTTACTCTCATTCTATGATCGCCTAATGTAGCACTGGCTGGTATAGCAATATTGGCCGTTACAAAAATTCCATCTATGCCTGTGCTATTGGTTATGGTGCCAACATCATAACTTTCATTGGCGTCTAAAAAATCATAATCATTATTCCAATCTACAAATAAACGTACATAATTAGTATAATTGCCTGCTGTATTTGCACTTACTTCTATCGGATAAGTAAATCCAGCTTGCACAAATGCTTTTTTATCTGTAAAATTTTCATGCGGAGGTGAACTGTTTATAACATTGTTGCTTATATTGGACAAATGAGCAAATGTTACCCTTGTTATTGGATCAACTTCGTCAGGGAAATTATTTTCGCAATAAGGTGCTACAGAAGAAACAATATTTATAGTATAATCTTCTGCTTGCCCACTACCTGTTGTATTACATGGCAATGCATAGGAATTGAGTTTTTTTGTTATTCGCATTCTTTTAATGCCGTCAGTTATATCATACGGTATAGTTATATTAGCAATTACCTCAAGTCCATCTATCCCTGTTGAATTAGTAAGAATACCAACGTCATAACTTTCATTAACATCTAAAAAGTCGTTATCATTATTCCAGTCAATAAACGCTCTAATATAATGCGAAAAATTTCCGTTTGTATTTCCCTGTACACTTAAAAAGTGAGTTTCGCCTCTATGAAAGATGCCCGAAGATAATGATGTAAAATTTTCATGTGCTGGAGTGCCATTTACTACCTCCGAAGTAGTATTTATTAAAGAGTTAAAAAATATTTCTGTAATGGGTTCTACATTTGTGGGGAAAATTTCGGCACAATATGGAGCTGGAAACTGGGCATTAATTTGACAAGCTAAAAAACAAGAAAAGATAATTAAATAAAATTTTTTCATTGATTTAATATTTTATAAATAACATTAGACAAGTAAGGTATATACAAATGTAAATATGTCTTATACCATATTTATGGTATATTTTACTAATTTCTTCCATTTTGCCAGTGTGTAATGTTTATTTAAGGCAACATCAAATTCGTATATTTGCCTCTAATTTAATAAAATAAAAATTGTTAACTAAAGATAACCAGATTACAAAGCCAATGGATAAATAATAAGGTATAAATCTATGGTAATCAATAAAATAAAAGAATTTTATGTATCGTACACACACTTGTGGGCAATTAAGATTAACTGATGTAA
>JAGNRZ010000002.1 GCA_017988335.1 Ferruginibacter sp.
CATATCCAGCAGGACGTTATTAATTTAGCTATGTGCAAATCATCAGCTTTTATTTATAAATTTAGCTTCAGTTAGCCGGGCGGACCGAATTCTATTTCCCCCACTTCGGCAAGCCCTGCTCGTTGTGTGCAATTGGGGCGTCTTTCGGGTAAGACCGAGTTCGCAAAACAAAGAAAAATTTAAAGTTAATTAAAATAAAAAATAATGATTTTAAATCCTGTATAATGACACCCTTTACAATTGTTTAATACTTTTAAATTAATATTTTTTCAAATTAAAAATAAACATAAATGAACTACAGTTTTCAAATTGTTGATAATGAGGAATCATATAAACAATTAATTACTAAGAGTACTACTTGGCTGCAAAATGAATTTCGAGAGCAGAAAAAAATAATAGAAATAAAGCCTATTACAAAATCGTTTTATTCGGCTTTAGAACAATACTCATTTTCAAATAAAAAATTACTTTCCAAACGAATTATTCATTTTGTGTATAATCAAGATATTCCAACCGATATAGAAATGAATCAGGATGACATAGACGCTCTGTGCGAAAATTCAATAAATCAACAAATAACACTTGGTTATATTTTTATTTTACTTGATGAATTTGCCGAGCCTTTAAAACTTATATCAAGCACACCCTTAATTATTAAATGTTAAACTATTAAATATGAGAAAAAATAAATTCCTAATTTGTATTTTTTGCTTTGTCTTGCTAAAAGCTACAATCTGTTTTTCACAAACTCCATTTTTTAATAGTAAAGGAGAGCCCACTCTTTTTTACAACCAAACTAAAAATTGTTTCTTTGACTTTAATGGTAATGCTTTATTTTATTTAGACTTTAAAAATAATAACGTATCAATATATAAGTTTGATGGCACCCATTTTGGATGGTACTACAAAGGTTATTTAATGACTCAAAATGGTTATATTTTTGCCACTCCAAACAACTTTGCAGCTAATATAATTTATCAAATAGTTCCAATTTATCCAGTTGAAAAATTAATACCATTAAAGATGAGTCAGGAGTTGAGTCCAATTTTTCCGTTGATTCGAAATCAGTTTGAAAACACTTCAATTACAAACAGTTCGATTCTGCCAAAAGTTAATGAAAAGAAATACCAAAATAATAATGACTACACAAAATTTCAAACGCTTAAACCTTATGAACTCCCTAGCGATGCAATATATTCAGCTTTAAAAAGATTGAATGACAATCATCTTACTATGTTGGCTAATGGTTATGTACTTGACCCTGTAAGTGGAAGTTATTTGACAACTGAACAATACTTAGCAAGTCTGGCCTATAGAGAAAAAAAACAAAAGAACCTTGATCAATTATATGAAGAGTCTGAAAAAATTGATTTTGAATTTAAAAAAGAGAATTACAAAGCAGGGTGGTATAAAATATTAAGTGTTTCATATTATGATGGGGAAAAATCAATGGCTGAATGTTTTATAAAAAAAGGAAAAATTAAGTTTATCCGACTAAATTTCGGTAATGACGGTAAAATTAAATTTCGTGCCAATTTAAAAATCAAAGGAAAAAATGATAATTATTCTGTAAAAAAAAATACAGGCCTTTTAAAAATTAGTGAGCCAATTACAAAACTAGTCGATAAAGGAATATTGCTATATTCATTTGGAATAAAAAAAATTGAGTAAACTGCACACAACACTCGGTTTTGTGCAATCGGTGGCACGACAAAGTAATATCAACAGTAGTTCGCTATGGTACTTCAGCCCCAGCTAGACGTTTTTCAATTTGGCATTTTATTGTTATCTTCATCATAATATTTTCAATCGGCTGCGGTTATCGGCTGGACGGAATTCTAATTCCACCGCTGGCACAAAGCCGTCAACGTTGGCTGCAAGTATATCGGAGCACTCTAATTAAGAAAGTCTTTTTTTTCACTAAACAATAATTTCTATGACACAGAACAAAGACACAGTAAAACAGCCTGTTGTTAAAGAAAAAAAGTTTGTAAAAGTTGCAGTTGTCAACAACGCAGGGTCATTAATGCAATGCGGTGGTGGTAGCTTATGCAATGAAAGCAAGCGTTAACACAGATTAAGTGGTTTGTGAAAATTCACAAACCACTTTTACTTTTTAAAACTCAAATTATGTATGTACAACGAAAAATTGGGCAGACTGATTTATTAGTCAATATTCATTCTGCAAATGAAGTTTTATTTGATGAAGAGTTTTTACAGGAAAACAATATTGAAAGCAACAATGCTGTATTGACACCTTCTGAAATTTGTGAACTTATAGCAAAAGACGACTACATCCCCATGATAATGTCTTGGGAACTTTTAGATAAGTGCAGTTTTAAATGCCCTTTTTGCTATATCGTTGGACACTCAAGAAATAAAGTTGTTCGTTTTCGTGAAATGAAACCTGAAATAGACAAGTTAATTGAGAAAGGTTTATTTCACTGCCTTTTGACGGGTGGAGAAGCAACATCTCATTCAGACTTTAAAGAAATTTACAAATACCTGAAACAAAATGGAGTTTTAGTTGAAGTCTATACAAACGGTTCATTGATTGACAAAGAAATGATAGAGCTATTCAAAGAGTTCAAGCCTTATAAAATAGAAGTTTCAATCTATGGAGTTTCACAAGAGAATTTTCAAGAAGCAACAGGGACACAAAAAATAAATTACCAACTCATTTTAGACAACATATTGGAGCTAAAATCAAATGACATCAATGTGCTTTGCAAAACTCCTTTGAATAACCTTACTGAAAAAGACTTTGATGAAATAATCCTGTGGTGTAAGGAAAATGAAGTAGTTCATTATTATTCAACGTCAATTTATGAAGGATATGACGGAAGTGATTTAGACACATTTGCAAGCAACAACGATATTCAAAACAAGTATGACGCTTTAAAATTCTTAGAAATTGAAAAGAAGTATCCTACAGATACATCAGTAAATAAACAAAATCCGCAAGGCAAAACTTGTTATACTTGTGCTATTAGAAAATTTGGACTTCACATCAATTCAGCATTTGAATTAATGCCTTGTTCAGAAACTCATTTTGACGAGAGCAAATCAAAAATACTTGACGACGGTATTGACAAAGCAATTGAAAAATATAGAAATTTTGTTGACCCATTTGTAGGCAGAGCCATCATTGGCTGTGACGGTTGTGAGGCTTCAAAAATTTGCAAGATGTGTTCAGCAGTAGCAACACCATTGAAAAATGAAGCAGGGAATATAACAGACTTCAAAGTTCCAGAAGGACATTGCCAAACACAAAGAGAGAAAGTAAGAGGAATGGCAGAGTATCTTATGACAGAATAATACCTGCAGCCAACATTGGTATTGCCAATAGTGGGGCTTGACATTGGAGCAATCAGCAATTGTAATGTCTCGTCCTGAAATAGGTTGTCTACAAAACAACCAAAAATGGACATCAAAAATCAAATCATTCAGGAGTATTTGAACACTGGTTGTGGCTACCGAAAGCTACAAGCCAAGTATGGCATTAGCCGTACAACTATTTGCAAATGGGTGCAAGTTTATCAAGGCGTACATAACTTAACACCTACCCTTTTGCAACAAAAACATTACATTCACCCAATGGCAAAAAAAGCAAAACAGGTACAACAACTAAACACCAAAACCGAAGCTGATCTGCTACAAAAAATTGCAACTTTAGAAAAGCAACTAGCTCATCAAGAGCTTAGGGCGGAAGTCCTCGACACCCTCATTACTGTAGCCGAAAAACAACTCCATATTTCCATCAGAAAAAAGCCTGGCACTCAACAATCCTTGAAGTAAAAAAGACAAAACCATTTGTACCTGTACAAAAAATTTGTCGGTTGTTGGGTTATACCCCACAGGCCTATCACAAAAAACAAAAAAGAAATATTGTTCGGCTGGGCAATGAACTGTTGATGCTACAACAAATTGATACCATACGAAAATTTCAACCTAAGTGTGGTGGACGAAAACTATTTATTGAACTTCAACCCTTTTTTAAACAACAATTAATAAACATCGGGAGAGATGCTTTTTTTACTTTATTACGACAACATAAATTACTAGTTCGTAAAACAAAAAGAAGTGTACATACCACCAATAGCAACCATCACTTTCGCCGTTGGCCTAATCTGGTAAAGGATTTTACGCCACTAAAAGCTCATGAACTTTGGGTAGCGGATATTACTTACATACCCTTAAAAGAACGATTTGCCTACTTATTTTTAATTACTGATGCTTACTCTAGAAAAATTGTAGGCTTCCATGTAAGTGATGATATGAAAGTAAGTAGTGCCACTCTGGCACTAAAAAAAGCATTGGCACAAAAACCTACAGAAACTATTGTTATACATCACAGCGACCGTGGCATACAATATTGCAGTACGGCTTATGTGCAACTACTACAGCAACATAATGCCATGATTAGTATGACACAAAATGGAGACCCTTATGAAAACCCTTTGGCTGAAAGAGTAAACGGTATCTTAAAATCAGAACTCATTAGTAGCTATTATAATAATATTGATATCGCCTCAATGCACATTGCTAGATGCATTACTATTTACAATTATAAACGAAGGCATAGCAGCCTTAATTTTCAAATACCTAACCAGGTACATCAACAACAAGGACCTCAAATAAAAAGATGGAAAAACTATTATCAACCTAATAAAAAAAACAACCAAATTATGCAACCAACTTAACTGGCTAACACATAAAAAATAGTTTCTTTAGCTTTAGAGGCTACAAAACTATTTTTTGCACACACACCGCTAAAAACTTTTTTAAACAACCTTATTTAGGATGAAGTATCTTAGTAAACTAATAACAGGATTAAACTTTAATTAACAGACAACTTTTTTTAGGACGAGACATTGCAAATCCAAGCTGTGGTTCGGGCTGGACAAACAACTTTCAACTTTAGTTCTTAATTTCAACTTTATATTTTCAATCAGCAGCGGCTGTGGGCGGACGGAATACTAATGCCACACCTGCAGCAAGCCCTGCCCGTTGGAACATTAAAATTAAAAAACACCCTCCCACTTTTTGTGGCTTACGTTGCCTCCTTGGGTCGGCACACGTGAAGGTTTATAGTGGCTGTTTTTTGTTATTGCATTTACAGTACTCTTCATAAGTTTTCTTAATGCCTCTTGTGGTTTCATTCTATCGTAATATTATTTCTTAATATTGCACATGCCAAGTGCTTTTGTGCATCATACCATACAAAATCAAAACTTTATTTTACACCACCATCGTGTGCTTTTTTGGCAAGAAGAAAAAGCACTCATTCTTTCCGATTTGCATATTGGCAAAACCAATCATTTTAGAAAAAGTGGCATTGCTGTACCTACACAAATTATTAAAGAAGATATGCAACGGTTGGTAGATAGCTTACAATTTTTTAAGCCACAAAAAATAATTATTGTAGGCGATTTATTTCATAGTATACAAAATAAAGAGCATGAGTGGTTAGCTAAATGGCGAAATGATTTTGCTGCCATTCAATTCATTTTAGTAAAGGGCAATCATGATATAGTTGATGAAAACTGGTACACACAAAATAATATTGAAGTGGCAAAAAGCTATTTGCAAATACGCAACATCATTTTTGTACACCAAATAGAGGATTATAAAAATCAGCAAGATGATGAATACATTATTTCTGGACATATACACCCTGCTGTAACTATAAAAGGTTTAGGCAAGCAATCTTTACGATTTCCTTGTTTTTATTTTACTCAAAAATATGCTGTACTGCCTGCATTTGGTAAGTTTACCGGCACCTTTACAGTTGAGCCTAAGAAGAATGAAAAGGTGTTTGCAGTGGTGAATAATAGTGTGATGAAGGTGTAGGCTTTACTTTAATGTAGCGATAAAGTTGCTAAACCATTGTATCTCCTCGTATTAGATGAGGGCAAGAGGAACAACAAATTATTTTGATAAATATATACAGTTGATTAACTTCATAAATAATTTGTTCATAATATGAAACTGAAAACAACTATACAAATTTTCATAAGCATACTAGTTTTATGCATTTTAGTAACAAGCTGCAAAAAAGGTAATGATCTAAAAAGCAAAAATTTAACTAATTCCTTTTGGAGATTTTATGTATTACCACCTAATAATACTACAATACTGTTTCCTACAAATGCATATTCAGTATATCATGTGCCACCGAACATAGGATATTCTTCTTTTGGTGGGCATACAATACAATTTATGAATAATGGTAAATTACTATACTCAACCCAAAATTCTAACGCTTATAATAATTGGATATTAATTGGTGATAATATTTATGTAACAAAACATTACTCTTCCAATACATTTAATGAGATATGGAATATTCAAACTTTAAATGACACTCTTTTAAATGTTAAAATAAGAAATAGCTCCGAACCCGAAAATACTGAAAATTACTGGGGTTATAAATATTACAAATTCTAGCATATATACTTAGTGAATAACTTATAAACTAAACGCCGTTTCTACAATTTGCCCTTGCTCTTTTGCATGCACTTTTGCATAACCCGTAGCCGTAGCTGCACTAGCTTGGCGGCTAATTACATAAAAGTTTATGTTTTTTAAATTCATTCGTAGGAAAGATGCTGCACCCATATTCAACGGCTCTTCTTGCACCCAATACCAAATGGCTTTGCTGTACTTTTTGTACAGCTCATCTAATTGCTTTTGTGGCAATGGATATACTTGCTCTACTCGTACAATGGCAACATCTGTTCTATTATCCTTGGCTTGCTTTTCTGCTAAATCAAAATACACTTTACCTGTGCAGAACAATACTTTTTTTACGGCAGTTGCATCTTGTACAAAACTATCGTCAATTACTTCTTTAAATGTGCCAGTTGTAAACTCATTTTTATGACTGTATGTACCAGCATGGCGTAAGTTTGCTTTTGGCGAAAAGTTAATTAATGGTTTTCTAAAATTCCAAGCTAGTTGCCTACGCAATACATGAAATAAATTGGCGGCTGTGGTTACATTAGTAATAACCATATTTAGCTCAGCACACATTTGTAAAAAGCGTTCCATTCTTGCACTACTATGTTCTGGCCCTTGCCCTTCGTAACCATGTGGTAAAAGCATTACTACGCCATTCATACGTTGCCATTTAGTTTCGGCAGCAGCAATAAATTGATCTATCATGGTTTGTGCCCCATTACAAAAATCGCCAAACTGTGCTTCCCAAATAGTTAATGCGTTAGGGTTTGCCATTGCATAGCCATACTCAAAACCAAGCACTGCATATTCACTTAGCAAACTATTAAATATTCTAAATGGCGATTGTGTATCTGTAAAATGATTCAATCTATTCCAACCACTATTGGTATTTTCATCGTAAATAACAGCATGGCGGTGGCTAAAAGTTCCTCTTTTTACATCTTGCCCACTCATACGTACATCTTTACCTTCTACCAATAAACTTCCGTATGCCATCAACTCTGCAGTAGCCCAATCTATTTTACCTTCATCGGTGTACAGCTTAACTTTATCTTGTATTAATTTTTCTACTTTACGTAAAGGCTTAAACTCGGCAGGCCATTTCATTAATCCATCAAACAATAATGTAAAATTATCTTCATTAATAGATGTATTGGGCGATGCTTCAAAATCTGTAGGTGTAGCTTTTTCAAAGCTTTTCCATACTATTTCTGGTTGTTGATATTTGTAGGGTAAAGGGTTTTGCTTTACTTCGTCTAAGCGTTCTTGTAAATCGGCTAAAAACTTTTGCTCCATTTCTTTTGCTAAATTTTTAGCATCAGCCTCACCATTTTCAATTAGGTATTGAGTGTAAACCTCTCTTGGGTTTAAATGCTTATCAATTAAGGCATATAATTGTGGTTGTGTAAACTTAGGCTCATCACCTTCGTTGTGGCCATGCTTACGATAGCACACCATATCAATAAAAATATCGCTATTAAACTCCTGACGATATAGCGTAGCAATTTCACAAGCTTTAACCACAGCCTCGGCATCATCTCCATTAACATGAAACACTGGTGCTTGCACCATAGCAGCAATACTAGTGCAATAATCGGCACTACGGGCATCATCAAAATCGGTAGTAAAACCAATTTGATTATTAATAACAAAATGAATAGTACCTCCAGTATAATATCCTTTAAGATCACTCATTTGCAACACTTCATACACAATGCCTTGCCCAGCAACCGAAGCATCGCCATGTATAATTATAGGCAATATTTTATCGTAATCACTTTCGTACAACACATCTGCTTTACTACGGGAAAAGCCCAACACCACAGGGTCAACCGCCTCAAGGTGAGAAGGATTAGGACAAAGTTTTAAATTAATTTTTCCACCGTTTGATGTTTCAACTTCGCTACTAAAACCTAAATGATATTTTACATCACCACTTCCCATGGTAGTATCGGGAGTGCTAGTACCTTCAAACTCACTAAAAATTTGCTCGTAAGTTTTACCCATAATATTTGCCAACACATTCAATCTACCTCTGTGTGCCATACCTATTACTACTTCTTCTACCCCATTTGCTTGGCTGGTATTTATTATAGCGTCTAAACCAGCAATAGTGGTTTCGCCACCTTCTAAACTAAAACGTTTTTGCCCAATATATTTTGTGTGTAAAAACTTTTCAAACATTACGCCTTCGTTCAATTTTTGGAGAATGCGTTTTTTCTTATCTAGCCCAACTGGCTGTAACATGCTTTTTTCAATAGCATTAGTTAACCAATCTATTTTTTTTTGATTGCTAATGTATTTAAACTCTGCACCAATATGGCTTGCATAGCATTTTTGTAAATGAGCAACAATATTTTTTAATGTAGTATTACCTAAACCTATTAAGTTACCTGCGGAAAATGTTTTATCCAAATCGGCATCGGTAAACCCAAAAAATTTTAAATCTAAATTGGCACCTCTATCTTTTCTTTTACGAATAGGATTGGTATCGGCTAATAAATGTCCTTTATTTCTATAGCCCAAAATCATACGGTACACTCGTAGTTCACTCATCCAATCAGCAGAAAGGTTGGTGGATTGTGGTTGATCGTTGATGATTGATGGTTGCCCGTTGGTTGTAGGCTGTTGTGCAACTGCAAAATCAAAACCTTCAAAAAACTTACGCATTTCAAGGTCAACACTGTTTGGGTCTTTTACAAAATCTTGATACAAACCTTCGATGTAGCTGGGATGTGAGTTAGTGATGTACTGAAAATCCTTCATAAAGAAAACCCCAAACCCCTAAAGGGGCTTAATAGCTTTTGAGGTAAAAGCATTATTTAATTAAGAAAAAGAATGTATGCAAATATCGGTTAATTATGCCTTATTATAATCTACAGTTTTTACAACTTTTGAAATTAATGCTGCAATTATTGCACTTAGCAATACATACCCACTAAAATAATAAAAACCAATTTCAATATTTGCCTTAGTGCTTTCCATACTACCTGCTGCTAAAAATGCTACAAAAATGCTAATGGCAAAAACATCTGCCATAGCCCACTTGCTAATACCGCTTATAAATTTTAGCCAAAAAGAGGGTGGGTTTTTAACAATTAGCACATAGCCCATAGCTATAGACTTTACAACTGGTATAACTATTCCAAAAAAGAAAATGAGTATAAATGGCCAATAATTAGCGGTTTGCCATAAGTTTTTTAAAGTGCCAATTACACTACGTTTTTCATCAAATAATTGAAAATCAATAATATAGTGTGCTGTAACATTTATGTGCAACATATCTTTTACCCAACCAAAACCCAACAAAACCAATGAAACTATGTGAAGACCCAGTAAAATAAACCTATTCATTTGCCAATTTTTGATGGAAATTAGGTAGAAAAGCTGATTTCAAAAAAAATCTTAAATCTTAAATCTTAAATCTTAAATAAATCCCTATCTTTGCAGCCCAAAAAATAGAATTAATGGCAAATCATTCAGCAACAAAAAAAGATGTAAGACAAAGTGCAAAGCGTAACGAACGTAACCGCTATTATGGTAAAACTACCCGTAATGCAATACGTGATTTAAGAGCTGCGGATAAAACTGTTGCAACTGAGCAATTACCTAAAGTATCATCTATGATTGATAAGTTAGCAAAACGTGGTACTATACACAAAAATAAAGCTGCAAACTTAAAAAGAAAGTTAGCTAAAAAAGTAAATGCAATGGCTAAGTAATTAGCTATAAATTCAACTATATTAAAAGCCCGTCAATAGTAAAATTGACGGGCTTTTTGTTGATAATTACTTAATAATTAATAAGATATTAAATCGTAAATTTGATGCTTTAAAAATAAAGCATGAGAAAAATATTTACTGTATTAGCATTTTTAGCGTTGAGTTTTGTAGGTGTATCACAAATTAATATAACAGATATTAATTCAACTTATACGCAAGATTTTAATACATTAGCAACTAGCGGTACTGCTAATGCAATTACAACCCTGCCAACAGGATGGACATTTTTAGAAAGCGGTTCTAATGCTAATACAACATACGCAGCAGATAATGGTGCTGCAAATGGTGGAAATACTTACAGCTATGGAACTACAAGTACAAGTGATAGAGCTTTTGGAACCTTAAGGTCAGGAAGCTTAAATTCAACGATAGGTGTACAATTTACAAATTCTACATCTTATACAATAACTACAATTACAATTAATTATACTGGCGAACAATGGAGATTAGGCACAACGGGTAGGGCAGATAGATTAGATTTTCAATATAGCCTTAACGCAACTGCTTTAAATAATGGCACTTGGCTAGACGAAAACGGGTTAGATTTTTCTACTCCAAACCAAACAACACTTGGAGCTTTAGATGGTAATATTGGTATTAATAGAACAGTAATAAGTGCAATAACAATATCAGGATTAACGATAGCCCCTGGAGCTATTTTTTGGATACGTTGGCAAGATTTTGGCGCCACGGCTCCACAGGATGGACTTTCAATTGACGATTTTAGCATGACATATACAGGTACAATTGGAGACAATATTCCCCCTGTTGTTACCACTTTAATACCTGCCAATAATTCTACTAACATTGCAACCTCTACTTCTAATTTAATAATGAATTTTAATGAAAATATTACGTTAGGTACTGGCAATATTGTTATTAAAAGGTTTTCAGACAATTCAGTTTTTGAAACTATTAATGTATCCACAGCTATAGTAAATAATGCAACTGCTACAATACCCTTTATAAACCCTCTAGAATCTGGAATACAATATTATGTAGAAGTAGCTGCTGGAGCATTTAAAGATGTTGCTGGTAACGATTTTGCAGGCATATCTGGCAACAGCACTTGGAATTTTACTACCATCCCTTTACCAGCAGCAGGAATTGTTGAAAATAATTATTCCTTTACCAATTGTGCCAGTACTTTTTTAACAGAAGGCTGGAGGCAATATAGTGTAATTGGCAATCTTCAAAATTGGGCCTGTACAACAAATGGACATAATGATCCCGATGGAATAATAATGAGTGGAGTAACATCTGGTGTTTTTTATCAAAATGAAGATTGGCTAATTTCTCCTCCATTTGATTTAACAAGCGTTATAGCTCCAACATTAAAATTTTATTCTAAAGCAGAATTTAATGGCAACCCATTAGAGTTAAAGCTTCTATTAGGCTATACCCCAGGTGCTAATCCAAATACTGCAACTCAAATCATAAACTTAAACGGTGCTTTTCCAAACGTAAATACAAATTCATGGACATTGTCTGATAACATAGATTTGTCTGCCTATAATCAGGCAAATGTTTACATTGCATGGAAATACACATCAACTACTACAACTTCTACACGTTGGACTATTGATGATGTTACCGTTTACTCTGGCATAGTACTTCCGCCTTGCGATGAGCCTACAGATCAACCAACTAATTTAACACTTACACCTACTGCCACCACTGTTAATGGTTCATTTACACCAGTAGTGCCAGCACCAAGTGATTATTTAGTTATACGTAGTACTTCAGCAACACTATCAGCAACACCGCTAGATGGTACAGCTTATACCGTAGGTACTGCATTAGGCGGCGGCACAGTTATAGCAAATGGTAGTGCTACAAATTTTACAGATAATGGCTTAACACCTACTACTCAATATTATTATTTTGTATTTGCATACAACAACGAAAACTGTACAGGTGGGGCTAATTATAATGTTACCCTTAATTCGCCAAATGGTAATACTAATAGTACTACTACTTTAGCTTTGGCACCTTGTGGTGAGCCTGCTGTAGCCCCTACTAATTTAAATTTATCTGCTACTAATACCACTATATCGGGTTCGTTTACAGCTTCGGCTACCGCTAACCGATACTTGGTAGTAATTAGCACAACTACCCCTTTAGGAGCTACTCCTTCAGATGGTAATACTTACACTGCTGGTAGCTCATTAGGCAGTGGCACTGTAGTTTCTTATGGCACTACTACTACATTTAACGCTACTGGCCTTACAGCAAATACACAATATTATATTTTTGTATTTGCTGCCAATGGTGATTGTACTGGTGAGCCAGATTATTTAACCACCTCATTAGATGGTACCATTACCACAACAAATGGTACAGGTGTACCTGCTGGTTATTACGATGCTGCAATTGGATTAACTTGCCAGCCTTTAAAAACAGCTTTAAAAAATATTATTAGTACAAACACACAAGTATTAAGCTATACACCAGGTTTATGGAATTTATACCACTTTAGTGATAAAAGAAGAAACGATGCAAACACTGCAGATATATTGTGGGATACCTATACAGATATACCAACAGGACCAGAGATATATACGTTTACGTTAGGTACAAATCAATGCGGAAGTTACACAAATGAAGGTGATTGCTATAACAGAGAACACTCAACCCCACAAAGCTGGTTTAGTAGTGCATCGCCAATGGTTAGTGATGCTCACCACATCTTTCCTACAGATGGTAAAATAAATGCACTACATAGTAACTATCCATATGGTGAAGTGCAAACTTTATTTAATCCTAGCACATTTAATCCATCAACTAATGGTAGTAAACTGGGTACAAGTCCATCTGAAAATTATGGTTATACAGGTGTTGTATTTGAACCTATTGACGAATATAAAGGAGATTATGCTAGAGCATTTTTATATATGGCTGTCAGATATCAAGATGAGATTATAAGCCAAAACTGGAGTGGCAATAGTTTAGGCAACGAAGTATATATAAGTATAGCAGATTCAAATGATGTTGTTTTTAGAACACTTCAAATTTATGATAACTGGTTTATCAAACTTTTATACAAATGGCATATACAAGACCCTGTAAGTGCTAAAGAAATTGATAGAAATAATGTTATTTATTCTCAATTAGTTACTGATGGAGCTACATCTAAAAAGCAAGGGAATAGAAACCCATTTGTTGATCATCCTGAGTATGTAGCTGCTATTTGGGGACCAAGCTGCTTATCAGTATTACCTGTAACGATTACTAATTTATCTGCAAAAAAAGTAAGTAATAATGCCGTTATTAGCTGGAAGATAAGCAATGAGCAATCTATTAGAAAATATGAAATAGAAAGAAGTAGTAACGGTATTACTTTTGAAAAAATTGGTGAAGTAAATAGTAACGGCAATACTACGTATTCTTTTGTAGATAATAGTTTACCAAAAATTCAAAGAGTTTACTATCGTTTAAGAACAATTGAATTATCTGGTAAAACAACTGTTACTAATATTGTGAGTGTGGATGGTAATATAATTTCTTCCACAGTAAAAATTTACCCCAATCCTGCTGCAAAATTTATTACTATTGAGTTAAACAATGCAATAGCAAGTGAACCAAGTTTGCTTACAATAACCGATATTACTGGCAAAGTGGTTTTGCAACGCTCTCTCACCGCTAATTCATCTGTTTTACGCATTCCTGTACAACAGCTTAGCAATGGAGTTTATACATTGAAAATAGCTAACACTTCAACCACAACAAATACCAAATTTGTAATTGCTAAATAATTAAATAAATAGTTTTATTTTTAATTGCCTTATGCTATTTGCGTAAGGCATTTTTTTTAAAAATATAAATATGAACAAAACAGTTTTAATAACAGGGGCTACATCTGGCTTTGGAAAAGCTTGTGCTATAAAGTTTGCACAAAATAATTATAACGTGATAATAACAGGCAGAAGGCAAGAAAGACTAAATAAATTAAAGCAACAGCTAGAGCAAGAATATAAAGTGCAAGTTTGTAGCCTATGCTTTGATATTCAAAACAAAAAGGAAGTGTTTGAGAATATTGAAACTTTGCCCTTATCATTTACTAAAATTGATATATTAATTAACAATGCTGGCTTGGCTTTGGGTAGAGATAATTTTGAAAACGCCGATATTTCCGATTGGGAAATTATGCTTGATACCAATGTAAAAGGACTAATGTATATAACCAAAGCAGTATTACCCAAAATGATTGCCTCAAAAAAAGGACATATTGTTAATATTGGTTCTACCGCTGGCAAAGAAGTCTATGAAAATGGCAATGGATATTGTGCCAGTAAACATGCTGTAGATGCCCTTAGCAAAGCCATGAGAATTGATTTACTAAAGCATAATATAAAAGTAACAGCCATACATCCAGGGGCTGCCGAAACCGAATTTTCTATAGTGAGATTTAAGGGTGAGCAAGAAAAAGCTGATGCTGTTTACCAAAATTATATGCCTTTACAAGCCGCAGATATAGCCGAAACGGTTTTCTTTTGCACTTCTTTACCCAATCATGTATGTATTAATGATTTGGTAATTACATGTACCCAACAAGCCAATAGCTTCTACTTAGCTAAAAACCAGTGATTTACAAAGTGGATAAATAAATTTAGAAAAGGAAACACTTTTGGCACAAATTTAGCGTTTGTACGTAGTATTAATACTATTGTTTATTTAAAACAAAATGAGTAAACTTGTATATCCAATAATTGAAATCCAAAAGAATGAAAAACCAATTCCTCATTTTAATCGCTACAGTTTTATTCAACTTTAGCATAAGTGCTCAAGAAGTTATTAAACAAGCTGCTTGCTCTGAATTAACTATTTTACAACAAGCCGATAGTATTAAAAAAGATTTAGCCAAACAAGGTTTTATTTTGGTTAAAGAAGCCTCTATGAATATGGAGAGTGAATACGAAATGCCTGTAATTGTGCCGTTAAACCAAGGCAGTTGGTATCAATTTGTTTTTATTGGAGATGTATCGTCTAAGCTTTACGAAGTACGTATGTTTGATTGGAATGAGAAACAAGTGATTTATCAAAAAAAATATTGGGGAGATGTAGATGGCAATGTTATTAGTTACTCTTACATACCTCGTTTTAGCGAATATCATATGATGAAGCCTGTACAAGTTAATAAGAAAAAGAAACGCTTATGCGGCTATGTAATGCTACTTAAAAAAACTCAATAGTTTGTTTTTTGCTTGATTTATAACAAAGCCCCAATTTGTGTTGGGGCTTTTATTTTATCATTCTTTTTTTTATTGAATTCCTGTTTTTTTCATCTGTTGATTTTCTTCGTATGTCATTACACGATAGCCAGTTTTTGGAGTATCAAATTTAGAGGCGGCTACTACACCAAAATCTATTTTAGATAAAGTATACTTAATTTTAGTTTTACCAGCTTCAATTTCGTACTCCATAGCCAATCCAGGTAAATTAATAAAAGTATGATTGTACTCTTTATTAGCTACCACAACATCTGAACTGTAATACACCACAAAAGTTTTACCATTAGCCATTTTAGCTATTGCTTTTTTACAATTATACCCTGCAATGGTTTTAGTATCATTAGTAAATTCAAATGTTACATCTTTATAGGCCTTATTTTTAGACTCCCAGTTTTCTTTAGTTAGTGTAATCATTAATTTTTGGCTGCTATATTCTTTTAAAATAACTGCATTGCCAGTTTTAGCATCATGTATATTACTTTCGTTACCTAATGCACTTACCATATCTGTACGGCTTTTTGCACCCTTTAAATACACTGTAGTTGTAGCTCCATCTAAGGCATCAGCCATTTGAGGTTCTTTATTACCTGTATTTACAGTTACATCATATACAATTGTACCTTCTGATATTGTTTTTTGTGCAAATACATTCACTGTTAACATAAGTACAATAGCTAATAATACATTCTTCTTTTTCATTTTGTCGTCTTTACTATAAAGATAATAAAATCTCATGCCACACTTTAAACATCTTATAATAAAAAGACCTGCAACAAGTATAAATGGTTGCAGGTCAGTGCATTTTAAATTCAGTTTTAACGTTTATTTACCTTTGTTTTTTAAGTCCTGCATTTTCTTTTGAGCTTCTTGCATAGCTGCAAGACGTTCGGCTAGTTTGCTTTGCTTTACCGGTTTTTTCATATTATCTGCTATTTGTAATCTAATCTTATCAGGGTCAATAATCCATTTTTGTATTACAAATTGAAGTATTAATGTAATGGTATTTGATATAGTGTAGTACCAAGTTAAAGCAGCTGGCATACTATTAAAAAAGAAGAACATAATTATTGGAAATATATAGGGCATATATTTTAGCATAGGATTGTTGTTATCCTGCATATTGCTCATCCCTTGCAACGAAATAAAGAAACTAGTAAGTGTAGCAGTTATATTAAACAAACTAATATGGTTACCTAAACCAGGTATTCTAAACGGAAGGTTTACAATAGTATCGTAAGATGCTAAATCTTTAGCCCAAAGAAAATCTTGCCCTCTTAAATCAATATTGGCCTGAAAGAAAAAGAATAAAGAGGTAAAAATGGGTATTTGTAACAACGCTGGTAAGCATCCTCCTAAAGGGCTTACTCCTGCACTTTTCCAAAGTTTCATTTGCTCCATACCAAATCCTTGTTGATCAAAATCTTTAGTTTTTGGGTTGGTGAATTTTGCCCTAAGTGCATCAACTTCTGGCTTTAACGCTTTCATTTTTGCACCACTTAAATAACTCTTATATAATATAGGAGATGTTATTAAACGAATAAATAAAGTAAGCATTAAAATAACCAATCCGTAATTTGTAAAAAAGCCTTTAATAAAATCCCAAACTGGCAAAAGCATGTGCCTATTAATATATTTTACAAAAGCAAATGGACCATTACCATAAGGCACTATATTATCCATTTTATTATCATACTTCTTTAAAATATTATAATCGCTTGGGCCATAATAAAGCTGTAAAGGAACTGTAGCTGCATTAGCATTTGGTACAGCAAGTTTACCAGTAAAAGTAGTGTGAGCCAAAGTGGTTGTGCTATCGCTGCTTAATTTCCACTTTGCATTGGCGTTGGCAAATTTATCTTTACTAACAATAGCAGAAATGAAAAATTGTTGTTTTAACGAAACCCAGTTTACTCCTTTTTCAAAATTCTTATCATCATCGCCTCTTATGTATTCAAAATCAGTTTTACCATTTTCGTTATAATCAAAATGCAATTGCTGAGATTCGTATTGCTTATCTTTTTCTGCTAAAGTAGCTTCAGATTGCCATGTTAAATTAATAGTGTTATTGGTAAATAATTGACTAGCACCATTGGTTACAATAGCAAAGTCAACCATATAATCATCTTCCTTAATAGTGTATTGATGGGTAATTTCTTTACCTGTACTATCTTTTAACGTATATGTAATGGTTTGAGATTTATCTGCATTTTGCTTTTTTACAGCCGCTGGAAAATAAGTATCTGCAATTTTTAAAACAACATTATTGCCTCCTATAGCTTCGTAGCTAATTTTATTAAAACTGCCGTTTTGCAATAACACAGGTTGCCCATTGTAAGTTTTAAACTTTTTAAGTTCCACCAATTTAGGTTGAGCACCTTTATTGCTAAAAGTAATTTTAATAACATTATTTTCAACCACAGTTAATTCTTCAACAGTATTAGATTGTTGAAATGTAGATTGCTGCTGTGTATTTAGTCTTTTTAAAGTATCTGTTTTTAAAGAATCTAATTTAGCAATGGCTGGGTCAACTTTAGGTTTTGTTTTTGCTATTGAATCTGCTATTCGCTTTTGCTCCTCTTGATGTGCTTTTTGGCTTTGACTATTAAAATACATCATACCAAAAAGCAAAAGGCCTATTAATGAAAAACCAATAATCGTATTTTTATCTTTAAACATCTATATAATTTTAAGTGGGCAAAGGTAGTGAGTTTTGGGCTACGGTTTGCAGTTTTAAGAGTACAGTTTACAGTTGGTAATTTTTAGGTAGTAACGGTAAAATTTTACATTTTCTCCAATATGTAGGTAAATAAAAAACTCTCCTTTAAAGGGAGAGTTTTTAGTATTACTTATTTAATGATTATTTTTTTGCAGCAGGTGCAGCAGCTTTAGCGGCAGCAGGTGCAGCAGCACCTTTAGCAGCTGGAGCAGCCTTAGCAGCAGCAGTCTCTTCTTGCTTAAGCTGACGAGTCATTGTTACAGAAGCTACTGGAATACGAGGAGAGTTCATTATTTCCATGTTTTCTGCCTTAATATCCTGAATACGTACGTTTTCATTTAATTCCAACGTAGTTAAGTCCATCTCTATATTCTCTCTTAAATATTTTGGTAACGTTTTTACCTTAACATTTTTAATTTTAAGTACAAGCTTACCACCAGCTTTAACCCCTGCAGGTGTACCCACAAATTTTAATGGCAAAGTGGCTATTACTTTTTTATCTTCTACTAATTCTAAAAAATCAACGTGAATTAATTCGTCTGATACTTTACCAAATTGTAAATCTTTAAGAATACAACGGTAAGTTTTACCTTCTACTTTAATTTCGGCCAATTTAAATTCCGAAGTATAAACGATTGATTTAAAAGATGCTGCAGGTGCAGAGAAGCTAATCTCTTTTTCGCCACCATAAATTACAGCTGGCACAAGTTGCTGAGAGCGAAGTTGGCGGGTGGCTTTTTTTCCGCTTTCGGTCCTCAGTTGTCCTTCGATTGTAATTGATTTCATTTTGTTATAAATTTTTGAGCGGCGAAGGTACGACAAAATAGGCAATTTCAATTAGTATTTTTCTCTATTATTTATCATGCCTTATAATATTTTACCAATCTCTGCATTTTTTTCAACAAAATGTGTACCCAATTGATTATCAACATATTTACACTACAAATTCTAGCCAACCAGAAATTTTTAAATTTTCCATATCACTATCAGTTATTTTGGCAATAAAATGTGTAGAATAAAGTTTTTTAAGATATGCTTCTAATAAGCAAATAGAAACGCTTTTAGATTAACGCCTTATTTGTTCGTTACTAAGTATCTTCTCTCTGAAGGAAATGAATTTGAAATTTCAAAAAATTCCTTAGCTAATTCAAATGCTTTTTTATAGACAGTAGTGTTTTTTACTGATTTAGCAGCCATTTACTTTTGTGACTTAACTCTATCTTTATTGATTAGCAAATTTATTGCCTATTACCCATCGTACACTACCTACTGACTATTCAAGCACAAACCTTATTTTTGCATCAAACTACTTATATATGAATCATGTTCTTATAACACACAATATTTTACGCTGGGCAGTTTTGCTATTTGGTGTATGGACTTTAATAAACGCTTTAACAGGTGTATTTAGCAAACGTTATTTTACAGGTACCGATAATAAAGTGAATCTGTTTTTTATGATTAGCTGCGATATTCAATTATTACTTGGTTTAGTATTGTATTTTAATAATAATCATTTTAAAATTTTAAAAGAAAATACAAAAGAGGTTATGAATGGAACAATCCCTGGTGAAAGATTTTTTGCTGTAGAGCATACTCTAATTATGATTATTGCATGGCTATTAGTACATGTGGGTAGAAGCATGGTTAAAAGAGCAGATACTGATGCTGCTAAACATAAAAAAAGTTTAATTTATTTTGGTATTGCTTTAGTTATAATTTTAGCAATGATACCTTGGCCATTTAGGCAAATGGGTAGAGCCTTATTTCCTTCGTTTTAATTACAAATAATTTATGTCGAAAAAGATAAATAACAAGCCAACTATTTTAATTACTAATGATGATGGCATTACAGCCCCTGGTATTAAATGTTTGATAGAGGCTGTAAAAGATTTGGGTAATGTAGTGGTGGTAGCACCCGATAAGCCACAAAGCGGCATGGGGCATGCCATTACTATTGGCAATCCTTTACGTTTAAATCAAGTGCATTTGTTTGAGGGTGTAGAAGCATGGCAAACTAGCGGCACACCGGTTGATTGTGTTAAACTAGCTGTAGATAAAGTTTTGCATCGCAAACCCGATTTATGTTTAAGTGGCATAAACCATGGTGCTAACCATAGCATAAATGTAATTTACAGTGGCACTATGAGTGCTGCTATGGAAGCCGCTATTGAAAGCATACCCAGTGTAGGCTTTTCATTGTTAGACTATAGCTTTGAAGCAGATTTTACTGAAGCTAAAAAATTTGTTACTCAAATTGCTACTTGGATTTTAGAAAATAATAAAGAAAAGCGTTTATTACTTAACGTTAACATTCCTAAAAAATCGGATAAAAAAATTAAGGGGATAAAAGTTTGCCGCCAGGCAGATGCTAAGTACAAAGAAGATTTTCATGAACGTAAAGATCCTCATGGAAAAAATTATTATTGGTTAACTGGCGAATTTATTAATAACGATAAAGCAAAAGATACAGATGTGTGGGCTTTAAATAATAATTATGTAAGTGTAGTACCTATACAATTTGATTTTACTAACTACACTTTAAAAAAGCACTTAGCCAAAAAATTTATATAATGATTTTAAAAAGAGATGATTTAAAGTTGGGATTAATACTGGGCTTTGTAGGCCCATTGATAGGAATACTAATTTATAAATTTGTAAAACTAAAAGTATTATCATTTAAAGAAATGATTCAATACATGGTTTACGAACCTGGGCATGCCACATTAAGCGTTGCTCTTACTTTGGCTTTATTTGTAAATGCCGTATTATTTACGTTGTATTTAAATGGCAGAAGAGATAAAACAGCAAAGGGTATATTTTTAGTAACACTTATTTATGGTGTAGCAGTTTTGTTTTTAAAATTATTTTAAGTTTTACTACGTAAAAGTAAGTAGCCACAAATTACACAAATGAACACAAATAAAAACAATTAGTGAAAATTAGTGCAATTAGTGGCAACAAAAAACTACGTTGTAGTTACTCCTTTCATTTTAGTTTTAGCAAATGATTAATTCATCTTCTTCCAAAAAATTATACATAATAGCTGGCGAAGCCAGTGGCGATTTGCATGGAAGCAATTTGATTAAGCAACTTAAAGCAATTGACAATAATATTGATATTAGATGTTGGGGAGGAGATAAAATGCAAGCCGCTGGAGGTAGTTTAGTAAAGCATTATAAAGATTTAGCCTTTATGGGCTTTATAGAAGTTTTAAAAAACCTACCTACTATTTTAAAAAATATTCGTTTTTGCAAAGAAGATATTTTAGCTTACCAGCCAGATGCAGTAGTGCTGGTAGATTATCCTGGCTTTAACTTACGCATTGCCAAATGGGCAAAACAGCAAGGCATAAAAGTTATTTACTACATTTCGCCACAAGTATGGGCTTGGAAGGAAAACAGAGTAAAAATGATGAAGCAATGCATTGACAAAATGATTTGCATTTTACCTTTTGAAAAAGATTATTATAAACAAAAATGGAATTGGGAGGTGGAGTATGTTGGGCATCCATTGGTAGAAGTAGTTGAAGATTTTAAAACAAGTATTCCTTCGCCACTCAATACTTACCACTTACCAATTATTGCACTTTTACCTGGTAGCAGAAAACAAGAAATTTTAACGAAGCTCCCTATCATGTTGTCGGTAGTTAGTCATTTTCCAAACTACCAATTTATTATAGCAAAAGCGCCAGGGCTTGATGAAGATTTTTATAACAATCTTATTGCTACTTACCCCAATGTAAGTTGGGTAGTTAACGAAACCTATGCACTATTATCAAAAGCCAAAGCAGCATTAGTAACCAGTGGTACAGCTACTTTAGAAACAGCATTGTTTGAAGTACCACAAATTATTTGTTACAAAGGCAGTGTCATTTCATACCAAATTGCTAAACGCTTAATAAGTATAAAATTTATTGGTTTGGTAAATTTAATAATGAATAAAGAGGTAGTTAAAGAGCTAATTCAACATGAATTAAATACAAATAATTTAGTAGCAGAATTAAGCTTACTTTTAAATAATACACAAAAGCAACAACAAATTAATACCGATTATAGCAACTTAAAAAAACTATTAAAGCTTGGAGGCAATGCTTCTAAAAATGCTGCTGATAGTATCTATTTGTTTCTACAATAATTTAACTCATTAATTCTCTTGTATTTCATTTAAAAAATCATTAAGATTTTGATCTGACGAAAGTTGTAATTTTTTTCTAAGGCGATATCTACTTAATTCAACTCCTTTTACAGAAATATTCATAAGCTGTGCAATTTCTTTTGAGGAAAGTTTTAATTGCAAGTAGGCACATACTTTTAAATCTGTATTGGTTAGGTTAGGGAATTTTGCTTTCATTTTCTTCAATACATTATTATTAATTTCGTTAAAATGTATGGCAAATTGTTCCCAGTTAGAATTATTCTTTTCTATTCCATTAACTAATCCTATTGTTTTTTTAACATCATGATTACCACCTGTTTTTTTGTACAGTTGCTGCAACTCATTTTTCACTTTTATTAAAGCATCGTTTCTTTCCACCAAGTGCATACTTGCATCTGCCAGTTCTTTGTTTTTGAACATTACCTCATTTATTAATTGCTCATTTTGCAATTCAACAATTTTTTTCTCATTACTTTCTACCTCCAATTGATGTATGTATTTAAGGCGCTGTTGCTCTTCCTCAAACTTAATTTGTTGATTAGTGAACTTTTTTTTCTGCCATTTTGCTATTAAATAAAATAATAAAAGTATTAAAAGTACATAAAGAATATTTGCCCAAATTGTTTTATACCATGCTGGTTTTACTACAAAACTATAGTTAATAACTTCAGACTCGTTACCTAAATTATCGTGTGCCTTCACTTTAAATGTGTAAGAGCCATTAGGTAAATTAGTATAATCTTTTTCTGTTTTGGTAGTCCAGATAGACCAATTACCATCGTACCCCTTTAGTTGATAACTGTACTCAATATTGTTTTGTAAACTAAAAGCTGGTGAGCTAAATTCAAAATGGAATGAGTTATAACTTCGAGGAAACTTTAAAATTGAATTATTGTTTTGAGTGTATGATGTATCGTTACCCTTATTAAAAAAACCTCCAAAAATTAAGCTATCTTTCTTTCCAAATGCTTTTACTTGCGTAAGCAATACATTTACATTAGGATGATTAGCAATATACTTTTCATAATTAATATGAATAATTCCATTTTTAGCAGCGATAAAAATATTTTTGTTATTAAATGGATATATGTTTTCAAATCCGGCTAAAACTTTACCAGTTAGTTCGGGAAAATAAGTAATAACTGCTTTTTTTTCTACCCCTATAAAACTTACAACTCCTATTTTTTTTCCACTACAAAACCATATATTTCCTTCTGCATCTTCATGCAGATATTGAAGTACCATATTCCCAAAAAAATTATACAAAAAAGGAGATGGTACAAATTTATTTGTATTGGCATCAAACTCATATACTCCTTTTTCTGTAGCAAAAACTACCCGTTTTTTTATTTTAAAAACAAAATTTCTTAAAGTTGATGGAAGCCCGTCGCTTTCAGTAAACAACTCGGTAGTATAGTTTTTTTTCTCAGCATCTAAATGTATTTTATAAACTCCTCTGTAAGGATGTGAGCTCCAAATATTATCATTATCAATGACTAAAAAACGTCTAGACTCATAAGGCCCTTTAATTTCCCAATTATTAATTATTTTATCGTTATTAAACTCTAAAAGACTTAAACCTGAGTATGTACCCACTAATACATGCTTTGATGGATACACAGATGTAGTTGGAACAAAAAGCCAATTACCTCCATTGCCAGTTAATTGACTTGCATTGTCCTCATTAATTTGAAAACCACCATTATGATGCCCCATTAAGAGCTGATGGTTTACTTCATCCAACCGCCACACCTGCCCACCGCTATTTTTTACTACATTAAAATTGCCTTTGGCAAAACTTAAATCATTGTTGAGGTTTGAAAGGGGTACATTATAAGCTCCATCAGAACTGGCTATATAAAGTCTGTTATTGAAAATACGACAGGAATAACCCGATACATCATTTTTTTTATTAGGCTTAATGTACTTTACAGCTGCATTATAAGCAATAAAGCTTATTCCATTATTTAACCCCGTCCATAGGTTTTTATCCTTATCCAAAAAAACACTGAGTACACTATTGTTTTGCAAACCCTCAGGCAATGCAATTTGCTGTACTATGTCACCCTCGTTATTAATTATTATACAACCATCAGAAATTGTAGCTACAACAAATTCATTCTCGTTAATTCTTTCAAAAGAATAAATTTGATTTTTAAATAACTCATTATCTGCAACAGTTTTTTTAGGTTGTAATTTTCCATTATGCAAAATAAAAAACCCATTTTTTAAAGTGCTTACTAACAAACTATCTTTTTGAAGTGCAACCATACCTGTAACCTCATACGCTAATGTTGAGCTTGTAGTATTTATAGGTTGCCAAGTGTTATTACTAAATTCAAAAAGCCCCTTGCTTTTATCTTGTGCAAAAAGTTTGTCGCCTACAAACTTCATAAATTGCCAGCCAGTATTAGCTTTGTAAGATTGTATTATATTATTTTTATATTCAAAAATCCAATCCCAACTACGAAAAAATACTGATTCGTTAGATACTTCTATATCCCATATATCTGTAAACTTATTTTGGTCTTTTGGTAAAAGGTTTTTAAGGGAAGTATATACTAAAATTCCGTTTTCATTAGCTGAGTAATACCCAATTTCATCTTGACCACCGGCATAAATACGATTATTATCTATGGCGATAGATCGTAAAATTGTTTTGCCTGGCTGCGGATAAGTTTTCCAATAACGTCCATCATATGTAATTAAACCCTCATTATTGGCAAAATACATTCTGCCCCATTTATCTTGCTTTATATCCCAAGTTTGAGTGCCTCCTTGAAAATCATTTTCACTGTAATTAATTATCCGAGGAAGACCAATAGTATTTTGCCCTTTTAAAATACTTATTAAAAACAAAAATATACTGGTGGCAATTATGTTTTTCATAAAACAAATATAAACGTTTTAATGATGTGGTAATGATGGGGTGCTTGATTATTAATAATCAATTAGTTAATATATTCTGTAGTAACAATGATGTGATACTAAAGCTATAAATTGCGTAAAATAAAAATAAATTTGGTTTCTCTTATTATTACTAATTGTAACGAAAAAAATTGCGTATGAAAAAAATCTCTAAGGGAATAACCCTCTTTATGCTATTATGTATCTCAACAATTTCATGGTCTCAAACCAAAACTGTAATAGGTAAAATTGTTGCAGAAAATGGAGATGCAGTTGTAAATGCATCTGTTTCTTTAAAAAATATTAAAACAGGTGTAGTCACCAATAATAGTGGTGAGTTTTCCATAACTGTACCTAGTACAGCTAAAACACTTGTTGTTAGTTCGGTAGGTTACGAAACTAAAGAAAGCCCAATTTTAGATGGCAGTTTACTAATTACCCTTACTAAAATTGTTGCTAAAATGGATGAAGTTGTAGTTGTAGGTTACGGCACTCAAAAAAGAAGTGTGGTAACTGGTGCAATTTCAAAAGTAACGGCTAGAGATTTAGAAAAAGTGCCTAGTGGTGGAATTGGACAAATTCTACAAGGTAGAACGCCTGGAGTTACAGTAATGCAAAACTCTGGTCAGCCTGGCTCTGCTTCTACTATAAGAGTACGAGGTGTAACTACATTTAATTACAATGAACCTCTTTATGTAGTTGATGGTGTAGTAGTTGATGCTGGTGGAATTGGTTATATTAATCAAGCAGACATTGAATCTGTAGAGGTACTTAAAGACGCCACTTCTCAAGCTATATATGGTACTAGGGCAGCTCCTGGGGTAATTATGGTTACAACTAAAAAAGGAAAATCTGGCAAATTAAGTGTTGGATATAATGGCTATGTAGGTACATCTGCCCCAGCTAAAGTATTAAGTTTATTAAATGCTACCCAATATGGTGCTTTAATGAATGAAAGATCAGTTGCTGGTGGTGGTGCTGTTCTATATCCTGACTTAAGTGTGCTTGGTAAGGGTACCGACTGGCAAAACGAAATTTTTAATTATGGAGCTAAGCGTTCAAATCATGAAATTAGCTTAAGCGGAGGTACCGATAAATCTACCTTTTTTATGTCTTTTGGCTACCAAAATAATGAGGGTATTGTAGCTACAGACATTTCAAATTTTGAAAAATATAGTGCTAGGTTAAACTCTACACATAAAATAGGTAAAATATTTACTTTAACCCAAACACTAGGCTATACCTATAGCAAACAAAATAGTTTGGGAAATACTAATAGTGAATTTGGTGGACCTTTAAGCTCCGCTATAAATCTTGACCCCACTATTCCGCTTTTTGAAACAGACCCTACTAAATTAGCTAACCTTGGATTATATCCTACTGGCAATGCTTTAGTTGGACCTGCACTAAAAGATGCTAACGGCAATGTATATGGTATTGGTTTGGGTATGCAAGAAATGTCCAATCCTTTGGCTTATACACAAACCAAACTAGGTCAATATGGGTATGGCAATGATATTGTAGGTAATTTATCTTTAGAAGCTGCGGTTACAAAAGAAATTAAGCTAAAATCTGTAGTTTCAGCAAAGTTAGCTTTTTGGGGTGCAGAAGGCTTTACTCCTACATTTTACTTAGGATCTGGTGGTGGATTATCAAATGCTATAAATAGTATGTACAAAGAGCAACATCACCGAAGATATTTGAATATTGAGAATACTGCCACTTATACCAAAAACTGGAAGCAAAATCATAATTTCACTATTTTATTAGGTCAATCAGCATATAAAGAAAATGTAGGTGGTGGAAACGGATTTTCATTTCAAGGTTTACCAGTAAACAGCTACAAAGATGCTTCTTTTTCCTTCTTTAGTGCTGCAACAAGTGTGTATTCAGCAAGTGCATATTCTACTGAAGGTAATCCAAATAATAACTGGCATATTCTTTCATCTTTATTTGGTCGTGTAAATTATAATTATAAAGAAAAATATTTATTGACTGGTATTTGGCGTAGAGATGGTAGTAATAGGTTTGGTGCTAATAACAAGTTTGGTTATTTCCCTGGAGCTTCTTTAGGTTGGGTAGTATCTAAAGAAGACTTTTGGAAAGCTAATAAATATGTAAATTCTTTAAAAATTAGAGGTGGTTATGGTAAAACCGGAAATGACGGATTAGCCGAATATTCTTACTTATCTTTAATAAGATCAGGATATAATTACACAATTGGAAACTCAAACGGTATTAACGCAGGTAATGCTCCAAACACTCTTGACAATCCAGATGTTCATTGGGAAACAACAAAACAATTGAACTTTGGGTTTGAAGCAAGATTATTTAATAGTCTAGACCTATCAGTAGATTACTATAAGAAAAAAACATCTGATATTTTACGTCAAGTAACTATTCCTGGTTATGTTGGTGTACCCATAAATCCATTTGGTAATGTTGCTAATATGGATAATAGTGGCATTGAAATTGAAATAAACTACCGTCGTAAGTTAGGTCCAGTTAATTTTTCTGCAAGTGGCAATATGGCAACTTTAAAAAACAAGGTTACTTACATTGCTAGCGATGCTGATTTTATTGCAGGTTATGCAGGTTTTCAATCAATGGGTACAGTTACCAGAATTCAAGTGGGTCAATCGTTTAACTCATTCTTTGGTTATCAAACTGCTGGTATTTTCCAAAACCAAGCAGAAATTGATGCTTACAAAAACTCAACAGGAGGTTTAATACAACCTAATGCAAGACCCGGTGATTTTAAATGGGTTGATGCTAATGGTGATGGTACAATAAGTAACGATGATAAGGATAAAGTGTTTTTAGGCACTAGTCTTCCTAAAATAACTTTTGGTCTTACGTTAAATTTTGATTACAAAGGATTTGATTTAATGGCATTTGCAAACGGTGCCGCAGGCAACAAAATTTTCCAAGGGTTACGCCGTTTAGATATTGCAAAAGCAAACTACCAAACTGTTGCTATGAGCCGTTGGACAGGCGAAGGTACATCTAACAGTTATCCTCGTTTAACTAGTACAGATCCTAATGGCAACTTTGGTAAAATGTCTGATTTCTATTTAGAAAAAGGAGATTACTTACGTTTAAAAGTATTACAATTAGGTTATACGTTAGCTCCTAATAAAGTACTAAATAAAATAGGTGCTAATAAATTAAGAGTGTATGTATCTGCTGAAAATTTATTAACCTTAACTAAATACACTGGGTACGATCCTGAAGTAGGTGGAAGTGTTTATGGCATTGATAAAGGTCAATATCCACAAGCCCGTTCATTTATGGTAGGTGCTCAATTACAATTTTAAATTTAACTAATTCTATAAAATTAATAACATGAAAAAAGTAAATAAGAAACTCGTTTTGCTTTTTGTAATATTAATGACGTTTACGTTAATCTCTTGCAAAAAAGATTTTTTAGATGTGCCTCCAAAAGGGACTCCTTTAACAGAAAATTTTTATAAAACACGTGATGATGCTTATGCTGCATTAGTAGCTACTTATGATGCAGTTAGAAAAAACACTGGCGGTTTTGAAAATATGGTATCAATGATGAATGCTGGCTCCGATGATAATGTGGCTGGTGGAGCATCGCCTTCAGATGGTGCTGGCATACATGCTTTCAACAATTTTACATTAACGGCTACAGTAATGCCTGGTAGTTTTTGGAACGATCATTATCAAGGTATTTTTAGAGCAAATATTTTGTTATCTAAAATAGATGCTATACCAATGGCTGCTGCAGAAAAAGCAAGATTTATTGGAGAAACAAAAGCGTTGAGAGCTTACTACTATTTTAATTTGGTAAGAATGTTTAAAAACATTCCGTTGATTTTAGATGTGTTAACACCCACATCTGTATATAATGTTACGCAAGCTGCACCAGCTGATGTGTACACACAAATTGAAAAGGACTTAACTGATGCTGTTGCCGCTTTACCAATAACTATACCTACCGCAGAATTAGGTAGATGGTCTAAAGGAAGTGCACAAGCTTTATTAGGCAAAGTTTATTTATATCAAAATAAAAATACACTTGCTGCTGCACAATTTGCAGAAGTAAATGGTACTCCTGGAGGTACAAGTATTTATGGATACAGGCTTTTAAGCAATTATAGCGATTTATGGTCGTTCACTAATAAGTTTAATACTGAATCTGTTATTGAATGTACACATAGCAATCAATCAAGAAACGATTGGGGCTTTTGGGGTAGTGGTGCAGATGAAGGTAATACACTTAATGTAATGGTAGGTATTAGAGGTTATACAAGATTATCAGGCACAGCAGCTCCTGCGGCTATGCCTGGCGGTTGGAGCTTTAGTACATTTACTCAAAACTTTTATGACGCTATAAAAACAGACCCCCGTTTTGGAGCTACTGTTTTAGATTTAAAAGCTTACGAAACAGCAGGACAAATTTCTTACACACATGGCGATCAAGATTTAGGGTATTACTTGAATAAATTTATGCCACGTCCAGAAAATAATACAACACTTGGCGGTGCTCAAGAATTAAACTACACACAAAACAGCTATATTATTAGATTGGCTGATACTTACTTAATGGAAGCTGAAGCATTAGGTGGTACTGGTACAAGAGCTCAAGCATTATTAGATGCTGTAAGAGCTAGAGTAGGCTTACCATCTGTACCTGTTTCATTAGCTGCTATTAAAGCAGAAAGAAGATTAGAATTAGGTGGTGAAGGTCATCGTTTCTTTGATTTAGTAAGATGGGGTGATGCTGCTTCAAAACTTGGTAGCAAAGGATTTACCGCTGGTAAAAACGAAATTTTCCCTATTCCTGCAAGAGAATTATTAGGAACTAAACTTGTTCAAAATCCAGGATACAATTAATCTATTCTAAAACTTAATTAAAATGAAAAAAATAAAAATAATATTTAGCGCTGCAGCACTTATGTTTATTACATATAGTTGTAGTAAGATTGATGGTATTGATAGCGATACTTCATTTATAAATTCTGCAAGTAGTACCAATTTGTCAAAAATATTTGATATAAGTACAGATAATTCGGGCAATGTAAAAGTTACACCTATTGGTGATGGTTTTACTACTGCTACAATTAATTTTGGACATGGTACAGGCACTGCTGGTACAGCTAGCGTTACACCCGGTGGTAGTGCTTCTCATGCTTATCCCGAAGGTACTTACACAGTTACAATTATATCTACTGATATTGCTGGTAAGCAAACAACAAGTACTTATCCATTAACTATTACCTATTCAGCTCCAATAAATGTTGCTGTTAATCCTTCTGGCGGAAAAAATGGAGTAGCTGTAAAACCTACGGCAGTTGGTGCTTCATCGTTTTTAGTTTACTTTGGCGATGTGGCTAATGAAGCAGGTACACCTTGTGCAATTGGCGGCATGGTAAACCATATATATGCAGCGGCTGGTACATACAATGTAAAAGTAGAGGCAATCAGTGGTAATTCTACCTACGCAGGTGCAGCTAAAGCACAAGCTACAGTTGCTAGAACAATAGCTGCTTTTCCTGCTGCACCATTCTTTACACCAATTACTTTTGATGATGCTGCTGTAAATTATTTCTTTGGTACGTTTGGCGGCGGTCAAGCTTATGCTACTGTTGCTAATCCTAGTATGACAGGTATAAACACAACTGCAAATGTAGGTAGATGGACAAGAGGTTGGGAAAACTGGAGTGGCACTTATAGCCCACTTAGTTTTTACATGGATTTTGCCACTACCAAAAAGATTAAATTATTGGTATATAACACCGACCCAACTTTAGTAGGAAAGTCGCTTAATTGTGAATTAGAAGATGCTTTAGGTGGTATACCAGGCAATGGCGTAGGTGTTAAAAAAGTAGCACTTACAACATCTAATGCATGGGAAGAATTAGTATTTGATTATAGCACAATTACTTTACCTGCAAATTCTAAATTTGGTCAGTTAGTGTTTAGATTTAACGATTCTTATTCTGGAAACACTGCAGGGCAAGGTGGACAAGGTTCTGTTTTATATATTGATAATATTAGATTAACTAATTAATAAAATTTAATAACATGAAAAAGAATATTAATTTTCTTTTAAGTACAATGCTACTATTATTGATAGTTAGCAGTTGTAAAAAAACTGATTACTCAATGGGAGATTTAACGGCTCCAACTAATTTAGTAATTACAGCTGATATAGTAGGTAAAACTGCTGCTTTACCAAACGGTGATGGTAGTGGTGATGTAAATTTTACCATTACTGCAGACAATGCATTATCATATAAAATAGATTATGATGCAAGTAATGCTGTTGATCTTGTTTATTTACCAAATGGCAAAGCAACCAGAAAATATACTACACTTGGTGTTAATACCTATCGTGTAACTGCGGTTGCTTACGGTAAAGGTGGCACATCATCTACTATTACCAAAGATGTTACAGTAAAAAGTGATTTTGTGCCAGCTACACAAATTGTAACAGACCTAACAAATAACAGTTCAAAAACATGGGGTGTTAATAAAGATGTACCGGGTCATTTTGGTGTAGGGCCTTGGGATCCTAATTGCTATACAGGATGCTGGTGGTCTGCTTCAATAAATGAAAAAGTGGCATGTTGTAATGGTTTTTATACAGCCCGTTTTACTTTTACCAAAGTATCTGCAACATCGTACACATTAACAGTAGCAACACCTGATGGAGCATTTACTAAAACAGGTACGTTAGCAGGTGGTTTACCAGGCATTCCAGCATCTGGCCCAGAAGCAGTTTACCCTTACCCCGGTGGTACATCTGCATTTACATTTGGTCCATCTACATCTGGCTTAGTAAGTACTACTACAAACCCAACTACAAGTACTGCTATAAACTTAGCAGGCGTAAATACTTTTATTGGGTATGGTTCTTTATTAAAAGAATACGAAATTTTAAAAATAACTCCTACCGAACTTAGATTAAGAGCACAAGGTACCGAAACTGGTAACTCTTGGAACTTAATATTAAAAGCATATTAATTCTTTTAAAAGCAAGGAAAGAAAATTCTTTCCTTGCTTTTTTAATTAACATAAACAAATATGAAATTCACACAACTCTGTATTCGTTTTTTTACGCTTGTTATTGTTTTTATTTCTTGTAAAAAAAGTGATAATAATGGCGGCACCACTCCACAACCAACCTTACCTGTGTTAACAATTGTTGATGCCTCTACAATTAGAACAACCACAAATACCTCATTATTTTTTTACGTATCTCTAAGTAAAGCCTCTTCAAGTAATGTTTCTGTTGATTATACATTAACTGATGGCTCAGCCACAGCCCCACAAGATTATAGTGCTGCATCTGGCACTATTACAATACCTGCTAATCAACTTAACAGTAGTATTGAAGTTGTTATAAAAGGAAATGCAGCTAATCTTCGTCAACCTAATTTAGAATTTACAATTGCCTTAAGTAATCCCAAATTTTGCACACTTAATACAAGCAGCGCTAAAGGCACTATAATTACAGAAGACGGAACATATTTGCCTACAGACAATACAGGTTACACAACCCCTTTAACATACCCTGGCAAAACTTTAGTTTGGAGCGATGAGTTTAATGCTTCGTCATTAAATCTTAGCCACTGGAATCAAGAAATAGGAAATGGAACTGGAGGTTGGGGCAATAACGAACTTGAGTATTATACCAACAGTACAAAAAATACTTTTTTATCAAACGGTAATTTAATTATTGAGGCCAGAAAAGAAAGTATTGGTGGTTTTAATTACTCATCTGGCAGATTAACAACTCAAGGAAAAAAAGAATTTACTTTTGGTAGAATTGATATTAGAGCTAAACTGCCTGTGGCAAAAGGAATGTGGCCTGCTCTTTGGATGTTAGGAAGTAATATTAATAGTGTAAGTTGGCCTGCATGTGGTGAAATTGACATTATGGAACTAGTGGGTACATATCCAAATAGAACCCATGGCACTATGCACTGGAAACCTGTTAGTGGCACTAACACTTCAAAAGGAGGTAGCATGGATTTAACATCAGGTAATTTTTCTCAACAGTTTCATGTATTTAGTATTGAGTGGCAACAGGATACTATTAAATGGTATTTAGATGATCAACTGTTTTTAACTAATACAAAAGCAGATGTTGGTGCAGCTAACTATCCATTTAATTTAGCAGATTTTTTTATTTTCAATGTTGCTGTGGGAGGAAATTGGCCAGGCTCTCCAGATGCAACAACCTCATTTCCACAGCGTATGTTTGTTGATTATGTAAGAGTATTTCAATAAAATTTATTTTAAAATATCATTTACCATTATAACACCACAATGACTTTAAATAGGCACTATATTATTTTAGCAGCAGCATTTATATTTAATTGTGGTTGCCAAAAAAAAGAAAACAACAATAGCAACACTCCTATTGTACCAACAATTACTAACGAGGTTGATGTATGGATTACAAATGGCAATAAATCAACCCTATTAGAAAAACAAAATACAACTTTAGCATTTACTACTGCTACAAATAATTATGCAACTATTGAAGTTGACTCAAGCATTACCCATCAAACTATTGATGGCTTTGGCTACACCTTAACTGGTGGAAGTGCTATGCTAATAAATAGAATGGATGAAGTTTCAAAAACCAAATTACTCTCTGAATTGTTTGGCAAAGGCATTGATGATATTAGCATCAATTATCTTCGCCTTAGTATGGGTGCATCAGATTTAGATGAATCTGTTTTTAGTTACAACGATTTACCAACTGGTCAAACAGATATTAACCTAACAAACTTTTCTTTATCAAAAGATACTATCAATGTAATTCCAATATTACAACGAATACTTTCCATTAATCCTAGCATTAAACTTATGGCTTCGCCTTGGAGTGCACCTGTATGGATGAAAAATAATGGCAGTACAATTGGAGGAGAATTGCAGCCACAGTATTACAGCACTTATGCAAAATATTTTGTTAAGTACATTGAAGCAATGAAATTAAAAGGCATTACAATTGATGCTATTACCATACAAAATGAACCACAACATGGTGGCAATAATCCTAGCATGGTAATGAGTGCTAGCCAACAAGCCGATTTTATAAAAAACCATTTAGGGCCAGCGTTTCAAGCAGCTAATATCTCTACTAAAATTGTTATTTGGGATCATAATTGTGATAATCCCAATTATCCTATATCAATTTTAAATGATGCTGGAGCTAAGCAATATATTGATGGTTCTGCATTTCATTTATACAATGGCGATATAAGTGCTTTATCTACAGTTAAAACAACTCATCCTGGTAAAAACTTATACTTTACTGAGCAATGGACTGGTTCAACTGGCAATTTTGGAGGTGATTTAAAATGGCATATAAAAAATGTAATCATTGGCAGTATGCGTAATTGGAGTAAAAATGCTTTGGAATGGAATTTAGCAAATGACCCCTCATTTGAACCACACACTCCCGGAGGTTGTACACAATGCAAAGGAGCTTTAACAATAAATGGAAGTGTTGTTGAAAAAAATGTTAGTTATTACATTATTGCTCATGCCTCCAAATTTATTCCTACAGGCTCGGTAAGAATTGCAAGCAATATGATTACTAATTTACCTAATGTAGTTTTTTTAACTCCACAAGGGAAAAAAGTAATGATTGTAGCAAATGAAACAACTAACAGCGAAATTTTCAACATAAAATTCAATGGAAAAATTGCTACTACTTCAATACCAAAAGAGTCTGTGGCAACATTAGTTTGGTAGTATAAACAAAATAAAAGAACAATATAAAATGTTACTCTTGAAGAAAAGTATAACTGTATTTGTTATCTTCCTTTTATTGGGTAGCTCTTTTTTTGCAGTAGGTCAAAATACGTTTGTAAAAAAAACAAGTAAAAAAAATACTTCTTTAAATGGTACCTGGAACTACATTGTAGATCCTTACGAAACAGGTTATTATAGCTTTCATGGCGAAGTGTATGACAAAAAAAATCCCAATGCTACTGCTGCATTTTATAATAACTATCATGCAAAAGATAAATTAGAATTAGTAGAATACGATTTTGATAAATCTCCTCAACTAAAAATTCCTGGAGATTGGAATACACAAAAAGAAAATTTATTTTATTACGAAGGAACGGTGTGGTTTAAAAAATCATTTGATTATTCTTTAACAAATACCAATAGGCTCTTCTTATATTTTGGAGCTATAAATTATAAAGCCGAAGTATATTTAAATGGCAAAAAATTAGGAGTGCATGAAGGCGGCTTTACACCTTTTGATTTTGAAGTAACCAATATCATAAAATCAAAAGAAAATTATTTAGTTGTAAAAGTAGATAACAAACGCTTTAAAGATGCTGTACCTACAACCAATACAGATTGGTGGAATTATGGAGGTATTACAAGAGATGTATGGTTGATAGAAGAACCTTCAACTTATATTCAAGATTATACAGTGCAATTACAAAAAAACAATAACAAACTAATTGATTGCACAATAAAAATTAATGGTAAAATCAATTCAGAAAAACTAAGTATTGCTATATCCGAATTAAATATAAAAAAAGAAATAGTTGCTACTGATAGTATAATGAATTTTACTTTGCCTATTACTTCTGCAATAAATTATTGGTCGCCAGAGTTGCCTAAATTGTACAAAGTAATTATAACTACTCCTTATCAAATAGTTACAGATGAAATTGGTTTTAGAACAATTGCTACAAACGGAGCAAACATTTTGTTAAACGATAAATCTATTTTTTTGAGAGGCATTTGTATGCATGAAGAAATAAATGGACGAAGAGCTTATAGCGAAACTGATGCAATAAAATTATTAAGCTGGGCAAAAGAATTAGGCTGTAATTATGTAAGATTAGCTCATTATCCGCATAATGAGCACATGCTAAAAATGGCTGACAAAATGGGCTTGCTTGTTTGGGAAGAAATACCAGTTTATTGGACTATTGATTTTAAAAATGAAGCAACATTTGCTAATGCAAAAAATCAATTGCACAGTGTAATTGCTAGAGATAAAAACAGAGCATCAGTTATTATTTGGTCTGTTGCAAATGAAACGCCATTGTCAAACGAAAGAAATATTTTTTTAAGCAACTTAATTAGCTATGCAAAAAATATAGATAACACTAGATTAATAAGTGCTGCACTTTTAACTAGAAATGAAAATGGAAAAAATATAGTAGATGATAAAATAGGAGAGCAGTTAGACATTATTTCATTTAATCAATATAGAGGTTGGTATGGCGGTGATTTAAAAACTGCACCAGATGCAATATGGACAACGCCTTACAATAAACCTTTAGTTGTATCAGAGTTTGGAGGCGATGCTAAGCAAGGCTTGCATGGCACAATAAACGAACGTTGGACAGAAGAATACCAAGAGTATTTGTTTCAACAAAATTTATTGATGATTGAAAAAATGCCTAACATTCGTGGCACTAGCCCTTGGATATTAACAGACTTTAGATCACCACGTCGTAATCTGCCTAATGTACAAGATGGCTTTAATAGAAAAGGATTAATATCAAATGTTGGGAAAAAGAAAAAAGCATTTTATGTAGTAAAACAATTTTATAGCAAAATGAAAAATTTGTATAACTAATGTACTACTTACCTAAAAAAATAATGACGCCTATTTATTTTGCAATAATGCTATGCACATTTTTTGCTTGTAGTAGTACAAAAAAAATTGCAAAAATTAGTGGATGGGATTTAGTTTGGAACGATGAGTTTAACACAACTGGTTTGCCCAATAGTGCAAAATGGGAAATGGAAACTGGTGGGCATGGTTGGGGTAATAATGAAAAACAATTTTATGTAAAAAACTCTTTAGAAAATTCATATGCTAAAGATGGCAAATTGCATATTGTTGCTTTGAAAAAAAACTATGATAAAAATAATTATACATCTGCAAAGCTTACAACTTATAAAAAACTATCCTTACAATATGGAAAGATAGAAGTAAGAGCAATTTTACCAAAAGGTAAAGGCACTTGGCCTGCCATTTGGATGTTGCCAGAAAGCATAAGAACCAACCAAGAGCAATGGCCACTTTGTGGCGAAATCGATATTATGGAGCATGTAGGCAAAGACCCCAATGTAATACACACTACACTGCATACACAATTGTACAACCACATGAAAGGAACTCAGTTATCGCATTTCCAAAAATTTGAAAATGTGTTTGATAACTTTCATACTTATGGTATAGAGTGGAACAAAGATTCTATTTCGTTTTATATTAATGGCAAACTTTTTTATACTTCTAAAAAAGGGGAGAATGTTAGAGTTAGTACTAATGAAGGATGGCCTTTTGATAAGCCTTATTACATGATATTAAACTTAGCAATTGGTGGCAATTGGGGTGGCGAAATTGATGATACAATTTTCCCATGTGAAATGGTGATAGATTATGTAAGGGTGTATAAAAAAGCAAATAATTAAAATGAAAAAACATTTTTTAATAATAGCTACATTATTACTTTCAATAGCTATCAATGCACAACTATTAAAAGTAATGACTTATAATATTAGATTAGATGTTGCAGTTGATGGAGAAAATGATTGGACACATCGTAAACCTTTTTTTTGTGGTCAAGTAAAATTTTATGAACCTGATTTTTTAGGGGTACAAGAGGTTAAACCAAATCAATTAACAGATATGGATTCGGCTTTTACAGATTATGACTTTATTGGTATAGAAAGAGATGGTAATGGCAAAGGAGAATCATCAAATATATTTTATAAGAAAGATAAATTTATTTTAAAAACACAAAATACATTTTGGATTTCACAAACACCTGATACGGTTTCAAAAGGTTGGGATGCAGCCTACAACAGAGTTTGCACTTATGGTTTATTTAAAGCCAAAAAAACTAAAAAGCATTTTTGGGTGTTTAATACACACTTAGACCATATTGGAGAAATAGCAAGAACAAAAGGAATTGAATTAATTCTTTCTAAAATTTCTGCACTTAATACAAAAAATTATCCTGTAATTTTTATGGGTGATTTAAATAGTGAGCCCACTACACAAAGAATTATTGACTTAAAAAACAAAATGAATGATTGCAAAGAAATTTCTATTGCAAAACCTTTTGGACCAATAGGCACATTCAACAATTTTGAACATAACAAACCTGTAACTAAATTAATTGATTACATTTTTGTTTCAAAAAATAATAACATCATCGTAAACAAATATGCAGTACTTAGCGATTCGGATAATCTTCGTTATCCATCAGATCATTTTCCTGTATATGTAGAACTTAAAATAAATTAAACAATGAAATTATTTTTAACTGCCTGTAGTTTTTTTATAACTACAATAACTTTTAGCCAAACAAAAAATGTAGCAGTTTATACTACTGCAGATAGTACAATGTTGCGTTTATCGCTAACAGAAAATGTGGCATTCAAAAAATTACCACAACCTACCGAGGGTGAAATAAGCATTTTTGTGAATGATACAAAAACCTTTCAAACATTTTTAGGCATTGGTGCTGCACTTACAGATGCTAGTGCAGAAACATTTGCAAAACTGAGTAAAGAAAAACAAGAGAAGTTTTTAACAGCGTACTTCGACAAAGATAATGGCATTGGCTATTCACTTGCCCGTACTAATATAAATAGTTGCGATTTTAGTAGTGGCAGCTATACATATGTAGATGAAGGCGATGCAGATTTAAAATCATTTAGTGTTAGCCACGATAAAATGTTTAGAATTCCTTTTATAAAAAAATGTATTGCTGCTGCTGGAGGAAAACTTACCATGTATGCAAGCCCTTGGAGTCCTCCATCATTTATGAAAACCAATAACGAAATGCTACACGGCGGAAAGTTAAAACCAGAAATGGCACAAAGCTGGGCAAACTATTTTACAAAGTTTATTAAAGCTTACGAAAAAGAAGGCATTCCTATTTGGGGTATTACTATTCAAAATGAGCCTATGGCTACACAGCGTTGGGAAAGCTGCATATTTACTGCAGAAGAAGAAAGAGATTTTTTAAAAAAATATTTGGGGCCTACTATGGTAAAAAATGGGTTTGCAAATAAAAAAATAGTAGTGTGGGATCATAATAGAGATTTAATGACGCAAAGAGCTAATATAATTTTTGGCGACAAGGAAGCTGCTAAATATGCTTGGGGCATGGGTTTTCATTGGTACGAAACTTGGGCTGGTGGTAAACCAATGTTTGAAAATGTAGCTTCTGTAAACAAAAACCATCCTACAAAAAATTTATTATTTACAGAAGGTTGTGCAGAAGCATTTAAACAAGAAGGTTACCAAAGATGGGCTAATGGAGAACGTTATGGAAATTGAATGATTAACGATTTTAATAATGGCACAGTTGGTTGGACAGATTGGAATATTTTATTAGATGAAACAGGAGGACCAAATCATGTGGGTAATTTTTGTTTTGCTCCAGTACATGGCAATACCAAAAATGATGAATTAATTTTTACACCTTCTTATTATTATATTGGGCATTTCTCAAAATTTATTAGACCAGGTGCAAAAAAAATTGATGCCACCTCAAGCAGAAGTGTTTTGCAAACAACCGCTTTTAAAAATGTGGATGGGAAAATTATAACAATTGTAATGAACCAAACCGATAAAAAAGTTACTTATAATTATTGCATAAATGGTAATGCTGCTGTAATAACAATTCCTGCACATGGTATTCAAACGCTTGTTCTATAAGGGTCTGCAATGTTGCCAAATGATATGCAGATGAAAGGACCTGTCTGCCGGCAGGCAGGTTGCGACGCCACTAAAGTTAAATTGAAAAACCAGAGCTGGTATCAAAAAAAAAATAGCTATACAAGCATAATAGAAATACAAGGAAAATATTTGTAAGGCATTAAACCAAAATAAAAAAATGAAAAAAATAGTTTTATTAGTTGTTGTTTGTATAAATGCAAATTTTGTTTTTGCACAGAAAAAATCAATTGCACAAAGAGTTGACTCTGTTTTACGATTAATGACATTAGATGAAAAAGTTGGGCAGTTAAATCAGTATAACGATGATAATAAAGCCACAGGCCCTGTAACTGTTGATAACAATAAAGTTGAGCAAATTAAACATGGGCAGGTTGGTTCTTTGTTAAATGTATTAGGCACACAACGCACCAAAAGTTGGCAAGAAATTGCCATGCAATCAAGGTTAAAAATTCCATTACTTTTTGGGCAAGATGTAATACATGGTTACAAAACAACTTTTCCAATTCCGCTAGCTGAAGCTTGTAGTTGGGATTTACAATTAATGCAACAAACTGCAAGAGTAGCAGCCACTGAGGCTAGTGCAAGTGGCATTCACTGGACGTTTGCACCCATGGTAGATATTGCCAGAGATCCACGTTGGGGAAGAGTAATGGAAGGTGCTGGGGAAGATACTTACTTGGGTAGCAAAATTGCTGCAGCAAGAGTAAAAGGGTTTCAAGGAAATATTGGTGACATAAATAGTGTGTTGGCTTGTACCAAACATTTTGCAGCGTATGGTGCTGCTATTGGTGGTAGAGATTATAACTCTGTTGATATTAGTGATAGAACTTTATTAGAAACTTATTTGCCGCCTTTTAAAGCTACTGTAGATGCTGGTGTAGCAACGTTTATGAATTCGTTTAACGATATAAATGGAGTGCCAAGTACAGCCAATAAATATTTACAAAGAGATTTGCTGAAAAGCAAATGGAATTTTAAAGGATTTGTAGTAAGTGATTGGGGAAGTATTGGCGAAATGATAAATCATGGTAATGTAAAAAATGAATACGAAGCTGCAATGGCTGCAATTACAGCTGGTAGCGATATGGATATGGAAAGCCGTAATTATAAAAATAATTTGGTACAGTTGGTTAAGGATAAAAAAGTTTCGATGGCAATTATTGATGATGCTGTAAAAAGAATTTTAACCAAAAAATTTGAGTTGGGTTTATTTGATGACCCTTACAAATATTGCAATCAACAAAGAGAAGAAGCTGCACTTAGCAATGCTACCCATGTAACAGTTGCAAGAGAAATGGCTGCAAAAAGTATTGTGTTGTTAAAAAATAAAAACAATATTTTACCCCTAAATAAAAATGTAAAAACTATTGCATTTATTGGCCCATTAGTAAAAACTGTAAAACAAAACAAAGGCTTTTGGGATGTTGAATTACCTAATGGCGACAGTAGTTTTATTGTAAGTCAATGGCAAGGGTTACAAAATAAAGTGGGTGCTACTACCAACCTATTGTATGCAAAAGGTTGCGACATTGAAGGTGATAATAAAGATGGATTTGCTGAGGCTGTTGATGTAGCAAAGCAAGCAGATGTAGTGGTAGTAAGCATTGGCGAAAGAAGGGATATGAGTGGTGAGGCACAAAGCAGAAGCAATATTAATATACCTGGTGTTCAAGAAGATTTAGTAAAAGAATTATTAGCCACAGGTAAACCTGTTGTGGTATTAATAAATGCTGGCAGACCATTAGTTTTTAATTATACTGCCGATAATGCACCTGCTATTTTATATACTTGGTGGCTAGGTAGTGAGGCTGGCAATGCAATTGCTGATGTGTTGTTTGGAGATGTAGATCCATCTGCAAAATTGGTGATGACTTTTCCAAGAAGTGTGGGGCAGGTACCTATTTATTATAACCATTACAATACTGGAAGACCAGTAACTAACGATAATAATCATGTTTATAGATCGGCCTATAACGATTTATCTATTTACCCTAAATATGAATTTGGTTATGGCTTAAGTTACACATCATTTGCTTATAGCAATTTACAATTGAGTAAAAAATTTATAAAAGCAAATGAAAAAATTGAAGTAGCAGCAACTATTACCAATACTGGTAAATATGATGGGGAAGAAATTGTACAAGTATATTTAAGAGATAAAGTAGGCTCAATTGTAAGGCCAGTAAAAGAGTTGAAAGATTTTGCAAAAATTAAATTGAAAGCAGGCGAAAGCAAAACTGTAAAGTTTATTATTGATAAAGAAAAATTTTCGTTTTATAATCAACAATTACAATGGGTTGCAGAGCCTGGGGAATTTGATATAATGATTGGAGCTTCGAGTGAAGATATTAGGTTGAAGAATACATTTGAATTGATAAAATGAAAAAAATCCTTCTCTTTGTTACAATAAATCTGCTAGCTTATTATAGCAATGCCACTATAATATTACCAAATTTTTTTACCGACAATATGGTATTGCAACGTAATACCAAAATTCCTATTTGGGGTTGGGCTAGTGCTAATGAAAAAATAATCGTACAGTTTCATAAACAAACCAAAATAACTAAAGCCAATAAAGAAGGCAAATGGCTTATTTATTTAAATGCAGAAAAAGCTAGAGGCTCTTACACCTTAACAGTAAAAGGCGAAAATGAAATTGTATTGAAAAATATTTTAGTGGGTGATGTAAGGCTATGCAGTGGTCAATCAAATATGGAGTGGACAGTTGGGCAAAGTGATAATGCAAAAATAGAAGTTGCAAACGCTACTAACTCAATGATACGTCATATAAAAATTCCAAAACAACTAAACTCTTTACCACAACCAAATACTACAGAAAGTAAATGGGAAATTAGTGACCCTAATACAGTTGCTAATTTTACTGGCGTGGGATATTTTTTTGCAAGTAAAATTTACGCAGAAACAAAAATTCCTATCGGATTAATAAATGCTAGTTGGGGAGGCACAAATATTGAAACATGGATAAGTAGAGAAGCATTTGAAAGCAGCCCTGAGTTTGCTACAATGATTGCAGCAATGCCAAAAATTAATTTAGATTCTATTGTAAAACTTAGAGAAAATATAATAACAACTAAAATTGAAAAATTACAAAATGCTAAAATTGATACAGAAAGTATTGTAGAGTTTACGAAGCTAGATTTTGATGATAGTGAATGCCCTACTCTATTACAACCACAATTATGGGAACAGCAAGCTCTAGGGGAATTAGATGGTATTGTTTGGATAAGAAAAACAATTGAGCTCACTAAAGAAGATATTAACAAACCCAGTATTTTAGAATTATCTAAAATTGATGATGCCGATATTACGTTTGTAAATGGTGTGCAAGTAGGTAAAACAAATCAATGGGATGCAAAAAGAAAATATGAAATATTACCACACATTTTAAAGGAAGGAAAAAATTACATTGTAATAAAAATAATAGACAATGGTGGTGGCGGCGGCATTTATGGTGACTCAAACGAAATGAAACTTACCATTGATAAAAAAGCTATTCCGCTATATGGCAATTGGAAATATAGAGTGGAAAGTATAAAAAAATCTATTAATGAAAATGCCTACCCTTCTCTATGCTTTAATGCCATGATAAACCCTTTATTACCTTATGCAATTAAAGGTATTTTATGGTATCAAGGCGAATCTAATGCAGGTAGAGCTTATCAGTATCGCAAAGCATTTCCATTATTGATTAATGATTGGCGAAGAAAATTTAATCAACCTCTGTTACCATTTTACTATGTGCAATTGGCATCATTTTATGCTGGTGGAAATAGTAATAAAGGATGTGGCTGGGCAGAGTTAAGAGAGGCACAAACGATGGCATTGAGTATCCCACATACAGGCATGGTTGTTACTACTGATTTAGTTACAAATCCAAAAGACATTCATCCCACCAATAAGCAAGGTGTAGGTAGCCGCTTAGCCTCAATAGCTTTGCAAAATTTATATAACAAACAAATAGTGTGTATTGGCCCTTCATATAAATCTATGTCAATTAAGGGCAGCAATATTGTTGTTTCATTTAACAATATTGGTAGTGGCTTATATACTTCAAATATCAATAATCAACTAAATGGTTTTGAAATTGCTGGTAAAGACAGTATTTTTTACCCTGCTAAAGCCTTTATAAAAGACAATGTGGTTGTAGTGTCAAGTGAGAATGTTATCAATCCTATTGCAGTAAATTATGCTTGGATGGGAGATGCTACTAACTGCAATTTATTTAACAAAGAAGGATTTCCTGCAATACCCTTTAGATCTAAAGAATGGATTACTGTTACTAAAAAAGAAAAGTACTTGGCACCAAAGCTTAACTAATTTTTCTACCTCTTTATTAGCTTTATCACTATAATAAAAATTGCTACAATAAAAAGTAAAATAGACAACCTATTGATTCCATGCATGTATTTTACAAATTTGGTGTTAGGTGCATTGGGATCTTTCTTTTTTAAATACAGATATTCGGCTACTTGTTTTAGTATTCCCATAACTATTCAATTTATCAAAAACTTTGTAAAACCATTTTTGTTATACTTACGTAACTTCAATAAACAAATTTACAATGAAAAAGTTTTTAACCATTGCCAGTTTAATGATTGTGAGTTTTGCTAATGCACAAACTAAAAAGTATGCAGTAACCAAAACTGATGCTGAATGGAAAAAGCTGCTTACCAACGAACAATTTGTAGTAACTCGTAAAAAAGGTACCGAAACTGCTTATACAGGTAAATATTGGAACAATCATGCCAAAGGCATTTACACTTGCATTTGTTGTAAGCAACAATTATTTAGTAGTACTCATAAGTTTGATAGCGGTACTGGCTGGCCAAGTTTTTACAAACCTATTGAAAATAAAAATGTAGAAGAGCTTGAAGACAACAGCTATGGCATGCAACGTACCGAAGTTAACTGTAGCAATTGTGGGGCTCATTTAGGGCATGTGTTTAATGATGGTCCCAACCCTACTGGATTAAGATACTGTATAAACTCTGCATCGTTAAGTTTTAAAAAAAAATAAAAATCCCGACTTAGGTCGGGACAAAATTTAGTGGAGGATATCGGGGTCGAACCGACGACCTCTTGCATGCCATGCAAGCGCTCTAGCCAACTGAGCTAACCCCCCAAATGGAGTGCAAATATAATAGCACCCACATTCTATTCAAAATCAATTTTAATTTTGTCTATTAGCTGGCGATGCTCCACTACCTCCTTGGGGATTTACTTTACCAGCAGGTACATTTTCCGTAGCTAAAATTGCTGATAAATTTTGCTTGGCTAAAACAAAATTACTATCTAGTGCTACTGCTCTTTGTAAATATGCTTTGGCCTCTGCTTTTTTATCTAACTCATATAGTGCCAATGCTTGTATGTTAAACATACTGGCTTGCAAGTAGGTTCTGCCCGTTTGTTCGCCTACATTATACGTCATAGTATATTCAGGCTTATACTGCAATTTTTCTGCTGCTAACCCTGTTGCAACACACTCTGCAAGGCGTTTAATACCATACTGTAGCTCCATTAATTTATACGCATGATAAGGGCTTTTTGTTTTACTAAACAATGTTTCAAAAACGGTAATAGCTTCCTTTGGCTGTTGTAATTTATCAAGGCTTACTCCTTTAATTTCAAGCAAATTAGCATCGGCTGGTTTTGTAGCAAGGCGTTTATCTGCCCAATAATAACTTTGTGCAAACGAACCTTGTTGCATGTATAATATGGCCAAGGTATCTACATAATTATTATTGCTTCCTTGCTCAGCTACATAATAGTTTAATGCGATTATAGCCGTATTTAAATCACCAATATTTAGTGCTTGACTATATACTTTTAGATGATTATTACCTTTACTAACAGGTACTTTAGCTACCTGTGCCATACTTGCTACACCTACAGAAAGAAATAATGTTAGAAATAAAAATTGCTTCATATTATAAGTTTATTTAAGGGTACAAATTAACAAAAAACCCGACACAAATGTCGGGTTTAACAAAATCATTTATTAAAAGGTTTAACCTTCCCAAATTTCATCTTTACCATCTAACCAAAGTTTTACTAATTCAGTTGTAACCGATTTTGGTCTTTCTAATGGAAAACCCAATGCCCTATCCCAACATAAACTGGCTAATACACCTAATGCTCTTGAAACACCAAATAACACCGTGTAAAATTCATACTCCACCATGCCATAATGCACTAATAAAGAGCCGCTATGAGCATCTACATTAGGCCAAGGATTTTTTATTTTACCTAACGATTGTAGAATTGGTGGTACCGCTTCGTAAATATTCCAAACTGTTTGTACTAATGGGTCGTTAGGCATATGCTTTTTGCCAAACTCCATTTGTGCCGTAAACCTTGGATCTGTTTTGCGTAAAACTGCATGACCATAGCCCGGTACAACTTTGCCTTCACTCAATGTTTTCTTTACGTATTCTTCTATTTGTTGTTTAGATGGGCTTTCTGTTTGCAAATCTTCTCTCATTTCATAAATCCACTTTACTACTTCTTGATTTGCCAAGCCATGTAAAGGACCAGCCAAACCATTCATACCAGCGGCAAAACTTAAATAAGGATCGCTTAATGCAGAGCCTACTAAATGCGTAGTGTGTGCAGATACGTTACCTCCTTCATGATCGGCATGAATAGTCATGTACAAACGCATTAATTCTTTAAACGATTCATCATCGTATCCCATCATGTGGGCAAAATTGCCTGCCCAGTCTAATAATCCATTAGGATGAATATGCTCCCCGTTTTTATATTTTCTTCTGTAGATATAGGCAGCAATACGTGGCAATCTAGCAATTAAATCCATTGAATCATCAAATACTGCATCCCAATAATCTTTCTTGCTCATGCCAGCAGCGTATCTTTTAGAAAACTGACTTTCCGTTTGCAATGCCATTATTGCCACTACAAATTGCGTCATAGGATGTGTGCTTACAGGTAATGCTTCAATACTTGCAAATACATGATTGGGTACATGGCTACGACGTTGCCATACACTGGTTAAATGTTGCACTCCTGCGTCGGTAGGTAATTCGCCCACTAACATTAAATAAAATAAACCCTCTGGTAAAGGCTCACTACCGTTAGGTGCTTTGGGTAATTTTTGTTGCAACTCAGGAATGGTATATCCTCTAAAACGAATACCTTCTTGTGCATCTAATAAAGATGTTTCTGAAACCAAGCCTGTCATACCCCTCATCCCCTGATAAATTTGGCTTAGTGTTACCTCTCCTATTTTTTTATTCCCATGCTCTTTTAAAAGCTCCTTAATTTCTATAGCAGTAGCATCTGCCTTGGCTTTAAACTTTTCTTTAATGATACCCATACGGCTTATAATTTATTCGTTAAGTGCAAACTAATTAATATTGTAAAATTACTAACACTACTGCGGTAAAACAAAAGTTTTACATTAAAGTTCAAGCAAACTTTATTTGGGGGCTTTTTTGTACAAATAAAAGGCAATCCCCATAAAAATTATATTAGGAATCCAAGCGGCTAATATTGCTGGAAAATCGCCTTTGGTGGCAAATACAATGGAAAAACGGCTAAATAAAATATAGGCTACGCTTAACAGTACGCCTACGGCCAAATGCAAGCCACTACCGCCTCTTACTTTTTTTGAAGCCAAAATTGCACCAATAAAAGTGAGAATAATTACCGAAACTGGTATAGCATCTCTATTATATCTTTCTACCAAAAGTGAGTTAATCCCTTCTGTGCCTCGTTGTTTTTCTAGTTTAATTAAATCGTTTAAGTCGGGTGTAGTTAATTGGTCTTTTAAGTATTCGTTTTTTCGTAAATCTCTTGGGGTAAAATTATAATTTTGATACATTGTTGTAGTACGAGTAATTTTTTCATTAATACTATCAATTTTTTTTTCGGTTACGTTTGATAACTTCCATTTTTTTACAGCAGTATCCCAGCTAAATGATTCGGCTCGTAAATTATATACTAAATCTTTCCCCTTAAATCTATTTATAAAAAATACATTTCCAATTTTATTAATGGTATCATACCCTCTAATACCTACATAGGCATTGGAATCTAGTTTAAAATAAATTTTTTGCTTGTAACTGCCTGCATTTTGCCCTGCTTGTACTATTGTTGAGTTTTTGTCTAAATAATTGGTTTGAAAATCGCCCCATTTTTTATTGGCATTAGGCACCACATATTGATAACCTAGCCAAAGTAAGCCAGCTAAAAATAAGCCGCCCACAAAAAACGGCAACAAGTATCTTTTAAAACTAACACCGCTGCTAAGTATGGCAACCACCTCACTACGGCCAGCCATTTTTGAGGTAAAAAAGATAACCGAAATAAAAACAAATAGCGGAAAAAGCATGGCATCTATCCTTGGTATAAAACCAAAATAATAATCTACAATAATACGGCTTAGGGGTAGTTTTGTTTTTACAAAATCATCGGTTTTTTCGCTAATATCTACCACTACTACTATAGCTGTAAACAATAGCAAACAAAAAAAGAAGGTAGTTAAAAACTTACTTAATATGTAGCGGTCAATTTTTTTCATTAAAAGCCGAAGCTAATTATTTTTTACAAAGATAATTGTAATAAATAAGGGAGTGGTAAAGAGGTGTTAATGTTTTGGGGTAAGATTCAAAGTCTTTGTTGGTGTGCCATAAACCTTACAAAGAGGCATCTAACGATTAATAATTCGTTACATATACTTGAAGTCGCTGTTATTCGATGAAGGAGATTGCCGTTGGTTGAAAACCAGACGGTGGCGAAGACCAGCGGAGGCGGAAAACAATTCTGACCCATTACCCTTTGTCGTAGCCAAGGTCAAAACCAAAGTAGTTGTCCCATTACCCCTATAAGCTAAAAGAAATTTGAAATGGAATAACTATCTTCTTCCCATTATTATCCAACAATGAAATACTTTTATTTGCAATATTTATTTCACTAATCATAAAAGCTATCATATCGCCTTTAAAAAGTTTGAGAGTTTCACTTTTATGAACTATTCTTTTACGGCCAAGATTTAAATAAAAAATTTCGTATGGGCATTCAATATTTATAATTGAAATTACTGTTCTTTCATATAGTGAGAAATCACTCATAACAGAAATCTCTTTTCCACCATATGTAAATATTAAAAACTTTTTTCCGAATACTTCTATAAAATCATGAGTATATCTATTTGGTATTCTCTCTTTTGAATATATTAGTTTGCCATTTAATAATACACTATCAGATCTAAAAATTGTAAGACCTCTATTAGGGAAAGTTCTTGAAATGTTTAATGGGTTATACTCGACTATAGAATCCAAACGATTTATATGTTCTAACAAATTTTTCTGGGCATTAGAAATCATATTCTGACCAATTAGAATAGTAATTATAAATATTTTTTTCATCTTTTATTTATTTTTAGGTCTATAAAAAGGGGTTTGAAGTGTGGTTTTTGTAGACTTCATCTTGGTTCGTGCCACATGAAACAAAAATAAAATTACATCAAATTCCTCTTCCTCCTATCTCCTTAGCCGCAATCCACCCTGTAGTCCAAGCATTTTGAAAATTAAAGCCGCCAGTTATGCCATCTACATTTATTACTTCGCCAGCAAAAAATAAGTTAGGCACAATTTTGCTTTCCATAGTGTTTGCATTTATTTCATTTAATTGAATACCACCTGCGGTTACAAATTCTTCTTTAAAAGTGGTTTTACCTTTTACAGCGTATTCATGTGTGCAAATATTTTTAACAAGTTTGTTTTGCTCTTTGGCTGGTAAATCTGCCCAGCGGCAGTCTGATTTTATACCTGCTGTGTTTAATAAATATTCCCAAAAACGATTAGGCAAACCAAAGGGGTTTTTATTCGTCATTTTTTGTGCTGCTAATTCAAAACGTAATAGTTGAAATTTTTGTAGCAATGTGTTTTCATTATACTGAGGTAACCAGTTAACCACAATTGTAAATTGCCAATTACTAAGTGCCAATTCCCTTGCTGCCCAAGCCGATAGTTTTAAAATAGCTGGCCCACTTAAACCCCAGTGTGTAATTAACACCGGTCCTTGTTGTTGTAATTTGGTTTGTGCTATTTTAACTAAAGCATCTTCTACCACCACACCCATCAACGCTTTTATCGTATCATCTACTAAATTAAATGTAAATAAAGAAGGTACAGGGTTGGCAATACTATGCCCTGTGGTAAGCATCCAACTAAATTGTATATCTTTTGGATAGCCTCCTGTAGCCATGCACAAATAATTGGCTTCAAATTTTTTTTCATTAGCCAACTGTAATAAAAAACTATCATTAGTTTTAGTAATTGTTTTTACATCGGCATTCATTATTACTTCTACACCAAATTTATTAGCTTCCTTTATTAGGCAATCAATTATAGTTTGCGATGAGTTGGTTACCGGAAACATTCTACCATCGTCTTCAGCTTTTAACTCCACTCCTCTTTTTTTAAACCATTCAATAGTATCTGTAGTGGTAAATTGTTCAAATGTTTTTTTCAAAAATTTATCGCCCCTTGGATATTTTTTAACTAACTCACTGTTGGTAAAACAAGCATGTGTAACATTGCACCTGCCGCCTCCACTAATTTTTACTTTACTTAATAACTTACCAGTTTTTTCTAAAATAATTACTTTTAGCAAAGGCTTTTGCATAGCAGCATTTACAGCACAAAAAAAACCAGCAGCTCCACCACCAATTACAATAAGTGTTTTATTGTTCATTAAATTTGTAACTTAAGCGTTAAAAATACAACTAAACTGTAATATGGCTAACTCAATTACTAAGCATGATTTAAAAAATATGCCCATCATTCCTTACGAAAAAATAAGAGGGTATTTAAAAACGGGTGATATATTTTTTAGTAGTGGTAGTTATGCATTTTCTGGCGTAATACAAAAACTTACTAAAAGTACTTGGAGCCATGTAGCAGTAGTGTATAAAGATGAGGAATTGGGCAGGGTACTTGTACTGGAAAGTGAGCCTTATATTGGAATACGGCTTATTCCGCTATCAAAATATTTAAAAAACTATAAGGATAATAATAGGCCTTATAAAGGGCAAATTGCTATTGCTAAAATGAATATTGATGTACCCAAAGAAAATTTAAATAAGGGCATTAGTTTTGGATTGGATGAACTTGCCAGACCTTATGATAATTTTGAAATTTTTAGAATTATGATACGAATTCTTTTTAAAATAAGTAAAAGAGAACGTAACCGAAATTATATATGCAGCGAATTAGTAAGAGATGTATTTACAAAAGCAGGTGTAGTTATGCACTACACCGACACTTATATAAGTCCTGATAATATTTGGAAAGATGAAAGGGTGCAAATGAGGTATAGAATTTTGTAGGCTTTTAACACCCTTCTTCATACCCAATTTCAAAACTACTTACCTTACCTTCTTTTAGCCTTATGGTTAATGTTTTGCCTGCTTGAGAGTCGTATATGCTAAGGCTTTCATTAAATTTTTTTGTGGGTTTACCATCATTATCATACTCTTGATATTTTGAAAAAGTATAACCAATATCCATTTTACTTACCATTTGTAGCAAGGTATTTCTATCCATACCATACATAATACCCGACTTTGTTTTTACTTTACTATCGCTGCATTCAATTCTATATAATTTATAGTTATTGGTGCTATTTCCTTTATCATCATAATTTTCAAAGAAGGTAAGCTTAAATTTTACACCGTTAAGATGTGCTTCAATTGGTTTATAATCTTCAATTGATTTTTTAATTACATCTGTCTTATATTTTTTTAGGGTAATGGCTTCCACGTCTTGCAACTTCATATCCAAAGCAAAGGGCCCAATTTTTAATGTAGACGCCACTATATCTTGTGCTTTGCCTGTAATAGCAGCAATTGTAAATAAACAAATAATAAATACTTTCTTCATCATAATAATTTTATGGTGTAGGAGTTAAGTTAGAATTTGCTTTTTCCGCAGCTTCAATTTCTAAAAAAGAAGACAATATATCTGCCTTATTTTTTTGTATACAAACACTATGTTCAAAATGAGCTGAGGGTTTGGCATCTTTTGTACGTATAGTCCACCCGTCTTCATCATTATAAACTTCTTTTACTCCCATATTTATCATAGGTTCGATAGCAATTGTCATCCACTCTTTTAATTTTGCTCCGCTACCTCTTTTGCCATAATTGGGTACTTGAGGGTCTTCGTGTAGTTTTCTTCCTACTCCATGCCCTACTAAGTCTCTTACTACGCCATAGCCATTTTCTCTTTCGGTATGCTGTTGTATTGCAAATGCAACATCGCCAATTCTATTGCCATGTATGGCTTTTTCAATGCCTTTGTATAAAGATTCTTTTGTAATTCGTAAAAGTTTTTTTACATCTTCGCCTATTTCACCAATAGCAAATGTATAAGCACTATCGCCATGAAAACCATTTTTATACACCCCCACATCTACGGAAACAATATCTCTATCTTTCAATTCTTTTTTTGTAGGAAAGCCATGCACTACTGCATCGTTTACCGATATGCAACAAGTAAAAGGAAATGCAGGGTCGCCATATCCCTTAAAAGATGGCACTGCATTATTTGAACGAATAAATTCCTCAGCTTTAGTATCTAACTCAAGTGTAGTAATACCCGGCCTAATAAGAGAGGCTATTAAGGCAAGTGTTTTGCCTACCATTAAATTACTCTCTCTCATTAACTCAACCTCTTCCTTAGTTTTGTAATAAATCATTTAATTAAAGTTAAAATAAAACCCCAACAAATTGTTGGGGTTAAAAATATATTTCGTTTCCCCTTAGGGAGTGTAATTATATTCCAGAAGTAACAGTAGCTCCTTGTCTGCCTTGAATTCTGTTGTTTCCACTCATTAACCCATCGTATTGACGCATTAATAATTGTGTTTCTATTTGTTGTAATGTATCTAAAATTACACCCACCATAATTAATAAAGATGTACCACCAAAGAATGTAGAAAAGCTTTGTTGCATTCCAAATACCAATTGTATAATACCAGGTAAAATACCTACAAATGCCAACAAAATAGCACCTGGCAAGGTAATTCTATCCATAATGGTTCCAATATAATCAGCTGTAGGTTGCCCAGGTTTTACGCCA
>JAGNRZ010000073.1 GCA_017988335.1 Ferruginibacter sp.
AAAATAGAAACATCTCCTTTTACAGTAATAGCTTTACCATTAATAAAATAAAACGTTAGTATATAATAATACGTTGCATCGGCAAGTAACTTGCCTTTGTATTTACCATCCCAATCGTTTAAGTAATTTTTATTTTCATAAACTAATGCTCCGTATCTGTTGTACACTTTAGCAGTTATTAAATTTGTACAATTACCACCACCTGTTACCACCCATCTATCATTTATACCATCACCATTTGGCGAAAAAGCATTCATTACTTTAACACAGTAAGGCAATACTGTTACTAGCACATCATCTTTAGAGGAGCAACCAAAATTATTTGTAGCCGTTAAGGTATATGTTGTAGTTGTTATTGGTGCTACTACAGGAGTTAACGTAATTCCACTTGTTGCAGGCTGCCATGCATACGAAACATAGTTTTGTGCAGATCCATCCAACGTTGTATTATCGCCTGTTATAATAAGTTTATCGGCACCAGCACTTACAGTTGGTAAAGGCCTTACCGAAGCAACTATAGCAGATCGTAAGCCTACACAGCCATTGGCAGATGATTGAGAAACATAATAAGTGGTAGTGCCAATAGTAGCAGTTGATGGTGTAGGCGCTACCGTTGTACCTGTACCGCCAGTTGCTGTAGTGTACCAAAGTAAATTTGTACCAATTGCAGTTAAAGGACTTGCAGTCGCATTTAAACATAACTCAACCGGACTGGTAACTGTAGGTGCTACAGGAGTAGGAGTTACTTGTATAGTTATTGGCACTCTTGATGCTAATACACAATTTGCAGGAGTTGTAGTTTCTACATAATATGTAATACTGTTTGTAATGTTGGTAGCAGTTATGCTAATGCCAGTATTTACAATAGTACCTCCGATAGGTTGATTGTACCATTTATATATTGCACCCGGCTTAGGGTTTGTAATAACTGCAGTTCCGTTTGCACCAGAACATATTGGTGATGATTGATATTGTGGCAACGCAGTAGAATCTGTTGCAAATGTAAAATATTGGTCAGATGCTAAATCGATTGAAAAATATTTTTTTGTGCCAGTGTTTAAATTATAAACCGTTGTTGCATTATCTGGAAAAGTTGGGTTATTGGATACCAATAAAGTTTTTGCCATTGGAAGTACATTGTTTTCCAAGGCAAGAGTTATATTTCCAAATGATCCTGTTTCTTTTACTTTCCAAACTCGTTTCATTCTAGCCATGTGGCCATTTCTAATACAAACATTTATGGTAGTATCATCATCATTATCGCCAAACATAAAAAACGTTTTGTCTACTGGAATAGTAGTTGAATTTGAATCGTTCATTACCGGAAATACACCATTGGTATTGGTATTAAATACAGACACAAGCCCATTGTTATTTACACTTTTAGATTGTTTTTGAATTAATCCAGATGCATCATCTCTAGCAATACCAGTAATATTGGCATTGTACCCAACATTTGCAGTTTTATCCCAAACCACCGTTGCATCAGAGGCATAATAGTTGGTAGATTGATTGGCTAATTCGTCAAAAGTAATGCCATATTTTATTGCTAAATAAGATTCTACTTTTGCCAAATTGATACCCGTAAGAGTACTATTAAACATAATTACTTCGGCCAATCCAAAATTGGTAAACTCTGCGGTAGGGCCATTTCCATTAATATTTAATCCAGCAACTATTGCTGGAAAAAACGTAGAACTATTACCTGTTGATGGACCAAAATCAGTAGCATTTCTTCTGGCTTTAGATGTTAAACCTGTACCTGTACTTGCTAAAATAAAAGCAGATTCATCGGGGTAATTAATGATTGTTCCCGGTAAGGTATTTAAATCAAATTTGTATCCAATACCAGACACACCATTTTGTACTCTAAAACTTGGCTTAATTTGAAAACGAGTTGTACTACTTGAATAATAAGTAAGCAACGAACCATTTACAGCACTTATATATTTATTACAAATCATAAAAATACTACCTGTAGTGCCAAGCAAATTAGGAGTAAGCGATGTGCTGTTTAAATTAGTTGTAGCTGTTCTGTCAAACTGTATATATGGATTATAGTTAAAAATACCTGTACCTGCCGTGTTGTTAAAAAAAACAGGACGTTTGCTTACTGTATTCTGCGATACTTGATATGTACCTACATCGCTTTTCCAATTGGAAACGTTATTGGTAGCATTATAGGTGATATTGGCAGGTGTAGTTGTATTGGCTTTTAACCAAAACGTTAAATTAGCATTTACCCCACCCGGTGACTGTGCAATACTTATTTGATTTATTAAGATTAATGCAGATAGAATTACAATTATTTTTTTGTGCATGTTTAAATTTTAATACCAACAAATATATTAATCAATACAAAAAAGGTTGTAGAATTAATTCGATAACATATTTTAGCTTTAAACCTTAAATAAAGTAAATATTTAGTTTTTTGTATTAGAACATTAGTTGAGCAATATTTTTACTCCTTATAAATTTTCACCACCGCTTTGCCATTTTTAATATAGCCTCTGTACATACCTTCGGTACAAAACGGCATAGCAATATTTCCGTTTTTATCAACGGCTATAAGACCACCATCTCCACCCAAGGCAGGTAATTTTTTTAGTATCATTTCATTGGCGGCTTTTTGTACACTATAGTTTTTGTATTCCATTAAATCGCTTACTGTTTTTGCCATTACCAAACGTATAAAATACTCACCCCAACCTGTTCCACTAATAGCACAAGTAGCATTATTAGCATAAGTGCCTGCACCAATAATGGGGGCATCGCCTACACGGCCAAAACGTTTATTCGTCATACCGCCTGTAGAAGTTGCCGCAGCTAAATTGCCATAACTATCCAAAGCTACTGCACCAACAGTGCCGTATTTATCATCTTTATTTTGGGGTTGTTTTATAGCCGCAGATTTTTTTATTGTAGTATCAGTTTTTTCTTCAGCTTCTTTTGCTTTTAGCAAACCTTTCCATCTATCTTCTGTATAAAAATATTCATTAGGTACTATAGTTAATCCGTTTAGCTTAGCAAATTCTTCTGCTCCTTTACCTGTAAGCATTACATGCTTTGATTTTTCCATTACTGCTCTTGCAGCACTTATCGGATTTTTAATAGTGGTAACACCTGCAACTGAGCCTGCTGCTAAGCTTTTACCATCCATAATGGCAGCATCTAATTCATTTTTACCTTCGTTAGTAAATACAGCACCTTTGCCAGCGTTAAATAGTGGATTGTCTTCTAAAAGCTTTACCACAATTTCCACAGCATCTAGAGCAGTTGCACCTTTTTGCAAGGTGTCGTATCCTTTTGTTAATGCGTTATTAAGTGCTGTAGTATAGGCGGCTTCTTTTTCAGCGGTCATATTCTTTTTTAAAATTGTGCCTGCACCGCCGTGTATTACTAATGTAATTTTTGATGGTTGGGCAAATGCAATTGCTTTTATTAGTAAAAAAGAAATCAATAAATAATACTTCATCTTAAATAATTTAATGTGACGCTGGAGTTTAAATAAAAAAATAATTATGTATAAAAGTCCCAATTTACTTTTTTGTCTTGATACAAAAAAGTAACAAAAAAAATCAAGGCTACGAATAAAAAGGCTGAAATTCACAATGCTTGTCTAAAATCAACGAACTCGCCGCAAGAGTATAATTATTTAAAGGTAATGCTGGCTCAAACAGCGTTGATTTCTTAACGACAACCATTGAAAATTTCTAGCACTTTTTATTCGATGCCAAACTAAACGCATTAATAATAATTAGCTCTTAAATTATTTGTGTAACAATATTTGAAAATGCTTCAGCATTATTTTCTACCCAATTTATTTCTTCATCTTTTTTAAACCAAGTTATTTGCCTTTTGGCATAATGCCTTGTGTTTTGTTTTATAAGTTCAATAGCTCTGTCTAAACTTATTTTCTTATCAAGATAATCAAATAACTCTGTGTAGCCTACAGTTTGTAGAGCATTTAGGTGTTTGTAGGGTAGTAGAGCTTCTACTTCTTTAAGTAAGCCTTGTTGCAACATGGTATCTACTCTGCTATTAATTCTATTGTATAAAATATCTCTGGGTAATTGTAAGCCAATTTTAATAATGTTAAAGGGTCTTTCTTTTTTTGTTTTGGTTTGATAGCTTAGTATAGAGTTGCTGGTATGCAATACTACTTCTAATGCCCTCATTAATCGTTGTGGATTTTCAATTTCGCCTTGTTGGTAATATAATGGGTCTTTTGTAGCCACTTCATTTTGTAGCCATAGCATGCCATGTTGTTCATATTGTTGCACAATATTTTGTCGCAAGGTTATTGGAATATCGGATATTATATCTACACCATTGCAAAGGGCTTTTACATACAAGCCTGTGCCACCCACAACAATTGCAGTGTTATTTGTTGTAAAAATTTCATCTAACTTTTGTAAAGCATATTGTTCGTAAACTGCAGCATTTACTTCATCGTTTACCGAGTGTGAGTTTATGAAGTAATGTATAACTGAATTTAATTCTTCTGCCGAAGGCTTAGCTACACCAATATTTAATTCTTTGTAGCATTGGCGACTATCGGCACTTATGATTTGTGTATTAAAATGTTGGGCTAATTGAATGGCTAATGCAGTTTTGCCAACGGCTGTGGGGCCAACTAATACAATACAGTCTTTTTTCATGGCTGTTATAGAGTTTGTAAAGAACTCAAAACAATTGATAATTAGTTAATTGATAATGGAAAATGTTTTAGTATAAAACATTTCAAAAAATTTGTAAAGTTTAATATAACTCAAGCTTAAGAAATTAAAAAATAATGAGTTTTAAAAATTATCCATTCACCCATTATCAATTATCCATTTCTTAAAACCCGTCATTTTCTTCATTCACTTCTTCTCCATCTTCACTTTCAATTGCATTACCTTCATCATCTTCCTCACTAAATCCATCACTCAAAGCTTCGGATTGTAAATCGTATTTTTCTTCCATTTCGGCAAGGCGGCTATCAATTAATCCTTTGGTGCCATATTGCGATGGTGCTATACCTTCTGTACGTACACAAGCTGGGTAGGTTAGTCTTTTATTTTCTTCTTTATCTACATTAATAAGCTCTACCATAAAATGCCAAAACTTATTAAAGTCGTATTCGTAAACAAATTTTTGATTAGGGTTACTTACTTCTGAGCCTATTGAAGTTTCACTCATTATCAAAGGTTCGGCTTTATATTCTTTGTCATACTTTTCAAGTGTTATTTCTTTGCCTCGTAGCCAGTTATCGTTACTACGGTAAAATGTAGCTTTATGCTTACTATCAAACTCGTAGCTTTTTAATATTGCTGTATGTAAATCAAAAAAAGTTTGTGTATGCTTAATTGCAATATCTCGGTAGATGCTATCATCTTCTTCCCAATACACTCTAAATTTTAAAATTGCCATAAGTAAAATTAAGAATTAAGAATTAACAATTAGGAATTAATAGGAAAAATTCCCAATTCTTTTGCTTTCGAAAGCATAAAATCAAATGCTTTGTTATAATCGTTTTCAACTTCACCATCCAAAATGGCATTTCTTATAGCATCCTTGATAATACCTACATTTTTATTTGGCCGTAAATTAAATGTTTGCATAATTATATTACCATCAATTGGGGGTTGCCAGTTGCGTATTTGATCTTTGGCTTCTACTTCGGCACAGCGGTGTTGTACAAAATCAAAATTGGCTAAGTAGAGTTTTACTTTAAAAGCATTTTTGCTGGTTATATCTGCTTTGCACAAAGTCATTAATGCATCAAAATCTTCACCTGCATCAAATAATAAACGCCTAATAGCACTATCGGTAATATTTTCTTTTGTAACACTTATGGGGCGTAAATGCATTTCTACTAGCTTTCGTACAAAACGCATTTTTTCGTTTTGTGGTAGTTTTAGTTTTGTAAAAATTTTAGGCACCATTTTACCGCCTAATGCCTCATGGCCATGAAACGTCCAACCATGTCCTTCTTCAAATCGTTTGGTAGCAGGCTTTGCAATATCATGCAACACCGCAGCCCAGCGTAACCATAAATCGTTAGTATGTTCTGCAATATTATCTACCACTTGTAAAGTGTGATAAAAATTATCTTTATGTCCTTTACCATCTTTATACTCTGCACCAGCAAGGGCTACCATTTCTGGAAAAATAATTTGTAGCAAACCTGTTTTGTACAACAAATCAAAACCAATAGAAGGCTTAGGGCTAAGTAATATTTTATTTAGCTCATCTGTTATTCTTTCTTTACTAATTATTTTTATTCGTTGAGCATATTCGGCAATTGCGTTGTAGGTTTTTTCTTCAATAGTAAATTGTAGTTGAGTGGCAAAACGTATAGCTCTCATCATTCTAAGAGGATCGTCGCTAAAAGTAATGCCCGGTTCAAGTGGTGTTTTAATAATTTTATTTTCAATATCGGCTATGCCGCCAAATGGGTCAAGCAGTTCGCCATAACTATCTTCATTTAAACTAATAGCTAAGGCATTAATAGTAAAATCTCTTCTATTTTGATCATCTTCCAGCGTTCCGTTTTCAACTGTAGGTTTGCGACTGTTAAAATCGTAGCTTTCTTTTCTTGCACCTACAAATTCAATATCAATTTCATCTACCACTATTTGTGCTGTACCAAAGGTTTTAAAAAAATGCACCTCAGGCAATGGATTAAAATGAGCGGCAACTTGTTTTGCTAATTCAATACCATCTCCCACACAAACCACATCAATATCTTTTGTATCTCTACCAATAATTTTATCTCTTACAAATCCACCAATTAAGTAACAGGGCACACCCAATTCCTTGGCTGCTTTTGCAATTTTTTTGAAAATGAATAATTCTTTTTGAGTGCAGTTAATGTACATTGGTGCAAAAGTAAGTAAGTTAATAGTTCATGGTTAATAGTTCATGGCATTATTTACGATCACATTGCTTAAAAATGTATTTACTTACTATGAACAATTAACCATGAACCATGAACCAAACACAACTGGCACTAATATTGCCCTTATATACTTCCACTAAAAAAAGCCGTTATTATGGTGTGTAATTGCCATTTTGACTATATATTGAGATGAATATGATTAAAGACTATTTTTTACAAAGACAGGAAGAAGAAATGGAGTTTATGCCCATTATACCTTTAAACGATGCAGATGAGGCAAATGCAGATGCAGAGCCAATCCCCGATGAAATACCCATTTTACCTTTACGTAATACTGTACTTTTTCCGGGAGTTGTAATACCTATTACTGTGGGTAGAGATAAGAGTATAAAAGCAGTAAATGATGCTTATAAGGCTGACAAATTGATAGGTGTACTGGCACAAAAAGACAGTAATGTGGAAGAACCTACTGTAAGTGATTTGGAAGATATTGGTACTGTAGCAAAAATTGTGAAGCTAATAAAAATGCCTGATGGCGGCACTACCATCATTATACAGGGGCGTAAAAGGTTTAAGGTAGAAGAAATTACTAGCGATGACCCTTATTTTACGGCTAAAATTAAAGTGCTAATTGAAGAGGAATTGAAAGATGATGCAGATTTTACAGCCATGGTTAGCAGCATTAAAGATTTGGCGGCACAAATAATGAGCCTTTCGCCCAACTTGCCTAGTGAGGCTTCTATCATTTTAAAAAATATAGAAAACCCATCTTTTTTAATACATTTTGTAAGCAGCAATTTAAATAGCGATATAAGAGAAAAGCAAAAGCTTTTAGAAATTAAAAATATAAAGGATAGGGCAGAGTTGTTGATGAACTTAATGCAAACTGAATTACAATATGCAGAGTTAAAAAATAAGGTAACCAACAAAACTCGTAATGAACTAGATAAGCAGCAACGAGAATATTTTTTGCAGCAACAACTTAAAGCCATTAAAGAAGAATTAGGAGGCGATAATGTAGCTGAAGTAAAAGAAATGCAGAAAAAAGCAGAAGGTAAAAAATGGACTACCGCTGCAAAAGAAATGTTTAACAAAGGGGTTGAAAAGTTAGAGCGTATGCACCCTAGCACTCCCGATTATTCGGTGGTGTATAACCATTTAGATTTATTATTGGATTTGCCTTGGGCAGATTACACCGAAGATAGTTACGATTTAAAGAAAGCAAAAAAAGTACTTGACCATGACCATTACGGCATGCAAAAAATTAAAGAACGTATTTTAGAATACTTAGCAGTGCTAAAATTAAAGGGTGATATGAAAAGCCCTATTCTTTGTTTTTTAGGTCCTCCGGGTATTGGTAAAACTAGCTTGGGTAAAAGCATTGCGGCTGCTATTAATCGTAAATATGTAAGAGTAAGTTTAGGCGGTTTGCATGATGAAAGTGAAATACGTGGCCATCGCAAAACCTATATTGGTGCTATGCCGGGCAGAATTTTGCAAAGCATACGAAAAGTAAAAAGTAGCAACCCAGTAATGATTTTGGATGAAATAGATAAAGTAGGAAGCACTGCTCATGGCGACCCTTCATCTGCATTGCTTGAGGTGCTTGATCCTGAACAAAATAATACCTTTTACGATAACTATTTAGAGCTAGAATACGATTTAAGTAAAGTACTTTTTATTGCTACAGCTAATAGTTTAGCCAACATACAACCTGCCCTTAGAGATAGATTGGAAATAATTGATTTAAGTGGTTACGCTGTAGAAGAAAAAATTGAAATTGCAAAGCAACACTTAATGCCTAAGCAAAAAGATATGCATGGCTTAAAAACCAATAGCTTTAAATTAAGTGATACTGTTTTGCAAAAAATTATTGAAGATTATACTAGAGAGAGTGGTGTAAGAGAATTGGATAGGCAACTGGCAAGTATTATGCGTTATCAGGCAAAAGAATTGGTAATGAGGGGTAAGTTAAAAGCTACAGTTACTAATAATGATGTAGAAAAGATTTTGGGTAAACCTAGATACAGTAACGATTTATACAAAACCGCTAATATGCCTGGCGTAGCTGTTGGTTTAGCTTGGACATACGTTGGTGGCGATATTTTATTTATAGAAACGCAACTTAGCGAAGGCAAAGGCGAATTAAAATTAACAGGCAACTTGGGTAATGTAATGAAGGAAAGTGCCTCAACAGCCTTTACTTATTTAGAAGCTAATTGCAAAAAAGTAAATATTGATCCATCTGTTTTTAGTAAAAAAGATGTGCATATACATGTGCCAGAAGGGGCAACGCCAAAAGATGGCCCAAGTGCAGGTATTACCATGCTTACCGCTTTAGCCAGTGCATTTACAGGTAAAAAAGTAAAGCCTTATTTAGCCATGACGGGTGAAATTACATTACGAGGGCAAGTATTACCTGTAGGTGGAATAAAAGAAAAAGTATTAGCGGCAAAAAGAGCTGGCTTAAAAGAAATAATTATGTGCTGGCAAAATGAAAAAGATGTGGAAGAAATTAACCCACAATACATTAAAGGGGTTAAGTTTCACTATGTAAAAACAATGCAACAAGTGTTGGATATTGCTTTAACATAATCTCATCTTTATTTAATAAATAGCCCAAAGGCTATGGTTAAATATTAGATGGGATTATGCCGATGGAATAAAAATTGTGTTTAAAAGTAAATCGGCATAATTTTATTTTAAGAAAGCAAACCTTTTTTAATATTATTACGTTTATCCTATTAACAATATCAGCATTATTCATGTTGGTTGTTTTAAGGGTTAAAGAAAATTCCCTCTTGGTCTCAAGAGGGAATTTTTTGTTATAAATTACTTAAATTCACATAAAATTTAGTTTAATGAATACACTATTGATTGATAAGAAAAAATATGTACTGGTTGAAGCGAAAGATTATGAAGCCTTACAAGTAAAAGCTGCTAGTAAAACAACCCCTATCAAAAAGCTCACATTACAACAAGGTAAAAAATTAGCCTACAAATTAATTGACCAATGGGCAAAAGGCAAATAAGTATTTTAGAAATCGCTGCTGTGGCTGTTGCTGAAGTCAGTTTTTTTATTGAAAGTAAAGGGTTGCCTACAACAGCAAAAAAATTTGTTGATAATGCATACACTTTTTTTGAAACACTTGTAGATGATAGAATTGAATACAGAAAGTGTACTTATAAAAAATGGAGGCAATTAGGATATAACTGCATTACTTATAACAAAAAATACGTAGTGGCTTTTATAAGTTTAGCTCATGAAATAATAATCTGTGATTTTGTTGTGGCTAAATTGTTGAAGGAATAATTTTGTTATGTTACTTGCCTCAAATATTTCAAGGGTTGAAGATAATTTTTTATATACTATGATGACACCCTAATTATTTCGAAGAATTAGCGAAAAAGATAATATTTTCACTTGCGTAGACAAGGCAGCGGCAAAGAAAGCAGCAGAGAAAAACAGGTAATAGCTGAAATGTTATTATGTATTTAATCTTTAAAATATTCCACACCATTGCCTCCAACAAATCCTATTCTATTTTTTCGCTGTACCTTAAATAAGGTAAAGTAATAAGTATTTGTAACACCTATGCTTTTAAAATACTCTAATTTATTATACAGTAATGGTACTAGACCAGAATAATACATGAATCCAACAGCCCCAAACTTTCCTTTCCTTTGCACTATATATAAATTTTGATCTACACTTCTTATACTATCATATTTATAGTCAATAATAATTTTATCCTCCTCATCTAAAACTCCATATTTTTTGTCTTTTTTATCTATTCGTTTAGGTTTATAAATTTTATAATTAGGATTAGCTATCTCAATAGTTTTATCTGATTTAAAATCATAACTTGGAACATCTACATAAATGACCTCTCTTTTAGAATTACTCTCAATTTCTTTTGCAATCCTCTTTTCAATAATTTCTTTTTCAATTTCTGGGTTTTCAATTTTAGTTAGGTTATTGTTTAAATAACTAACAATATAGAACTCGTCTTTTTTTCTAACAATCACTTTATTAGATTTTTTTTGGAATTGAGGATATTTGTTGGCTAGAATAAGTGTATCATAAATAATAGGTATTACTTCTTTACGATTCAACCAGATTAATCCATACTTGCCGCTATCTTTTACTCTATAGAAATCATCATCAAATTTTTCAAGTTCTTCATAAAATGGACAAATAATCTTCCCATTATAATCTATGTAGGATGTTTTCTTTTTGTGAAATATTTTTGCAAAGGAATCTGACCAGAAATTTTCAAAAAATCCTATACTATCAAATTGTGGCTTAATTATTATGTTTCCTAAAGTGTCGCTAATACCCCAAAGTTTCATGTCTCTGTATGGTATCATATATCGAGTACTATAGTTGGTAAGATTTTTTTGCGAAATGGACTCTTTACTTATTAAAAATAAGTACAAAAAACTAAGAATTATCTTTTTCATATTTTTAGTTTACAGATTTATTATAAAGTTTAATGCTTCCTCTCCCTCCAATCCACCTCCTTCTCCGTCGTCAACGCTTGTAATATTGCAATTATAAAAAGCAAGGCAATATTACCAGCTAAATAGGGTAGGGTAAATGTGTGGTATTGCGATATGGCACTACGTTTTAGTAAAAAATAATCTTTAATACTCCAAAATAAACCCACACCACAATATACCAATGCTGCTATAAATAAAGTGTACGATATATATTGTACTATTTTGGAAGGGTGTGTTTTTGTTCTTCTAAAAAAAATAATATAAGCTGTGGTAAAAATTATGGTGGGTATGCCAATTACAATTAATTCAAATGCAACATCTACTGGGTGGCTACTTACTACTTTTGAAAAGCCATAAAAAAGCCCAATTAACAAAGCAATGCTCAATACAAATGCAAAGACCGCTAAAAAAATGTACAAATAAAGTTTACTATATTTTAAAAATTTATCTTCCATTAAAAATAGCTAAGGTTAGTTTTAGGCGTTAATGCCAAAAGGGTTTCGTACATTAATTTAATGGTGTTTTCAACATCATCTTTATGTAGCATTTCAACCGTTGTGTGCATGTAGCGTAAGGGTATGCTTATTAATACACTTGGGCAACCATCATTGGCATACGCAAACGAATCGGTATCTGTACCAGTGCTACGGCTTACAGCTCTGTTTTGCACAGCAATTTTATTGTTATCAGCAGCAGCTTGTACTACATCTAACAATTTATTATGTACCGCCGGGCCAAAGGTTAATGATGGGCCTTTACCACAAACAATTTCACCATCCATAATTTTATTCATCATGGGTGTGGTGGTATCATGTGTTACATCGGTAATTATGGCTACGTTTGGTTTTATGCGTCGGGCAATCATTTCGGCGCCACGTAAACCTATTTCTTCTTGCACAGCATTTACTACATACAAACTGTATGGTAATTTTTTACGATTTGCTTTTAGCAGTCTTGCTACTTCAGCAATCATAAAGCCACCAATGCGGTTATCAAAGGCTCTGCCAATTAAAAAATCGTAAGCTAATTCTTCGTAACCTTCTTCGTAAGTAACTACTGCACCTATATGTATGCCTAAGGCTTCTATTTCTTTTTTATTTCTTGCCCCACAATCTAAAAACAAATTTTCTGGCTTGGGTTGTGGTTCTTTGTTTTCGTTATTACTTAATCTGGTATGTATGGCAGGCCAGCCAAACACAGCTTTTACAGCTCCTTTTTTACCATGTATTAATACTCGTTTTGCAGGAGCAATTTGATGATCAACACCACCATTGCGTTTTAAATAAATTAGTCCATCGGCAGATATATAATTTACAAACCAACTAATTTCATCGGCATGAGCTTCAATAACTACTTTAAATGGGGCAGATGGGTTTACCACACCTACGGCAGTACCATAAGCATCGGTAAAATGGCTATCTACAAAAGGTTTTAAATATTCAAGCCACACTTTTTGTCCGCTAGTTTCAAACCCAACTGGCGATGGAGTGTTAATATAATTTTTTAAAAAATTCCAAGATGTATCTGTTAATATGCTTTTAGCTTTTTTTGCTTTTGCCATAATAAATTATTTGTATGCAAAGTTAGTTAAATAATACACTTGCCAAGTAGGTAAGTATTGCTGAAAGTAGCATCATTCCATCTACAAAAAAATAGTAGAACAAATAACCTCTTTTTTTAAAGGATAGATAATATAAAATAGCTAACGCAACAATGGCTATTAAAAGAGCAATATTGTGAGGGAGATATAAACCATGTTGATGCAGCCCATAATTAGTAAATAATAATAATGCAAAGCAAATAAGGGTTATTATTTTTAGTATTTTGGGTTTAATATCTGTAGCCAAACTATGCATCCCTTTTATTTTATCAACAAGAATATCTCTACTATCAAAAATAATACAAAGTATAAGCATAAATAAAAAGCGATTGCAAAACAGTAGCAATTTTGCATTGTTCAAATATAGAAAAGGCTTGTTAAGAGGTAATACAATTGTAACATAAGCCCAAGTAAAAGCTAGTAAAAATGTTTTGGCAAAGCCAAATTTTTTTAAAAAAGACAATTGTTTAAAAGGCAGTATTGGCAATATATACAGCCCATTTAAAATGATAGCAGGGTATAGTACTCTAAACTTTAATGGTGATTGAATTACACAAACAATCATCAACAAAAAGTATAGCGCTAAAGAAATGTAAGTGCCACTTTCTTTTTTAGAAAATAAAAAAATTGATTGCTTACTAAGTTGCCAATAAAGATTGTAAGAAAATAAAGTAGCAAAAAATACAAAGCCAAGATTAAATATATTAATTGGGTATTGGTTAAGCAGTAACGTTTGAAAACTTAATGCCACAGCACAAATAGCAATAAATATGGAATGGGATAAGATGAAATAAAGCCATTTCACCCTAAGGAATATAATATAAAGGTCCACATTTAATTACATTGCTTTTATTTTTAGCAAAGTCCTTTACATATAATTCGTAAAAAATGGTATCCTTAACATTAGAATTGGGTACTTGCAAGAAAATAGGTTTATCCAATGTTACTTCTACTGTGGCAGTAAAATCTTTAAAAACAATAGGTAATGTGTTGGGAAAAAAAACAGAGTCTGATAAATTATTTTTTAAATTTTTGATATAGATAAGAGCGGTGTCTTCTTGAGGAATAAAACCTAAATCGCCTTCACTATCTGTAACTTCAAAAATAATTTTTGGTAAATTACCACTTGTAGTGGTTGTACCAGCCTTAAAGGTTGATGGATCAATAGATTTATACGTTAATTGCGGAACGG
>JAGNRZ010000074.1 GCA_017988335.1 Ferruginibacter sp.
AAGCAGCACCATACACAAATGGCTAAGCAGTCAAACTTAAGCGATGAGCAAAAAAAGCAAGCACAAGCTAATAAAGCTGCTTTTAAACAAAAAATGCAAGAGCTTAATAAAAACGAAAATATTACCGTAAAAGAACAAAGAGACCTTAAAGACGCATTGCGTAAAGAGCAAAAAGCTAAAATGCAAGCTTTACTTACGCCTGAGCAAAAAACTAAAATGGCTGAATTAAAGAAAGAAAAGCAAGCTAAGAAAGAAGAAAAAATGGCTAAGCATTTGGACATGATGAAAAGCAAACTAAACCTTACTGAAGCACAAGTAAGCCAAATAAAAAGCCAAAGAGAAAGTATAAAGGCAAGAATGAAGGCTATTAAAGAAAATGACAAACTTAGCCGTACAGAGCGTAAAGAGCAAATGATGGCTATAAAAAATGAAGCTAAAGAAAGCAGAAAAAAAATATTTACAGCAGAGCAATTAAAGCAAATGGAAGAGTTTAAGAATAAGAGAAAACATAAAAAAATGGCGGCCTAATTTATTAAGTAAAAGTAAAACCCTAAACCTTAAAGACTTGTTGAAAAACAGGTCTTTTTATTTTTTGTATCTTTGCTGCTCACTACTGTTGAAATAACAGCAAAACCCACATTATGGCAAAAGCATTTTACGACAAATTCAATAAAAAGAAAAACAGTGCAGTAAAGGAAGGATTTAAGCAAGAAAAACGCAAATACAAAAAAGAAAGAGCCGAATTTTTTGAAAAGAAAAAGAAAGAAGAATTTGCTGAAAGAGAAGCAAAACGTAAAGGCATAATTGCAAAACCTATTGAGGCTAAGCCTACTACAGCCCCAAAAACTGATAAAAAAACTACCGATACAAAAGGTAAAGCAAAAGAAGTAATTATTGCTGAAATGCCATTAAACAAATACTTGGCTCATTGCGGTGTATGCAGCCGTAGAGATGCTGTAGAAATTGTTAAATCGCAAAAAGTAAAAGTAAACGGCAAAGTAGTATTAGAGCCTGGCTTTAAAATTAAGCATGGCGACGATGTTACATTAGAAAATAGAAAACTACATGTATCTAAAAACTTAGTTTACATTTTGCTTAACAAGCCTAAAGATTATATTACCACTACAGATGACCCACAAGGCAGAAAAACTGTATTACAACTTATTCAAAAAGCAACAACCGAAAGAGTTTACCCAGTAGGTAGATTAGATAGAAATACAAGCGGTGTTTTATTATTAACTAATGATGGTGATTTAACCCAAAAATTATCTCACCCTAGTTACGAAATAAAAAAGATTTACGAAGTAAAGCTTGATAAGGTATTAACCAAAACTGATTTTGATAAAATATTAAAAGGATTAAAATTAGAAGACGGCGAAATACATGTAGATAGTTTAGCCTATGCCGATAGTAAAGACAAAAGCATTATTGGCATTGAAATACATAGTGGTAGAAATAGAATTGTACGTCGTATTTTTGAAAGCCTTGGTTATGATGTAAAAGGATTGGATAGAGTAATGTATGCTAACCTTACCAAAAAAAATGTGGAGAGAGGCAAATGGCGTATTTTAAACGAAAAAGAAGTACGCCTGTTGAAATATATGAATGCCAGTAAAAAGAAATAACCTTGCCAAAATTTCATTTAGATATTATTTTTGAGAATAATAATTTTGTTGCTATCAACAAGCCTGCTGGTGTATTGTCTATACCAGATAGAGAGCAAACGCAAACTTCATTAAAAGATATTTTAATAGAAAAGTATGGTGAAATTTTTACTGTACATCGTCTAGATAAAGACACTAGTGGAGTTATTGTATTTGCCAAAAATGCGGTAACACACAAATACCTATCGCAATTATTTGAAACTAGGTCTGTAGAAAAATATTATCAAGGCATTGTATTGGGTGTGCCCACAAATAAAACAGGTACTATTGATGCCCCCATTGCAGAGAACATGCTAGATAGAGGAAGAATGATTATTCATCAACGAGGCAAAGCATCTGTAACTGATTATGAAGTATTGGAGGAACATAAATTTTATTCATTAGTTCAATTTCAAATATACACTGGCCGTACTCATCAAATACGTATACATAGCCAATATATAGGGCATCCTATTGTTTGCGATACTATTTATGGCGACGGTAAGCCTATTTTACTTTCTTCATTTAAACAAAAATTTAAGCTAAATAAAAACGAGGAGGAAGAACGACCAATGCTAAACCGTATAGCCCTTCACTCCTATCAATTAAAGTTTGATGATGCCGATGGCAAAAAAATAATTTTAATCGCAGAATTACCAAAAGATATGAGAGTAACGTTACAGCAAATGCGGAAGCATCTTTAATTTTTTTATCAATGATTTTTTGAATTGCAAGTAAATTTTGAAAATTAACCAGAGGAGGCCCTTTTAACAAAACCCTTTCCAAACCTATCTTTTACATTATCTATTGCTTTATACAAATCGCCTTTACGTTCAACATCGTTAAACAAATTGGTTTGAATTGCATTATTCGTTAACTCACTAAGGCGTACACCCAGTAAGCGTATGGACTGCCCTTTTTTGTATAGTTTTTTAAATAATTCTTTTGCAATAGGTATTACTTCATCATCTGCACAGGTGTATGGTATGGTTGTTTGTTTGCTAGTAGTTTCAAAATCGGCATATCTAATTTTTACAGCTACACACCCTGCTACCTTTTCATCTTTACGTAACTCAAAGCATATTTTTTCAATTAATCGTACCAATTCACTCATTAAAAAAGGCATATCGGTTTTGGGTTCGTCAAATGTATTTTCGCTACTTACACTTTTACTTTCATGATAAGGGGCTACTTCCCCATTATGTATGCCTTGGCTTTTATACCACAAATCTGTTCCCCATTTACCTAACCTTTCTTCTAACACTTCTACCCCTGCTTTATAAACATCATGTATGGTAGCAATGCCCATTGCCTTTAACACTTCAAAAGTATGATCACCAACACCCGGTATTTTATTTACTGGCATGGGTGCTAAAAATTCTTGCTCTTTACCAAAAGGTACTTGCAAATAGCCATTAGGTTTAGCTTCGTCTGTAGCAATTTTTGCCATCATTTTATTACTAGCTAAGCCAAATGAAATAGGCAATTTTGTTTCATCAATAATTTGTTGGCGTAAATCAATTGTCCATTGTAATGGATTAAAAAATCTACCCATACCTGTTAGGTCAATATAAAATTCATCGATACTTGCTTTTTCAAACAATGGTGCTTTATCGGCAATTATTTGTGTAACCCAACGGCTATAACGGCTATATTCACCTCTACTCCAGCCCAATACAATAGCTTGTGGGCAAAGTTGCCTTGCCTTCCAACTAGGCATACCACTACGTACACCAAATTTTCTGGCTTCGTAACTAGCGCTGGTAACTACTCCTTTATCTGTACCGCCAACGTAGCAGGGTTTACCTCTGTATTCAGGGTGTTGCAATAGCTCAACCGATACAAAAAATGTATCTAGGTCAAAATGGGCTATTATGCGTTGATGGTTTGCCACAGATTACAAAGATTTACACAAATTATTTTTTGTTTACTCATAAATTTCTAACAACCCTTCAGGTAAATCAACCTCTACCGTTTTATTTTTTTTATCTATGTTGATGAGGTTATCATCATGCACAGGTATTAATGCTTCTTTTCCATTTATTAAAATGCTACATAGTATTTGATGAGGTTGTTCTATTACTTCAATAATCTCTCCTATTTCTTTCCCCTCACTAATTAATGTAAAATTAAGTAGTGATATGGGTGATGACTTGGCCGCAAATTTTGTAAAATCATCTTCGGTTAACCATACTTCTTTTGGTGTAAGTTTACGGGCAATTTCTTTATTATCTATTCCTTCTAGTTGTAAAAAAACTTCGGTGTGGCTTTTAATTTTGGTGTTAGTAATAAAATAGGGAATAAAGCTATCTTTTTTTTCTTCTATAAAAATGGCTTCTAATCCTTTGAGAGATGTTTTTTTACCCAAGTTATGCTGTAATATTACTTCTCCTTTTAATCCAAAGCTGGCAGCTAATTTTCCTATTTTAAAATATTGACTCATGTTTTACAAAAGTAAAAAGATATTGGGTATAAAGGTAGAAATGCTTTTACTGTCGCTGATATTAAAATAAAATTTAGATTGCCATTGGTTGAAAACCAGACAGCACAAAAGACCTTAGTAAAGCACACCAACGAGGCAGAAAAAAGATGATAATAATCATACCCATATCTGCCCTTTATCAGATAAAGGCTTGCTTATTTACTACTACTTTGTTCATATAAAAAGTGGAGGAAAATATGGAGCTTGTAAAAGATAAGTTTAGCAAATTACAGGAGGATTTTGCCATACAATATAGTTCTGTATTTAATGATACCTTAGCAGAAAAAGCTATTGTGGTAATCCCAAGCCTTACATTGGATAAAGATATCCTCTCTAAAATTGATGGTATTGTTCATTATGAAGAAAGGCTGCTTTGCTTGTTGATGCTGTTACGTATGCCTAAGACCCATGTAATTTATGTTACCAGCACACCTGTTGATGATGTAATTATTGATTACTATTTGCATTTATTACCTGGCATTACCCGATATCATGCCAAAAAAAGATTACACTTTTTAAGTTGTTCTGATACTACTTCAAAATCTTTAACCGAAAAAATACTGGAACAGCCAGCACTGGTTCAAAAGATTAAAAGTACCATCCCTGCTGGGTTTGCTGCACATTTAGCCTGTTTTAATGTTACTTATCTGGAAAAAGAACTGGCGTTACAGCTTCAATTACCCATTTATGGCTGTAACCCAAACCTTTGGTATTGGGGCACCAAATCGGGTAGCCGTTCCATATTTAAAACCTGTGGCATTCCAGTGCCAAAGGGCTTTGAAGATTTACAAAATGAAGAAGATATCATTGATGGGCTTACTGCATTATATATACAAAATCCGGGGATAAAAAAAGCTGTCGTGAAAATGAATGACGGTTTTAGTGGTGATGGCAATGCCATTTTTGCCTACCATTTGATAGACAAAAATATTCCTATAAAAGAACAAATTAAAAACCAGCTTCCTAAAATTTTACAACCAGTTGCCAAAAATTTAACCTATATGCATTTTATAGAAAAATTCATTAGCATGGGTGGTATCGTGGAGGAATTTGTAGTGGGTCATCCTGTAGCATCCCCTTCTGTTCAATGCCGCATAAATCCATTGGGAAAGATAGATATCATATCTACACATGATCAAATTCTAGGTGGTGAAGACGGCCAGATTTTTTTAGGTGCCTGTTTCCCTGCAGAAAATGCCTACAGTATAGAAATTGGAGCATTGGGTTTAAAAGTGGCAGAACAACTTAAGGAAAAAGGTGTATTAGGACGATTTGCCATTGATTTCTTATCGGTAAAAGAAAATGACCAGTGGATACATTATGCGATTGAGATAAATTTACGTAAAGGTGGTACCACACATCCTTACATCATGTTGCAGTTTTTAACCGATGGTAATTATTGTGCAGATAAAGGCAATTATTTATTGCCAAATGGGGAAGAACGGTATTATATTTTTACCGATAACCTGCAGGACCCAGTACTTAAAGGTTTAAGTCCAGCCGATTTACTAGATATCGCTATTTATAATGGGTTGCATTACGACAGTACTAAACAGGAAGGTGTAATGTTTCATATGATTGGGGCTTTAATGGAATATGGCAAATTAGGAATCATTTGTATTGGTGAATCCTATACAAGAGCTAAAGAATTGTATAAAAAAACTATGGGTGTATTAGGCTTGTAGGCCTCAGTCATAAAAGTTCTTTGTTAAGTTCTCCGCCGCAGCCTTGACTCCCGACAAGTGGCGAATATGTACTCAAAATTATGTAATTTTTACCAACGCTTCGATACCAAACACCTGCGACTTACCAACTAAGGCATACAACTCAAAAGTAAAACCATTTTGCACCAATTTACGCTTTGATAAAGACGATAAAAGGGATACAGTTGAACGGAGCGTCGCCAATCAAGCACAATCAAAGATTTGTGGTCAGATACCAAAAAAAATCCCATTACATAGTAACAGGATTTTAATGAATTAACAAACAGGTTGAATTTTATTCTTCTGTTTTAGTTTCTTCGGCAGCTGGTGCTTCTTCTGCAACTGGTGCAGCAGGGGCAACCTCAGCCACTTTTTTAACTACAGGAGCATTACGCTTTTCCATACGTGCCTTTTTATGTGCACCTTGGCGTTTTGCAACATGAGCATCATGCTCTGTGCTCCACTTCGTAAACTTTTCCATTGCAGCAGCTTCATCAAATAAACCTAAGCTAACACCACGTAGTAAATGCTTTAGGAACAATACTCCTTTAAAAGAAAGGATACGGCGTACAGTATCGGTGGGTTGAGCACCTTTTTGTAACCAGTCCAATGCTTTTTGACGGTCGATCTGTATGGTAGCAGGAACCGTTAAAGGGTTGTAAGAACCTAATTTTTGAATGAATTTACCATCACGTGGGCTTCTGCCGTCGGCAACTACGATGAAGTAAAAAGGGCGTTTTTTTGAGCCATGTCTTTGCAGTCTCATTTTTACAGCCATAAATAGAAATTTTTGGTTGTGAACAAATAGGGTTAATCCTTAAAAAAGGAGAACAAAAATAAGATTTTTGCTCCAAAAAAAAAAGTTGAGTTTTTATTAAAAAACATTTGCCTTATAAAATTGATTACCAATCTTTAGCAGATTTATTTTTTTGCCAATTGTAAATATTCTAGAAAGATTAAAGCCAAAACGCATATCTCCTTTGAAAAAATCGCCTGTGGTTTGGGTTAAATATCCTTTTTTGTTGTATTATTTTTTATTGCTTGTTTTTATTTATCTTTTCCCCGTCATTCCCGGCATCATTTTGCCCATTGGCATTTTGTTCATCATCTTCATCATGCCTTTCATTTGCTCAAATTGTTTAATAAAAGCATTAAGTTCGGCAATATCTTTACCTGCACCTTTGGCAATACGGGCTTTACGGCTAGGGTTTATTACATCTGGGTTCCTTCTTTCATGCAATGTCATGCTGTTAATCAATGCTTCTATGCCTTTAAAGCTATCATTATCAATATCTACATCTTTTATTTGTTTGCCTACACCCGGTATCATACCCATCAAATCTTTTAGGTTACCCATTTTTTTAATTTGCTGTATTTGGGTTTTAAAATCTTCAAAATCAAATTGATTTTTTCTAATTTTCTTTTCCAGTTTAGCTGCCTCTGCCTCATCAAATTGCTCCTGTGCTTTTTCTACTAAACTTACAATATCACCCATGCCCAAAATACGTTGTGCCATACGCTCTGGATGAAACACATCTAACGTATCCATTTTTTCGCCACTGCTAGCAAACTTTATAGGCTTATTTACAGTGTACTTAATTGATAAGGCAGCACCACCTCTAGTATCACCATCTAATTTGGTAAGTACTACTCCACTAAAATCTAATCGTTCGTTAAAGGTAGCCGCAGTATTTACGGCATCTTGCCCCGTCATACTATCTACTACAAACAAAATTTCGGTAGGATTTACAGCTGCTTTAACGTTTGCCACTTCGGTCATCATCACTTCATCTACCGCTAAACGGCCAGCCGTATCTATAATTACAACGTTTTTATTTTTTGCTTTTGCAGCAGCAATTGCATTTTTTGCAATGCTTACTGCATCCTTATTTTCTCTTTCTGCAAAAACATCTACCCCAATTTGCCCACCTAATACTTCTAATTGATCAATTGCCGCAGGCCTATAAATATCACAAGCTACCAATAATGGAGATTTGCCTTTTTTGGTTTTTAAGTAATTAGCCAACTTACCACTAAAAGTAGTTTTACCACTACCTTGCAAACCTGCAATTAAAATTACGGCTGGAGCACCGTTTGTATTAAAATCACTAGCATTACCACCCATTAACTCGGTTAATTCATCTTGTACAATTTTAACCATTTGTTGGCCTGGGTTAACGGCCAACAACACTTTACTACCCACTGCTTTTTCCTTTACCTTATCGGTAAACTCCTTAGCTATTTTATAGTTAACATCAGCATCTACCAATGCTCTACGAATATCTTTTACGGTATTAGCAATATTAAGCTCATTAATTCTGGCTTCGCCTTTAAGGTTTTTAAAAGCACTTTCTAACTTCTCACTTAATGAATTAAACATATTTTTGTATTTGAGGGTGCAAATGTACTATCAAATAGGCTTGTAAACAAACATCTACTAAAGCACTTAATTTGCCTTTATTTATCAAAAAAGCAACTTATTGCTCAAAAATTTGTCTTATCTTATTAAAAAATTTATCAAAAAATTTAATAATGGCAAGATAGTTGCTTAGCAATTATACCTACTTGTGAAAAAATAAATCTAACCCTATACAAAACACTTTTACTCTTTTTGCAAAAAAATACCAAAATGAAACAACTTTTATCCTTTTATTTTATTTTTTTAACTGCCTTTTTTTGTAGTGGACAAACAGCAAGTTTTACTTTTAATACAAGTAACGGCTTATTTTGTAATCCTACTACTGTTAATTTTACACAAACTTGTACAGGCAATCCTATAGGATATAGTTGGGTGTTTAGTAATGGGCAAACAAGCACTGCTCCAAATCCTAGTATCACATTTACAACTGGCACTTATACTGCAAGACTTACGGCCATATTTCCAAATGAGGCTATTACAACACCTCCGCAAACAATTACAATAAATCCGGCAATTACTGCGACATTAACTGGGGATAGAAATTATATATGCCAACCTGGAATAATTAATTTCACCGCTTCTAGCACAGGCGGTGCAAATTCTTACGAATGGGCTTTTGGCGATGGTAATACAGCCATTACTTCTACCCCTACCATTAGCCATAATTACATCACTTATAATAACTTTAATGCAGTAGTAAAAGCTATTTCGCCAACAGGCTGTTTTGCGATAGCTAATTTTGGAGTAGCTGTACAACGGCCAACAATTACCGCTAGTGCTACACCTACAAGTGGCTGTATTCCTACCGTTGTAAATTTTATAGCTAGTGCTAATGTTCCTAGTGGAGATAATATAACAACTTACACATGGAATTTTGGAGATGTCAGCCCAATAACAACTACAAGTACAGGCACAACAACGCATTCATATACGGTTGTAGGTAGTTATGCCCCTATAGTAAGTATAGTAACGGCAAACGGTTGTACAAATAGCCTTACCTTACCAAATGTAGCTTTTGGAACACCTCCTACTGGGCTTACTGCCAGTAGCGATAAATTAGTGTATTGTGGAAATGAAACACCAGTATTTACAGCTAATGCCACTAACGCAAATGCATATACTTGGAATTTTGGTGATGGTACTATTACTACAACACCAAGTAATACTATTTCACATAGATATTTAACACTAGGTACAAAAAGTGTTACAGTTACTCCTTTATTTAATGGCTGTGCAGGTACTCCATTAAATCTACCTGCTATTAATATAGTAGGTGTAATTACTTCATTTTCTTATGCCAATAGTTGTGGTGCAAAAAATACATTTGCATTTAACAACACCACACAAGGTAATCAAAGTACAGTTGTATGGAATTTTGGAGATCTTAGTCCTAATAGCAGTGTACTCAATCCTGTGCATACGTACCCACCAAATGGCACATGGGTTACCACACTTACTGTTACCGATAACGTTACAGGCTGTAGCGATGTTACTACCGTAACTATTTACACAGCTACACCTACGCTTAGCAATCCAGATGTATCAATATGTAAGTATAGCAATAGTACATTTACTATTTCAAATGATTATAATAATCCTAGCAAAACGTACGAATGGCATGTATTTGGTCAAACCATAGGGCCCAATACAACCAATCCATTTACAGTACAAGCAACACCTTTAGGGATATATAACAATAATTTTGTTATAATAAGAAATGGCTCTCAATACTGTCCCGATACAGTGTACTTAGGTAACGCTATTGAAGTTAAGGGTCCTAATATTAGTTATAATATGCCTGCTTCAATTTGTTTAAGTGATACACTACGAATGCTAAATACATCTGTACCTACTCCAAACAGTGCTAATTTTACAACTACATTTTGGAACTACGGAAGTATTGCAACAAACGATACTACTTTTCAACCCAATCCGGTTAAGTACTCAGTGGCTGGCACCTATCAAATAAAATTTGTAGCAGTTGATATTAATGGGTGTAGAGATAGTTTAATAAAACTACTTGTAGTTAATCCATTACCTTTTCTTCGTATTATACCACGTAGCGATACACTTTGCGAAGGAAGTAGCTTACCTTTAATTGGTTTTCATACCGACAATATTGTTTGGAGTCCGTCTACCAATTTAAGTTGCACTACATGTGATACTACAATGGCAAACCCTACAATTTCAAGGCAATATTATGCAACATCCACCAACTCTTTTGGTTGTTCGGTTACAGATACAACATCAATAAATGTTATAAATGATTTTACAGCAACAGCCGTTCAATCTCCTGTATTTATTTGCTTAAATGATAGTGCCAGAATAAATGTATTACCTCCTAACAAGGTAATAAGTTGGTTGCCTAATACCAATATATCTTCAACCAATACTTACAATCCATGGGTATTTCCTAAACAAAATACAATATACACAGCTACTGTAAGTGATTCTGTAGGATGCTTTACAAAAACAATTCCTATACAAGTTAACATTAACCCTTTACCTACTGTAGATGCTGGACCAGATAGATATTTGCCTTACAACTCATCATTTACATTAACGCCAACTTATAGTAGCAATGTAAGCGATTATCAATGGAGTCCTGCTACAAACTTAAACTGTGCTACTTGCCCAAATCCAACTGGCATTGCACTCGACCAACATTCTTATGAAATACTAGTAAACTCAAATGATGGCTGCTTAGCCAGAGATACCATCAATATTTTTGTTGATTGTAAAGATGCCAACATTCATATGCCTAGTGCCTTTACACCTAATGGAGATAATTTAAATGATTTTTATTATCCTTTAACAAGAGGAATAAAAAACATAAAAAAGTTTGTTATTTATAATAGAGCTGGTAAGTTAGTTTTTAGTAGAAGTAATTTTACCCCTAATACAAAAACACTAGGCTGGAATGGCAGTGTAAATGGCACTAAACAAAATATGGATAGCTACATTTTTATTTTAGAAGCTACTTGCTTTACAGGCAGAGATGTAGAAGTAAAAGGGATGTTTACTTTAATTCGGTAAGATAAAAGCAATGTTTTAAATTGCTTTTATAATGCTGCAAAAAACTAAAGGCTATAAGGTTATTACGCAATGGCTGGCAAAACACCACCGCCAGCCCTTTTCTTTTCAAAAAGAAACCTGGCAACATATAATTGATAATAAAAGTGGCTTAGTAAATGCACCCACTGGCTGTGGTAAAACTTATGCTGTTTTTTTAGGCGCAATTATTCAATTCTTAAATCAACACCCCACAAACTATCAAACACAAAAAAATAATGGCTTACAACTTTTATGGATAACTCCTTTAAGAGCCTTAGCCAAAGATATAGGCAGAGCTATGGAAGAAGCCCTTGAACAACTAGGCTTACATTGGCAGGTAGGCATTAGAAATGGCGATACCGAACTTAAAGAAAGGGAACGACAAAAACGTAATATGCCAGAGGTGCTAATTATTACACCCGAAAGTTTGCATTTACTTTTAGCACAAAAAAATAATGCTGCATATTTTTCTAGCTTACAAATAATTGCAGTAGATGAATGGCATGAGTTGATGGGAGGAAAAAGAGGAGTACAGGTAGAGCTAGCGATAAGTAGAATTTCGAATATAAAATTTCGAATGTCTAATTTGCCAATGGTATGGGGCATTTCAGCAACAATAGGAAATTTAGAAGAAGCAAAAGATGTGCTCTTAAAACCAATAAAAGAACTTGAAGTTAGCAGAATCTCCAAAGCCCCTCTCTTTCAGGAGAGAGCCTGTCCCGATTCATCGGGAGGTTGGGGTGAGGTTGTAAAAGCCAATCTTCATAAACAAATACAAATACATTCCATCTTTCCCGATGAAATTGAAAAATATCCTTGGGCTGGTCATTTAGGCATAAAGTTGATACACAAAATTTTACCCATCATCAACCAAAGCACTACCACTCTTATTTTTATTAATACCAGAGGGATGACAGAAATGTGGTACCAAGCCTTACTAAATGCAGCACCAGAATTAGCTGGTGCTATTGCCCTACACCATGGCAGTATTGAGCAAGACTTACGGTTATGGGTAGAAGATAATTTACACACTGGCAAATTAAAAGCTGTGGTATGCACTGCCAGTTTAGATTTAGGTGTAGATTTTAGACCCGTAGAAACCGTAATACAAGTAGGCTCACCTAAAGGAGTTGCCAGGTTTTTACAACGGGCAGGCCGTAGTGGGCACAGCCCAGATGCTGTTAGCAAAATTTATTTTTTACCAACACATAGTTTAGAATTAGTGGAGGCCGCCGCCTTAAAAAAGGCGATAGAAGAAAATTTTATTGAAAGCAAACCTCCACTCCTACTGTGTTACGATGTGCTAATACAATACTTATGTACACTAGCTGTAGGCGATGGTTTTTTCCCTGAGCAAATTTTTAAAGAAGTAAAAAGCACCAATTGCTTTAGCGAAATAACTAAACAAGAATTTGATGAAATACTATTGCATATTACTGCTGGTGGTAAAGCATTGCACCAATACGATGAATATAAAAAGGTAGAAATTTTTGAAGATGGCTTACATAAAATTACTAGCCGCCGCATAGCAATGCAGCACCGTATGCACATTGGCACTATTGTAAGCGATGCCATGCTAAAAGTAAAATTTGTAACAGGTGGTTTTATTGGTGTAATTGAAGAATGGTTTATTAGCAGGTTAGAAGTTGGCGACAGTTTTACCATTGCTGGCAGAAATTTAGAACTGGTAATGATAAAAGATATGACGGTGATGGTAAAAAAAAGTACCAGCAAAAAAAGTATTATACCAAGCTTTATGGGTGGCCGTATGAGCTTTAGTAACAACATGGGTAAAAAACTAAGAGAAGCTTTTGATATTAGCCAGCAAGAAAATAATATAGAAGAACTACAAATTTTAAGTCCAATATTTTCTTTGCAAAATCAACTATCTGTAGTGCCTAAGCAAAACCAATTATTGATTGAGCATATTGAAACTAAAGATGGCTTTCATTTATTTGTATATCCTTTTGAAGGCAGATTGGTACATGAAGCTATGGCTGCTATTTTGGCTTACAGAATAAGTAAAATAATGCCCATTACCTTTTCTTTTGCCATGAACGATTATGGTTTTGAATTACTGAGTGACCAACCCATACCTGTTGATGATAGCAATGTGTACGAATTATTTACTGCCGATAATTTATTTGCTGACATTCAAAAAAGTGTAAATAGTACCGAAATGGCAAAGCGTAAGTTTAGAGATATTGCCGTTATTGGCGGTTTAATTTTTCAGGGCTACCCGGGTGAGCAAAAAAAAGCAAGGCATTTACAATCCTCTGCAGCATTGTTATTTAATGTGTTTAACCAATACGAACCCAACAATATTTTGCTACGCCAAGCCTACAAAGAAGTGTTTGACCAACAAATGGAAGAAGTACGCCTAAGAGATATGTTACAACGCATACAACAAAGTAAAATAATAATAACGTTTCCGCAACAACTTACACCCTTTTGCTTTCCCTTAAAAGTAGATAGCATAAGAGAAAATGTAAGCAGCGAAAAATTAGAAGATAGAGTGAGGAGGATGCAGGAGGAGTTGGGGAAGTAAAATTGTAACAATACAAAATTACAGTCATTAAAAATTTGATTATCAACAAATTAATGACTGTAAAAATAAATTACCGCCAAATAAGAAATTTATTAAAACAATTTTTTAGTAATACAAAAATACAGCCACTAATTAGCTGAATATATGCTATTTATAAATTTTGAAAAATTGTAACTTTCGTGTAATATTGTGTTATGGGCAATTTGCTGACACTCTCTAAAATATAGCAGTTTTGACACTTTCTAAATCTGAAATTATTTTACAACTTTATGGTAGATTAAAACAATCACCCTGTACTATGGACATTTTA
>JAGNRZ010000075.1 GCA_017988335.1 Ferruginibacter sp.
AAATAAAGGAAGGTGATATAGTTATCGACTTGGGTAGCGGTGCTGGTAACGATGCTTTTATAGCCAGAAAACAGGTTGGATAAAATGGTAAAGTGTTAGGTATAGATTTTACAGAAGCTATGATTAAAAAGGCAAGAGAAAATGCCGATAAACTAAATTTTAATAATGTAGAATTTAGACTAGGTGATATTGATGACATGCCTGTTACCAGTAATTATGCCAATGTAATTGTAAGCAACTGTGTACTCAACTTAGTACCTAATAAACATAAGGTAATTAGCGAAATTTTTAGAGTGCTAAAACCTGGCGGTCATTTTTCAATTAGTGATATTGTATTAGAAGGAGAGTTGCCTGCAAAATGGAAGCAAGTGGCAGAGCTATATGCTGGTTGTGTAAGCGGTGCTGTACAACGCCAAGTATATTTAGAAATTATAGAAACGCTTGGGTTTAAAAATATCACTATACAAAAAGATAAACCAATAATAATACCAGATGATATTTTAGCAAATTATCTTACTAAAGAAGAAATAGAAGCCTACAAAAGTGGCAAAACTAAAATTATCAGTATAACTGTGTATGCAGAAAAACCTGCAAAGGACGAAAGAAATTGCTGTGAGCCTGGTAGTGGCTGCTGTTAAAATTATTTCATAAGTAATAATAAAATTATTTTCAAACTATGTTAATAGCTGCAACAAAAAGCGATTTCAAATTTTTCTACTCATTATATATGCATCTGCAAATAAATCCTTATTTGTTGTATGAGCCAATGGATGAAGAATTGTTTAGACCCATTTTTGAAAAGCTATTACAAGAAAAGGTTTTATACAAGTACGTTAATAATAATGAAGATGTAGGTATGTGTAAGTTAATCTTACAACAGTATAGAGATGGGCATAAGTTATACATAGGAGGATTTGCGGTAGATACAAAGCATGTAGGCAAAAATTACGGATATAAAATAATGCAAGAAATTATTGCATTTGCAAAAAATCATAATAGAAGCAGAGTAGAATTGACGGTATCTACCCAAAATGAAAAAGCAATTGCTTTATACAAAAAGTGTGGTTTTGAAATAGAGGGAACATTAAAAAACTTCACTCACTTCATTAAAGAAAATCGTTTTGGCGATGAGTATATGATGAGCCTTATAATTAATGAAAATATGGAAAAGAAAAAGTTACTCTTTGTTTGTATTGAAAACAGCAACCGTAGCCAAATGAGCCAAGCTTTTGCAAAAATAATTGGCGGCAATAATGTAGAAGCGTATAGTGCAGGTAGCAAGCCTAGCGGTATTGTAAATCCTAAAGCTATTGCAGCAATGGCAGAACTTGGTTACGATTTAAGTACACACGACAGCAAAAGTTTAGACGAAGTAAAAGCATTTGTACCATTTGATGCTGTAGTAACTATGGGCTGTGGCGATGCTTGCCCATGGATGCCAGCCAAACAATTTATTGATTGGCAAATACCAGATCCAAAACACATGGAACCAACTCAATTTAATGAAGTAAGAGATTATATAAAAAGTAAAGTAGGAGAGCTAATTAATAGCCTCATATAAAAAATGCTCCGAAAGGAGCATTTTTTAAAATTCGTGTAATTCGTTTCAATTCGTGTAATAAACTAATCCCTACTATTCAACTTACTCAACAATCTTAATATTTCTAAATACAACCAAACAATAGTAACCAACAAGCCAAATGCACCATACCATTCCATATACTTTGGGGCACCTAATGCAGCACCTTGCTCAATCATATCAAAATCTAAAATTAGGTTAAGGGCTGCAAGTGCTACTACAAAAACAGAGAAGCCAATGCCTAAAGGGCTATTTTGAAATAAAAAAGATGGAACATTAGCATTAAAACCCCAGCTCATTATCATACACACTAGGTAAAATAAACCTATTCCTACAGTAGCAGTTAATATTATTGCTTTAAATTTTTGAGTAGCTCTAATAACATTAAACTTATATAGTAAATACATCGCAGCCACCACTGCAAACGTTAATCCCACGGCTTGAAACACAATGCCAGAATAACCTCCAATGTAACTGTCTTGTCGGCTTGCTGCTTGATATTCAAAAAATGCAGATACAGCACCTAAAAACATTCCTTCAGAAAGAGCATATGCAGGTGCTAAATATTTTCCCCATTGCTTTTTAAATGAAAGTACAATTGCAATTACTAAACCAGCTATTGCACCTCCAATAACTAAGGCATTGGCATTGCCACCTTGTGTAGCTTCTTTCCAAGAGTAAAATGCTGTGGCTATTGTTAACAACATCAAAACTCCAAATTTTTGCAATGTACCCTTTACTGTCATTGCGCCTTCTTGGCTTACCACTTCATCTAAAACAGTGTCTCTAAATCTTTTTTCGCTAAGGGTAGGGTTACCCGATTTAAATAATGACATAATCGTAAATTTTAGTATTTAAAAGTAAGTATTTTATTTTTTAAATTAATTTTTTAATGCAGGATATTTACTAATATTCTCAATTTCATATTCATCTTTAGCCTTTAGCTTAATTATAAATTGATGTAATAATGCACTGTCTGCAGCATTAGCATAAGCTTGGTCGTGGGCTAAAAGCACAAGGTGGTTAGGTGTTTTTGTATTTCCTTTAGCAAAGGCACTATCTATGGCTGCAATCATATCATCATCTGTAGCGGTAAGTTTTAAGTTGTTATTAAATTTCCACTCCACATCCCAACCAACCACTGTAAAGTTATTGCCTAAACTATCTGCCGCAGGTTTGGTGTTATCAATATCTGTATTATTTACAGTAGCAGTTCTCCAAATATTTCTACCCGGAGTACGAACAACATTGCTAGTTAAATTTAAACTATCGGCACACTTTTTAAAATCGGCTACCACACTATCTGGTATAGTGTAAAATTTTGCAAACTTATTATGAGCATGGGTATAGCTATGGTTGGCTATTTCTACATATCTACTTTGCATTATACTATCAAAAACAGCAGCCTGCATTTTACTGCCATACACATGCTCACCAATTACAAAAAGGGTTACGTTTACCTGTTCTTTGTTTACAATATCTAACACTTTTTTGGTGCCTTTATTGGGGCCATCATCAAAGGTTAAGTAAATAGTTTTGCTTTTCTTTTTTTTAACGATAGGCTTTACTAAGGTAATGCTATCGTCTAGTAATTTTTGTTGAATGGTAGAAACAGCAGGGTGAGTTTCGGATTTAAAATAATGGCAAGATGAAAAAACTAAAGTAATAAAAGTAGTTTTTAAAATTTGAGAAGCCACTTGCTCGGCTTCAGCGTCGGGGTCCATAAAGTTTTAGTTGAAAATTTAATTTATAATGCTAAGATATAAGTACCTACAAAAGGTTTCCAAATTCCAATTGTTAAATTTTCTGTAATTAAAAAGTGTACACTCTAACCATTCCAGTTCCCTCTCCTTTGGAGAGAGGTTGGGGTGAGGTTACACCAAAACGTTAAACTGCTTATCTTTGCGGCTATGGAACAGTTGTTAAATCAAATAAAAGAAATTAAGGAACAAATACAGGCTAGTGTTGAAAAAGATGCTGAAGCTTTTAGAATAAAATACCTAGGAACAAAAGGTTTTGTAAAAGCTATAATGGCAGAAATGAAAAATGTAGCTGCCGAAAATAAAAAAGAGGCAGGGCAAAAGCTTAATGAATTTAAATTATTTGTAGAAGAAAAGTACGAAGAGCTTAAGCAGACAACGGACAACGGACAACAAACAACCGCCACCCAAATTGATTTAACGCTTCCCGGCAATGATTTACCCCTTGGTAGCCGCCACCCAATAAGCCTTGTAAAAAATAAAATCATTTCTATTTTTCAGCGCCTTGGCTTTGCCGTGGCAGAAGGCCCAGAGGTAGAAGATGACTTTCATAATTTTACCGCATTAAACTTGCCCGAAAATCATCCGGCAAGAGATATGCAGGATACATTTTATATCTACAACCCCGAAACTTCGGGACCTGATTGGCTTTTACGTACACACACCAGTAGTGTGCAGGTAAGAGAAATGCAAAAAGGTAAATTGCCCATTCGTATTATTTGCCCAGGTAGAGTGTATAGAAACGAAACGATAAGTGCAAGAGCACATTGCTTTTTTCATCAGGTAGAAGGTTTGTACATAGCCGAAAATGTAAGCTTTGCCGACCTAAAACAAACCCTATACTTTTTTGTACAAGAAATGTTTGGCAAAGATGTTAAGGTGCGTTTTAGACCAAGCTACTTCCCTTTTACCGAACCAAGTGCCGAAATGGATATTAGCTGTTTAATTTGTGGCGGCGAGGGTTGTAGCGTTTGTAAAAAAACTGGTTGGGTAGAAATTTTAGGTTGTGGAATGGTACACCCAGCAGTGTTAGATAACTGTGGTATTGATAGCAATAAATACACAGGCTTTGCCTTTGGTATGGGCATAGAAAGAATAACTATGCTTAAATATCAAATAAAAGATTTACGCTTGTTTAGCGAAAACGATGTGAGGTTTTTGAAGCAGTTTACTAGTGCGGTGTAATTTGTTTGGGTAATCAGCAGTTGAACTTTGTTTATCTTCACCTGCCGGCAGGCAGGCAGGTTGGCGTCGCACTCTTGTACAGTATATCTTTATTCATCTTTTATCTAAGCGTAGATAGAAATTTATTATAAAACTTTAAATTTAAGTTCCCCTTTAGGGGACAGGGGTATGACTTCAATCTCAATCATTTGCACAATAGGTGCTGGCACCATGGGTAGCGGCATTGCACAAGTGTGTGCACAAAATGGTTTTTATACGTTGTTGTTTGATATTAATGATGAGGTGCTAGAAAAAGCAAAAACATCTATTCAAAAAAACTTGCAATACTTAGTTGATAAACAAAAAATTTCGGCAGAAGAAAAGTCAACTATTTTTCAACGAATAAAATTTGTAACTGATACTAATGATTGTATTGCCGATGTTTTTATAGAAGCTATTGTAGAAAAAATAGAAGCTAAAGTTTCCATATTTAATCAATTGGCAGAGGTAAATCATGGCGAAGCTATTTTTGCTACAAATACATCTTCATTATCTGTTTCTGCCATTCAAAAAAATATACAAAACCCAACTAGGGTAGTGGGCATGCACTTTTTTAACCCAGCACCTTTAATGAAATTGGTAGAGGTAGTAAAAGGTGAGCAAACAAGCGATGAAGCTGCACAAGCTATTTATGAGCTTTGCAAGCAATTAAATAAAACTCCAGTAATGTGTAAAGATGCTCCGGGTTTTATTGTAAACCGTGTAGCTAGGCATTATTATTTAGAAGCAATGAAATTAGTTGAGCAAGGCGATGCTACAATTGAAAATGTAGATGAGTTAATGGAAGCCACTGGCTTTAAAATGGGACCATTTAAGCTAATGGATTTAATTGGTATGGATATAAATTTAGCCGTATCACAATCTTTATACAATGCTTTTAATAACGAAGAACGTTTTAAACCAGCTCAACTGCAAATAGATAAAGTTGCTGCTAATGAATTGGGAAAGAAGACTGGCAAAGGCTTTTACAACTATAACTAAATAATACATTTTGCAAAACATTGATAACTCCCCTTTAGGGGTTGGGGGTATGGTTTTAGTAACAGGCGGCTCTGGCCTTGTAGGCAAAGAATTATTAACTCAATTAATTACACAAGGCAAACCCATAAAAGCATTATACAATAAAACACCGTTACCCAATTTCAATAGTAATTTAGTACAACAAATTCAATGTAATATTTTAGACATTGTGGGTTTAGAAGAAGCTATGCAAGGTGTAGAGCAAGTGTATCATTGTGCAGCAATTGTTTCCTTCAATCCAAAACAAAAACAGCAAATGTTTAAAATAAATATTGAAGGAACAGCTAATGTGGTAAATGCTGCCTTAAATGCTGGGGTAAAAAAAATGGTGCATGTAAGTAGTGTAGCTGCATTAGGAAGAATAAGAGAGGACAAGCCAATTGATGAAACCATGAATTGGACTCCCGAAACCAGCAACAGTGCTTATGGGCAAAGTAAATACCTTGCCGAAATGGAAGTATGGCGTGGCATTGCTGAGGGTTTAAATGCAGCTATAGTAAACCCTGTAATTATTTTAGGCAATGGTAATTGGGAAGACGGAAGTACTAAAATTTTTAAAAGTGTGTATGAAGAGTTTCCTTGGTACACTACAGGCAGTACAGGCTTTGTAGATGTAAAAGATGTGGCAAAAGCAATGATTGCATTAATGCAAAGTACAATAACTGCACAACGTTTTATTGTAAGTGCACAAAACAAAACCTATCAGCAAGTATTTAATGTAATTGCCAATGCTTTTGGTAAAAAGCAACCATCAAAACTAGTAACACCATTAATTGCGGCATTAGCATGGAGGGTAGAAGCTATTAAAAGTTGGTTTACCAAAAAGGAGCCCTTGCTTACAAAAGAAACTACAAAAACAGCTTTAGCTAAAGTAACATTTGACAATAGTAAATTATTAAAACACTTACCCAACTTTACTTACAATAACTTAGAAGATACGATTGAAAGAGTCTGTAAGGAATTAAAAAATCAATCAGCGGCATCAGCGTAATCGGCGGGAAAAATCTACATCCCCATCACCTTTTCCCAAATTTGCGGTATCCTCTTTATCCAAATCAATTCTCTTTTTACCAAACTAGCATCTTGTGCAGGCGTACCCCAATAAGTTTTGTTTCCTTCAATACTACTGCTAACACCTGTACGGCCAAGTAGCACCGCATTTTCGCCAATGGTTAATGTTTTATTTATAATTACACCACCCCAAACTGTAACACCATTCTCAATATTAACTACCCCAGCTACTATAACGCCACTAGCAAACAAGCAATTTTTACCTACAATAGTATCATGCCCAATATGTATTTGGTTATCAAATTTTGTGCCTGCACCTATAATTGTATCGTGGCTTACGCCTCTATCAATAGTACAACCACTTCCAATTTCTACATTATCTTCTATGACTACCCTGCCACAGCTTGGCATTTTTTTATACCAAAATGGTCTATCTTTTTTAGTGTTGTAATAAAAAGCATCGCTACCAATTACGGTACTACTTTGTATAATTACATTATCGCCAAGTACACAATTATCCATTATAGAAACATTAGGATGAATAATGCAATTTTTTCCAATAATTACATTGTTGCCTATAAATGCATTGGGATAAATAAAACTTCCTTCACCAATTGTTGCACTTGTACTTATTAATGTTGAAGAAGGTTGAAAAGGGCGAAAATGATTTACAATTTTACAATAAGCTTCAAAAGGATTATCTACAATTAATAATGCTTTGCCATTTGGGTAATCAACTTCTTTGTTAATAATAATAAAATCGGCAGCACTGTTAATACATTTATCATAATATTTTGGGTGATCAACAAAAACCAAATCTCCTTTTTCTACTTTATGTATTTCATTAATACCTGTTGCACTGCCTTGCACATTGCCAACTGTTTTTGCATCAATAAGTGTTGCTAACCATTGTATAGAAACTGGAGATGGAAACTGCATAATTAAATTATTTATACAAAGGTACTATGCTTTAATTGACGAGCCATACTGTTAAATGACTACTTTTTTTACAGAAAAGCAATTTTTTTTTAAAAAAATTATTCTTTTTTACGCTACTTTTTTATTTACTTTTTTAAGGTGAGGTACTATTTTTTTTAAGCGATAAAACTATAAAATGAAAAATAAATTTATTGCCGCATAAAAAATATAATCCTGTAAATACTAATAAAATCAATAGTTTTAAAGCATTTAATTTTTTGGTTTAAAATAATTATTCAAAAAAATAAAATAGGTAAGCAAAATATTTTTTCAAAAACAACGTTTACTAAATCGCCATTATCCACAGCCCAAAAAAAAATGTGAATAAAAAATAATGAAATATATTTTATTATAGAGAATTTATTTTTTAATATTGTGAAGGGAATTTGGTTCCCTGTACTTACTAACCCATCTATATATTAAAGTCTAACACAAAAATGTTAGACTTTATTTTTTTAAATCACTCATCGGTTTACACAAATGCAACACTACGAAGTATATCAAAATATTTTTTTTATAAGTACCGATAAATCAAAAATAGATATTGATGTTGTATATAATTATTTGAGTAAAGAAAGTTATTGGGCAAAAAACATTCCTTTAGAAGTAGTAAAAACAAGTATTGAAAACTCAGTTTGTTTTTCTTTGTATAAAATAAATGAACAAACAAAAGCTATTGAAAAACAAATTGGTTTTGCAAGAGTAGTTACCGATTATGCAACCTTTGGTTACCTAGCCGATGTTTTTGTAATAGAAGAGTACAGAGGAAAAGGATTAAGCAAATGGCTAATGCAAGTAATTTTAGCACATCCTCAATTGCAAAATTTTAGACGATGGATGTTGGCTACTTTAGATGCACATGGGCTATATGCACAATTTGGCTTTAAACCCATTGAAAACCCAGAGAGATATATGAGATTAACTGTTGTTGAAAACTATTAAAAAAATTAAATGTATTAGGATTAAATATGTTTTTTATATCAGCCATGTTCGCCATTCACTTTTGCCTACTCACCACTTTTAACTATCTTGCAAATAAATATAATGTATGTTAAAATCAATGACGGGGTTTGGTAGGGCAGAGCAGCTAGTAACTGATAAAACTTTTTTAGTTGAAATAAAGGCATTAAATGGTAAACAGTTTGAACTACAATTAAAATTACCTCCATTATTACGTCCTTACGAGTTTGAAATTAGAAATATTTTGCAAGAGCAATTAATAAGAGGTACAATTGATTGTACTATTTCTATTAAACAAAATGGTACAACTAAGCCTGTAAATATTAATACCGATTTAATAAAGGCCTATTACACACAAATTACAGAAGTAGCAACAGAGTGCAATATGGATACCAATGCAGTATTAAGTGCATTGTTACGATTGCCAGAAGTAGTTACTCCTACAAATGATGTTTTAAACCAAGATGATTTTGCTGCATTTAATATTGTATTGTTAGATGCTTTAGCAGAGTTGAATAAGCACAGAACAAAAGAAGGGCAAGTGTTAGAAAATGATTTACTACAACGCATTGCCAATATTGCAAGTCAAGAAGAAGCAATAATAAAACTAGAACCCAACAGAAAAATTAGAATAAAGGAAGAAATACATCAACTATTAGAAAAAAATGTAGGGAAAGAAAATATTGATAATAACAGAATGGAACAAGAGCTTATTTATTACATGGAAAAAATTGATATCCATGAAGAGCAAATACGTTTACGCCAACATTGTGAGTATTTTCAGTCAATATTAAATGAGCAAGGCGAAGGAAAGGGAAAAAAATTATCATTCATCTTACAAGAAATTGGTAGAGAAATTAATACCACAGGAAGTAAAGCATACGATGCCGCTATTCAAAAATGTGTGGTAGTAATGAAGGATGAATTAGAAAAAGCAAAAGAACAAGTATTAAATGTTTTATAGTAATGCTCTCAATTTATAATTACAACCTTTTTAAAATTATGAGTTTCAAGTTTCGAGTATCGAAACTTTCTGCAATTTCCTATTGCTTATTGTTTTTTGCTCTTTCTTCATGCAAACAATTAGATGTATTTGAAAAAAATACACCAATACCTAAATATAGTTGGGCAAGTAATTATGTTGCAAAAGGCGATTTAAGTATAGCCGACACCACATCTGCCTACAACCTGTATATTGTTTTACGCCATACCGATGCTTACAAGTACAATAATATTTGGCTTAACATTGAAATAAATAACGGTACCGACAGCCTAATTAATCAAAAAATAGATATTGGATTAGCTACCGATGCTACGGGCTGGGAAGGTGTAGGAATGAATGATATTAGAGAGCTTAGAAAAAAAATTACACCCATGCCATTTAAGTTTAAAAAGGTGGGTAATTACAGTTATCAAATAAAACAGGTAATGAGGGATAATCCATTAAATAATATTATGAGTGTTGGAATACGTTTTGAAAAGGTAAATTTTTAACGTTTTTAACAACATCTTATATCAATAAATAAATCAAATATCCGTTTTAACAAAACAATTCTTTATTTTGCAAATATGAATCGTAAATTTTTTGCAGCAATTATTGGTTTAGGGTGTTTAACATCGGTAAAAGCTCAATCTCAATATAACGAATACGTACAAAAAGGCGAATTTGGTATTACTGTGGGTGCTGCTCATTATTTTGGTGATTTAAATACAAGATTTGGTTTAAACAGACCAAAGCCTTCTGTTGGTGTTTTTTTTAGAAAACAATTTGGCAATTACGTTGCGGCAAGATTAAATGCACATTATGCCCAAGTTGGCTATAGCGATACTTATAGCAAAAACGAATACAATGTTACCCGTAACTTAAGTTTCAATAGCAATATTTGGGAGTTAAGCTTGCAAGGCGATTTTAATTTTTTTAAATTTATTCCAGGCAGTAGAGATTATATTTTTACTCCTTATGTAACATTAGGCATTGGTGCTTTTTCTTACGACCCCTATGCATACATAAACGATCAAAAAGTATTTTTACGCCCCTTGGGTACCGAAGGGCAATTGGTAGGCTTTCAAGGAAGAAAACAATATAGCCCCACAGCTATTTGCATACCAATTGGAGTTGGGTTTAAGTACAACCTAAGTGAAAAATTAAATTTCTCTTTCGAAGTATCTCACCGCTTAACCAATACCGATTATTTAGATGATGTTAGTGCTACTTACGCTGGTGCTGTTAATTTTGTCCCAGGTTCTACAGCGGCTTTACTACAAGATAGATCGTATGAAATAAATCCATCAAACCTAATTGGTGTGCAAGGCAGACAAAGAGGTTGGAGCAAACAAAAAGACCAATATATAATAGCAGAAATTGGGCTTTCTCTTAATATTAGTAGCTACAAATGCCCTACTGCAGATTAATTTTTTTGTTTTAATTATTTCGTTATCTTTATATCCCCCCAAATAAATAAGAGATGAATAACCCTATCTCTTCAGTTCCAATATTTTTAGAAATAACTCTAATGTAAATCCTAAATTTTCTGTGTGTAAACCATAGTTTTTCATCGCACAAACAAACAAACTATGGCTTTCATTCGCTACTGTGTTATTACAGTGGTTTTGGCTATTTGTATGCATACTACAAAAGCACAAACTGTTTATTATCCAGTTGGGTCATCTCAACTATTAAAAGCAACTGTACAAGATGTAGCTATGTTATTACAACAGGCTATTACAGGCAGCCAATTTACTATACAAGAATATACAATTGCACCCACAAGTGGTATAGTATTACACTACAATGAGAATGGCTTTGCTCATAATCAACAATGTATAGTAAAGAGCAATGGACAATCGTTAATTACATTTACTGCACCACAGGATAATGGTTTAATATTTGGGGTGTATGAATATTTACAAAATCTTGGTTTTAGATTTTACCAGCCTGGCAGCATTTGGCAAATAACACCAACACTTTCTTCGCCATATAAAAACATAGATACGCTTTATACAACACAATACAAATACAAAAGTTGGTTTATTAGTGGTGGATATAGGGCTTGGGCTATGGATAAAACTATTAATTACACTTGGGATATTTATGGTGGCGAAAATGGTTATAACTGGGCATTGTATCAACGCCGTAATGGCATGTTTAGCCAATACTCATTCAAAGGACATAGGGCAGATATTGTAAATGGCGATTATTTAAACACCATTAAAAATAATGTGTGTTATATAGCAGAACATAATGGGCAACGTACAGCATCAACACAATCGGTACCCGATGTTAATAATGCTAATGCTGTAAACCTTTGGTACACTACAATTGAAAAAAAATATACAGCAAGTTTACAGCCAACAGCAGTTAATCAATCCACAATAAATTTTAAACGAAATTCGGAATATAGCAACTATCACATTGGTATAGAAGTACCCGATGGCTCACAATGGGGTAATACCAACAAATTGCAAGCCTGCGGTGTAGCTAATCAATATCCATCAGAGGCAGATCAAAATTTTATATTGGCAAATAAAACGGCCGAATACGTTAACTCTATTTATCCCAATAAAAAGTTTCAAGTATATGCCTATGCATCGCATGCAAATGTGCCATCAAACAACATTAATATCAATAAAAACATAGATGTACAACTTATACCTACAGTGTATCAAATTGAAAGTAGCACAAAGGGTTTACGTAACCGATGGCTTAATAAAACCAATCAATTATCGGAGTATCATTATTTAAATTTATCAGCTTGGAGTGGAGAACTGCCTTCTTTTAAATGGGATGAATTAAAGCAAACATTAAATACAGCAAAAGCTAATAAAACACAAGGTTTTGTTTGGGAAGCATCGCCTGCAAAATTTGGTAGCCTACCTTATTTATTTGCGGCTAATAATTTTTTAAAAAATAATATAGAAGTTGATAAAACTTTGGAAGTTTTCTGTAACGATATGTTTGGTGAGGCAAGTAAAACTATGTATCAGTTTTTTCAACTAATAGGTAGCGAAGAGCAAACACCATCAAGGCAGAAATTACAGTTGTATATTAATTTACTTAACGAGGCTAGCAGACAAATAAACTTAACAAATGAAATATTAAAAGCAAGGCTGCTAGAAGTAAAAGCATACGTACATTATATGTGCATGTATTTTGAAAATGCGGCAACTACCAACCCTGCAAAAAAAATTGAAAACGAGGAAGCATTGTGCTTGTACTTGGCTAAAGTAAGCAAAATGCAATTGGTAAATAGCTATTTTTTAATTAGCAGTATGCTAAGCAAGTATGAAGCAACTAACCCTTTAAAAATAAAATACAATGTAGTTAACGGCACAGCCTACAATAATGGCAATTTACCACAAATTACAGCAACAGAAATAGAACAAAATTTTAGGTTAGATGCAGAAAAATATAGTAACCTAGTTAATAATTTTAAATATGTAAGCGATGATGAAGTTGCAGCAAATTTTGCTACTTTGGGGCTAAAGCCAATTTCAGAAGTAAGTATAAAAATTAATTATACCAATGGAATGAATTATTATAGCAAAGCTGGTTATGCTATAATAGCAAATAAAAAAGGTAGTTTCAAAATAAACTACAAAGCAAAATATGATAACGCAAATAAAGGCTATGTAAATTTTGTAGTAGAAGCAGCTGATGAAGATTTAAATATTATTAAAGATGTAGTGTTAAGTAGTAGCAATACGCAAGGCGAAATAACCATTAACTTACCAAAAGCTGGTAGGTATTATTTTTCAATGGTAACAAAATACCAGGTGACTGTTGATTTATCTATACAAACAAATGGCAATTTATTTTATAACAAAGGCGGCTATAGTGTAAGTAGAATAAATACATATAAGTCTGATGCAAACAGATACTTTTATGTACCTAACCAAATTAACCGTTTATATTTTACGATAAATAATTTTAGTGGAGGTAAGTATACTATGCCAGATGCCTTTGCTGCATCTTTACAATTGCAAAGTATTAATAATAAAAATATTGCAAAGCCGATTCTTGTAACCCCCTTAGATTCGTCTTTCTTTTATGTAGATGTTCCTGCTAATGAAAGAGGTACATTTTGGAGTATAGCTAATGCTAACAAATACAGTATTCAATTAGTAAATGTTAGCAATAGCTTTTGGTTTGTACAACCTCAAAAAACGGAGCAACAATTAGCGGCTAGTATTACTAATTCATCTGTTTACCCCAACCCTTCAAGCGGCTTTTATTCATGTACATTAGATGGTAAAAAAGTAAAGGCAGATGAGCTTAGCATTTTTAATACCCAAGGGCTAAAAATGACAAGTTTTAAAAATATAAGTTCCTTTAATATTAGTCAGTTTCCTACAGGTGTTTATATGTATAAAATGCTTGTAAACGGAAGTTGGTACAGCGGAAAATTGGTAAAGGTTTAAAATCAATTAGTTATGCGGTTGTTTTCTAAAATATTAGCATGTTGATTTTTGAGTTATGCCAGTAAATAAACCATTAATCTCTCCTTTATTTTACCTACTTTTGCAGCCCAAACTTAGGCTTGTAGCCTAAGTTGTGTTTTT
>JAGNRZ010000224.1 GCA_017988335.1 Ferruginibacter sp.
GTAAATCTCATGCAATGATTTAAGCATATAGCACAAATCAAATAAATCCAAAGTGATTAATTGTACTATTTGCGATTTTTTAAATGGCTCAATTCTTATAACTGCAAAGCCGCTTTTATCAACATCCGCATCAATCCCAATTCTATAATTAATCATTGCTTATTAAACTTTTAAAATTCATTCTACTTTTTACTATAGCAAATACTTCTCTTTTATTACCGTCATTTATTGCTAAAAAATTCTTTGCTTTAAATTCAGCCGTTTTTATGCCATTATTAACAATGTTGAACAACTCCCCGTTTATATAAAACTCACAAGATTTTATATTTTTAATCTCACTGCCATTGTTATCAAAGAGCATATCTTCCATATCAAAGCGTTTTAGTCATTAAGTCAATTGCAGTAACCCCGAAGTAATTAGCCAATGCTTCTACTTCAATAATCTTTGGGCTTTGCGTTAAATAGATGAAGCCTTTAATTTTACTTTTACCTAGTTGTGTTTCTGCAGCCAATGTTTCAATTTTAGTTTTATTAGCATTTTTAAGTACTAAAATGTTGGTGCTTATGTTTTCTGCTATACTCACTTTTAATGTTTTAAAAAAGCCCCGTTCAGATACACCGACTTTGATTTGGTGGCAGGGCTTTTGGGTTAGTTAGTATTGTTTTAAACTTTTTATGTGTGCTTCAATTACCTCATCCTCCTTTTTATATCTTTCCTCCTCCAAAGCCAACCATTCATCTTTACTTCTAAACCATGGCTTTACAGGCTTAGCAGTATTAACCTTTTTTTTATTCGCTAATTTTTGTAACAATTCTTTTGGCAAAGCACCATCCTCTAAAAACATATCATTACCACAATGAGGGCATACATCATATTGCTCATCATTTACATCGTCCGTATCGGTTTTTAAGGCTGTAAATTGTTTTATACATCTAGTACAGTGATACATACTATTTATTTTTTGATAATTCAATTAATTTATCTTGTACCTTTTTAGATATTTTGAAGTACTTTTTTAAGGCATCAATACTGCTTTTCCCCTCTTTCATCTTATTTAAAGCCCCGTCAAATTCTTTAGTCCCCTCATTTAGCCATGGCAAATCATTTTGAGTTTGTGTAGCCTGTTGCTTTTTAGTATTATCTTGACTATCAAAATCAATTGTATTATCTTCAATATCAAAAAGGCTCATAAAAGCATATCGTTTTGCATAGGTGTTCATACCACCCATTTGCTGAGTTTCATTTGTAGCCGTAATCATAGGCTTTGCCGTTCTCATTTCGGTAACAAGCTGCTCCCCAGTTTCCAAATCTGTAGTAACTATTTCACCGTAATAGCTTAACACATCTTGCTTTAAAGAGAATACACAAATAATATTCGCCTCAATACAAGCCTCATTAACTAGCTTACTAACTATCTCTGGTGTGAAGTAGTCATATTTGCTAAATTCGTTTCTCCCATCCTTTTTTATGGGATGGCTTTTTATAAACAGCCTTGCTGTGGCTAATTTTGATAAAACATTTTTCATTACTTTTGCTTTTTATAGTTATTAATTAGCCTTGTTACCGCAAGGCTTTTTGTTTTTACTTTTTCACCCACTTCACAGATGTAAAGTCAATATCATTTTTAGTAACTTAGGCTTCTAACTCTTTCAAATCTTTAAGCCTTTTTGCATTATCAATTAATCCATTCCACTCGCTACCCGTCCAGTAGTAAGTGTTGTTTGATACTAATTTTGTTATTACGTACATTATTTTAATTTTATAAATAGTAAATCATATATTCTCCCATCAACCACCCATAACAAACACCTATCATTAAATCCTGTATGTATGTGCAATAGCTTTTGAACATACTTTGATACTACTAATGGGTATATTTTTAAATACATTGTTTGTTTTTTAAATAAGGCTGTTGCTCTTGAATGTTGGCTTGTTTAAGCATTTCCAACCCAGCCTTTGTTTTAATCAACTAAAACCTAACTATGAAACTAAAACTGCTATGCCTATTGCTATTAACACCAACCATTCATACATACTTGTATTAGGTCTTTCTTCACCGTGCATTGCATACCTTGTCATTTGGTGTAGTGGTTCGTATTTCTTTTTTGCCATTTTATTTGATTTATAGCCACCACTATTGTAAAAATTAATATGGCTGCCGTGGTTAAAAAAATGTATATCATTAGTTGTAATAAGTTTTTAGCTGTTGCTTTACATTATGTAATTCCTTTCTCAAAAAAGCCCTTTCTTCTACTGTCTTGTTGTTAATCCTTGCAGCCTCTAAAAGTTCGGTGTACTTTTCTTTTTGAAACTCAAGCAGTGCAAGGCTGTTGGGTGGTAGTATGGCTAACATAATGGTTGATTTAATTTAATTTTCAATGCGTTTTCCATTTCGTAATATGCAAATGGACTATCTTTTTTAAAGTCCATTATATCCAATGAAAAACATTTACCTCCTGTTCTACCCATAACAAAAATGTATATGTATTGTATCAAATTATCTTTAGCTATTACGAAGTAATCAAAGCCTCCATAACTTAACTCTAGTTTGTGCTGCATAATTATCTTTTTGGTTTTAGTTTCGGTTGTTGAAAAGTTTTAACAGCTCTATTTTGCTGCATTTGCGAACTATGGCCGTCATTGCCTACCAGCCAATTTTGAAGTAGATTTACATCAAAAAACTCTACCTTATTAAATCTCTCTTTCTTTTGCATTTGGTTAAAATTGAATGATAGTTGAAGTATCATAGCTTATTTATTTACTTGTACTTGAATTTGCTCAAATAAAATTTCTGCCAGTATTTCAAATGTGGTAGGCATTAGGCTTCGATTGGTTTTAAAATTTCTTCCTCTTTCAATCCAGAGTTTTTCATAATTGCAGTAATTGCAGTAGGAGTTGTAAGCCTTACATCATCTCTTTTTATCCAATTTTCTACGCTAGTTTGCGTCATGTTAAACGCTGCCATTAAATCAGACTTAACAATGTTGCTGCTCATTATCGCCGCCTTAGCTTTTTCAGTAATCTTCATTTGTAAATATTTTTGTGAAATTTGTTAACACAAATATAGTAATATTTTTAATAAAATTGCAAAAGTGTAAAATTTATTTTTGCAACCTTGTTGCAAATAAAAATCCCCTCTAAGAATAGAGAGGATTAATCAAAACTAAAATCGCTATATGAAAAAACATAGTTTTTGCCCTGCAAGTTTTAACGATTTATTAAACTATTGTTATAGATTAATTTTAATGCAGGGCAAAGAAGTTTATATCAAGCACTTAACAAAACTATTTGCGTAAGATGCTATCAAAGTATTTTTATCTGTACCATTTATTATACGCCTTGCACCAACAAAATTCACTTCTTTATCATTGATGAAATCGCTTAGTTTTTTACCAGTGTACCATCCTTTTTGCATGAATGTTACAGCTACTTTTGCAGCCAAAGGCATTTGCCCAATTAATGCAGGGTTTGCCACTACATCAATACCGCTAAACTTTTTTACTTTTTCGTAATTGGCTTTCCAAGTAGTTTGAACTAAATCCCTGCCATAGTAAGGATAATAAGACTTTGAACGTAAATATTTTTCACCGCCAAACTCTGTAACTGGCTGCATCTTTTTTGCAGTTTCATGGTAAACCGTTGCAAGTATGTAGGCTAATTGGTTTAAGTCTTTTAACCCTAATTCAAAAAAGGCATCTATTATAGTGTTGCACCCATCTAATTGAGATGTAG
>JAGNRZ010000225.1 GCA_017988335.1 Ferruginibacter sp.
GACATAAGAATAAGAAATAAGAATGCCTCACTTTGAGCAAAAATTGCACCAAAGGAGGCATTTTTACATATTGTCACATCCACAAATTATTGCCAGTACTGTCTTTGAGAATTACAGAGAGAGCCTTCTTTTACTTTTATTAAAAAGTGAAAGTGATTTGGCATTAAACAATATGAGTAAACATCTACATATTCTGCTAAGTACTTATCAAATAGGTTTAAGAAATGATAATAATTCTTCTTTTCAAAAAAAATAGTTTGTTTATTGTTGCCCCTATTGAATATGTGATAGAACTTTCCTTCTTCCATCTTTTAATTTTTAGAGAGTTTAAAAGATTACGGTAGTTTTATAAAACTACCGTAATCTGGGTAAGTACTTTTAAGTTTAAATATAAATTATTAGAATGAATCTATGTTAAAAACCCTTTATTCTTTTTTGTAACCGTCAAAGATGTGTTATAATATTCCTTCAGTCTTTGCTTTAATTTTTAGGGTGTTTAAAAGACTACGGTAGTTTGAAAAACTACCGTAGTCTATGCAAGTGCTTTTAGATTTTAAAGACAAATTGTAGCCTGCTTTATTAGTACAATTTTACTGCGGATGATAAACCCTCTCAGCCTTTTTATACACCTCTTCCTTATCTAAACTTATAGTTTTTGTTTGTTGCTTTAAATACATTTCTACTTGGTCGTTAAAATGTTTGCTGTTGGGGTTTGCACTAGCTCCGTACATATTTACAGTTTCAATTTTTGGTAAGCTGTTTTTTGCAAAACGTACAAACATTACCAATCCATCACCACCTACTGATTTTAGTTTCCCATCTTTATATTTCTCTGTCCATTGTGGGCTAAGTAAATCAGGAAAGCCCCAAAGTGGGTATTCTTTATAGCCTCTTACCAATTTTTGTAAATCACCTAAAACAATATCTTCCTTGCCAAAATTTGTTTGCATATAATTTTTTATATGGTCATAGGTTTCTACAGCTTCTTGTTTAGAAATGGCTCTAGGAGACAGCCCTTGTAACTTCTTTTTTAAAAATTCATAAGCTAATAAAAATAGGGCAGCACCTTTACTATTTGCATCGCCACGTTTATCCCAATTTTTAAAAGTGCTTATTAAGTTAGTATATTGAGGATAATCTTTTTCATTTAGGGTAAACATGCTATCTACTTTATACCAATATTGTAAAGTTGTTGGTAATTGCTTATCAAACTTTATTTCTTTAAATTTTTCGTAATTCAATTTTTCAGCTTGTGGAAATAATTCTAAAAAGCGTACACTTCTATTTAAATGATATTGTTCCCAACCATCTTGAATAGCAAAAGAAGATGGTTGTAAATTATCTTCTGCTCCACTAGCTAAAAAGCTTGAGTGATTAGTATTAAATAAAAAACCACTTTTTGGGTTGATATATTGTGGTAAATCTTTTAGCGGTCTAAAATTTGTCCATAATGTTTTGCTAGTATTGCCTGGCACCGTTTTTTGCCAATTGTAATTTAAAGAGCCATCTCTAATTGGCATGGCAGCATTGTTTATATAAAAAATGGTATCGTATTTATCGGCATACATAATGTTAAACATGCTTAATTCTTGAGTGTTAAGTGCTGCATAAAACTCGGTAAAATTTTTAGCCTTATTCATTTGATACCATTGTTGCAATGCACCAATTTTCATATTGCCACCAAGGCGAATGCTAAAAAGGCCTTGCTTATTTTTCATTGTAGCGCCATATTTACTCCAATAAATTTTACGTTTTATATTTATGGGTAGTCCTTTAATTCTAAGCTTAATTGTTTTTACTTCTAAGTCAACCCATTGCCCATCAAACTTGTATTGTAAATTATTTTGTGGGTTCATTTCTAATTGAAATTCATCAACTCTATCGCAATAATTTACAGTGTGAGCCCACCCTAAATTTTCATTTACACCATGCAAAATACAAGGACCGCCTGCTAACAAGCCACCTGCAACATTTAAGCCTTCTTCGCTAGTGATATGGGCTTCATAAAATGCTTGTGGCCCAGTATTGGGTTGATGGGCATTGATTAATAAAAAATTTTCGCCAGTTATAGTTTTGTTAGAATGAACAGCTGCTGAATTACTTCCTTTTTTATTTAACTCAGGTATTTCCCACTCTTGATTGTTAAAAATTCGGAGCAAAGCTTTATCGGCTCCATTGAAAATAGTTAATGCAAATACCGATGCTGCTACATGTTCTTTTTGTGTGATGGGAAATATTTTTTTATGTAAAATTTCTGTTGGATGAGTTTGTGCATACAGATTAATGGCTTGTACGTATCCATCAATTAATTTTAAAAATGCTGGTGTAAGTGTATTCCATTTTTCTTCGGTTACTTCCATGCATCTAAAAAGTTTAAAAGCATAGTCACCTGCTGCACCTTTTTTGCCTTGCACCCTGCCCATTAAATTTTTTACGGGTAGCATTAACTCTTGCAAACTTTTAAAATCGTCTTCGGCATTTGCCCAAGCAAGGCCATAGGCTACTTCGGCATCGGTTTTGGCAAATATGTGAGGCACACCAAAACTGTCTCTTACAATATCAATTTTTGTCGGGTCGATTTTGTTTTGAGCAAAAGTGTTTCCCACAAAGGCACAAAGAACACAAAGAAAAAAAAATAATTGCTTCATAATAAAGTAATGAATGAGTTTATACAGTTTGCTTTAGTTGTTGAATAAAGATATGAAGTAAAAGAGTGCGACGCCAATGAAGGTGAAAATAGATTTGATGTTGATTACCCAAAAAATAATTTGCATAAATCAAAATGTATAACGTACTTTGTATTACAAAGTGCTTTTATATGAATGAGCAACAACAGTCTTTGCAAGACATACAACAAATAAAACAAATGATGGAACGTAGCAGCCGTTTCATTAGCTTAAGTGGTTTAAGTGGCGTAGCCGCAGGCTTGTGTGCCTTAGTAGGTGCATGGTTTGCCAATGGAGTAATTGAAGCAAATGGTGGGCCATCGAGTTATAGAGAGGCTATTTATAGCGGAATAGGGGCAGAAAGTGTACAAGAATTTATGGGGCATAAGCTATTTCAAATTGCTGCCTTTACTTTTTTAGGGGCCTTTATTTTTTCTTTTTTGTTTACGTATTTGCGTAGCAAAAAAAATAAAATTCCACTTTGGGGTACTACAAGTAAACGCTTGTTAAGTAATGTAGCGGTGCCAATGTTGGCAGGGGCTGTGTATTTATTTAAGCAAATGCAGTTTGGAAATTTTGGTTTAATTGCACCGGGTTGTTTAATTTTTTATGGTTTGGCATTAGTAAATGCTAGTAAATATACTTTAGGTGAGGTAAGATATTTAGGCTACTGCCAAATTTTGGTGGGTATTATTAACTGCTGGTTTGTAGGCTACGGCTTATATTTTTGGGCAATGGGCTTTGGTGTGTTACATATTGTGTATGGAGTGTTAATGTGGTATAGGTATGAAAGAAACAATGGATAATGAGTTAATGGATAATTGATAACTAGATGAACTTAATAGAAAACTTAAATAAAATTTTTGATAGCAGAATACGATTGGGTATTATGAGTGCCCTTATGGTAAATGCTGAGCTTAATTTTAATGAGCTAAAAGAGCTATTGGATATTACTGATGGTAATTTAGCCAGTCATTTAAAAACTTTGGAAGACAATAGTTTTGTAAAGGTAGAAAAGGGTTTTATTGGTAGAAAAACCAATACTACGTATAGCATTAC
>JAGNRZ010000076.1 GCA_017988335.1 Ferruginibacter sp.
TCGTTAGACACTTCATCAAACACTTTTAACTCATTTGAGTTGTTAAGATTAAAGGTGTATTGATATTTTTTTCCTTCTACTTCTAAATATCCATTTTTCAATTTAGCATCACCTAAGGCTAATTTTCCAATTTTAATTCCATACTCATTTTTTAAAATGGCTTTAGGAGCAAATACTCCTCTACTATCAAAAAAGAAAATACGCTTGGTAACAGAGCTTACAAATCTTCCAATACGAGTACCATTAGTGAATGATAGTTGAGCAATTTTTTTATCTCCCTCCCATAATTCAAACTGCTCATTTGAAGAATCGGTGTTAGCTTTTACCCATTTCATAAACTTTAAATTTTAGTTGGTACTGTGAAAATAATTTTTTTGTATGCAAATTTCTAGCTGTGAAAAAGAATGTGATTTAAATGTGCATAGTAACAATTTGGTAACATTAATTTAACCTAAAAAAAGAAGCCTCTTTTAAGACTAAAAGAGGCTTAGCATATCTTTCGACTGAGCTCAAGACCTTGCTATTTGCTTAAGAACTTTTTGTTCAAACGGATAAGTATTAACCCTCAAAATATTACTAGTAATTAAATTTTGTCCATCCTTTCCACCAAGTTGCATTTACACCAGCAGTAGCAACACCACCACGGAAGGTTGCTGTTTTGTCAAAGAAAGTATCTCCAGTAAACTTAGCATCTGTAAAGCTACCGCCTGTTAATATTTTTTGATTTCCGTTACTGCCAGCAAATGGTGTTGGGTCTGGTGTTGTATAGTTGAATGGTTGAATTAATTTTGCATCTGATGCATTGGCTAAAACATCATTATTGTAAAATGTATTTGTAAACCATGTTGTTAATGTTGCATCAGAGTTAATATTAGCACCACCTACTCCTGAAAATTTCAAGTTGATTGTGTTGCCAGCTAAAGTAACATTACGTAAACGTAGTGTACTATCTTCTATATTTAAGGCTGTTGAAGTTCCTGTAGTACCATCAATTAAAATACCTTGTGGCCAACCCATAATTATTGAGTTAAATAAAGATATACCAGAGTTACGACGAATTTGTGCACCAGCTCTAAACAAAGTATTTCCAAAATTATTTAATGTAGCTCTAGGCCCTATAGCTGTTATGTTACTAAATACAGCTGTAGTTTTTGGAGTAGCAGTAGTACCACCAGAGTTATTATCACTTTCAAATGCTTCTGATGTTGAAATATCTGCAATTAATGAATCTCTAATAATTAAACCAAATTGTACATTACCGTTATAACCATTGTCAGTATCAAAGTCATCGTCTTGTGTTTTGTAAGCAATTAAATATTTAGCATTTACACTTCCGCCAAACCACTCATAAGCATCGTCTTTTGCATACGTAACTTGTATATTTTCTATTGTAGTACCACTACCTACGCCAGCCATGGTAAGGCTATTAACTTCCTTATCTGGTTGAAAAGCGTAACCTGCATATTCAATACGTACATATTTCATTATACCAGAGTTGTCGTTATTTATAGGTGTAGGTACAGTAGCATCGCCAGAGCCAGCTAAACCATCGCCATTAGCATTATCAACTCCACCTTCTACCTGATACAATCCATTAATACCATTAAAACTAGTATTAATAGCTGCTTTACCACAAATAATAATACCACCCCAATCGCCACTTTGTGGGTTTGGTGCTGCAGATGTAAATACAATAGGAGCATCTGGCGTACCTACTGCATTTATTTTAGACCCTCTTGTTATTATCAATGCAGCAACATCGGCACCACTAAATGAACCTTTAATGGTAGTACCAGCTTCAATTGTCATAGTTTTATTACCTACCATATATACCAACCCTTTCAATATGTATGTATTTTCTTTACGCAATACAGTATCTGCACTTATTCTACCTTGTAAAGTAATGGTTTGACCAGTAGTGCTTCCACCGCCGCCATTAATAATAATAATTTCTTTTTCACCGTCGGTTTCAATTTTACGACAACTTGTAATTGATATAGCTGCTATAGCTACTAAAAATAAAATGTACTTTTTCATGTGTTAATTTGTTATAAGTTTTTAAGCAATTTTTTATAATGAATAATTAAATGTTAAGCCAAATGTGGTTCCAAATTTTCTGGTAAAGCGATAAGCATCTACATTTTTTTGGAAGCTTCTTTTGCTATTTGCATTTTGATAGAAATATTGTGTTTGATTTAAGATATCAGCAACTGTTAATCTTATTTCTCCTTTAGTTTTTAATACTTTCTTTGCTATTTGAAAATCTAATACAGAACGTGGAGCTTCATACACATCTGGTGTAGCAGCACCTGCACCTACATCACCTATCAAATAAATTCTTTCGCCAATTCTATTGTAAAGTAGAGTTGCATTAATACCTAGCTTTTCGTAGTCATACAAAAGCCCCATATTTAATACGTAAGGTGATTGCCCTTGTAGTGGTCTATCTAACTGAAACACATCATCCTTGGCACGGCTGTATATGTATGAAATATTGCTTTGAAAAGTGAAGTTTTTTAACAGGCTAACCATATCTAATTTTTTTCTCACTTCTACTTCGGCACCAAAAGCGGTAGCTTTTTCTAAGTTTACAAAATTGATGGTAGTACCGTTTAAAAATTGCTCTGTTGGTGTTTTAAAATTTTTGTAGAAAACACCTACTGTAAATACTTCGCCAGCCCTAGGGTATAGCTCATATCGTAAATCAAAATTGGTAATTTTTGTTCTCTCCAATTTAGGATCGCCTTGTACTGATAGGTTTAATTCAAAATCGTATAAATTTAAATACGCTAGTTCTCTTAATTCTGGCCTTACTACGGTTTGTGACCCCGATAAACGAATATTTGTTTTAGCATTTACTTTATATGTAGCATTTAAACCAGGTAAAAGGTCAGTAACTTTTGTATAAGTATGTCTGGGGTCATACTTTTTTACACTACCCACTAATTGATCATAATTTTCTACACGTAAACCCCAAACTACTCTTAACTTATCGGTAAATTGATTATCAAATTGTAAAAAACCAGCGTTTAAAATGGTATTGGCTAAGTATCTAAATGTGTTTCCTTTAATAGCATCAAAGGCAAATTTATTATCGGTGCCATTTCCAAAATTTTGAGAAGCAAAAATTTCACTGGCAGGTAGTTGGCGTAAAGCATCATTATCTTTTGGCAAATAGTTTGCAAATAATTTAGCATCAAACAATCTGTCTTTTATTTGCAACATATAGCCGCCTTTAAGTGTTTGCTTATTTCCAAATAAATTAAAATTGTAACTAACATCCCCACCTGCTGTATAAATATAATCGCTAAGGTTTTGAAATACTCTACTACCACTTTGTTGAGATAATACATTTGCAATTACCGCTCTGTAAGGGTCTGCTGCATTCGTTGCCGATTTTGAGTACGTAATTCTTTTTTGGTCAGGTATAAAGCCATCTAAAATATTAAATGCACCATACCATTTTAATTTAGTGTTTTTAAAAATGCCATGCTCTCCTAATGCCTGTACAGTAAAAAAGGTATTTTGTTTATAGGTTAGTTCTGCTCCTTTAATTAATTCATCTCTATCAAAATTAGGCCCTTGCCTATCTACGTAAGAGTTTATTGAATTAACGTTAACCAAAGACTTAAATGAAATTTTATTTAAAGCATTAAGTTGTATTGCTAAACTACCAATAGCTCCTGCTGTTATATCTTGCTGATATTTTATGTCGGCATAATTATAAATAACCCCTACATTATAAAATGAATCTATATTATTAGTTCTATTTAATAAATTTAGATTTCTATTTGTTTTACTGTAAGTAATTCCAAAAATTCCGCCTACTTTTTTACCTAATATTTTTGAATTAAACCCACCGCTTAATTGAAAAGATGCATTGGGTGCAGCTGATGTAGGATTTACTGACCAAACATTTCTAAGTTCCTTTCCTATGGCTGTTTTTTCGGCTGCTGATAAAATATCAAAATCAGATTTTGTTGTATATGATTTGGGTAAATCTCTAGTGCCATCATCAATACCCAGCCAAGCTGTTTTACCTGCCTTATCCACATAAAAATCTTTACCAGTAGTTTGGGTATTAAAACCAGTACCTACCTGTACTGTTAAAAAGTTTTTTGCTGGAATATCTTTTGTATTTACTTGTACCAAGCCACCAGCCCACTCTCCAGGATATTCTGGTACAAAAGCTTTGTTCACTACAATATTATCTACCATGCTAGATGGTATTAAATCAAAAGAGAATGTCTTTCTATCTGGCTCGGTGCTGGTTAATAAAACACCATTAAGCATAGCTTGATTATACCTATCAGCTAGCCCTCTTATCACTAAAAATTTTCCCTCTTGAATACTGGCCCCAGGCAAGCGCTTTAAAACCTCTCCTGTATTTTTATCTGGCGAACGCTTGATTGTTTCTGCTGATATTACTGATGATACGGTATTAGTTGTTTTTTGAAATGTAATTAAAGAAGCAGCTGTTTCTTTACGAGCATTTGTAGTTGAACGTACAATTACAGCATCGTTAGTTTTTGCTTTTACTTCAAAAGAAATATCCTGTGTTGTTACTTTGGTTTCAACAATTTCTACTTCGTCAACCTCCTTTACATTACCACTGTAAGAAAATACTAAAGAAATTTTACCATTTACACCCTCAACATTTAAATTATATCTACCCTCAACATCTGTTGCTGTGCCTTTTGTAGAATTTTTTACACTAACCGATACGCCTGTTAAAGGCAAGCCAGTTTTAGCATCTGTAACCTTTCCTTCTACCTTTGCTTTTTGTGCAACACATATATTTAATATCAAAAAACTAGCTAAAAACAAAAAAACTCTCATGCAATAAATATTTAGTGCAAAGAGAGTTTTTTTATGTTATGTTAATGTTAGTGGAATGTTACCACTATATCAAATTAGTGTTAACAAAATATTATTACAACTAAAATCTAAACTGTAATCTGCAAGTAAACACATCATCTTTTACATCTTTTGTATAGCCATTTAATAATGTATTTTCATTTTTAACTTTAGCATAATACAATACTAATTTTACATTATCTGTTATATAATGTAAGTATCCTAAGCCCATTGTACTATACTTAATATTAGTTGCCGTAAAACCGCTTCCTGTAGTACCAATTTGCTTGCCACTAACTTTTGTATTGGGGTCGTACCAATCATACTTAACAATTAATTGATGTTTTGGAGAAAAAATATTATGAAGCAAATAAAAGTAAGCCCCGTTAAATTGCCTTACATGAAAACCATCATTACCCGTTAACAAAGCAACTGGTGTTTCTGTTGAATTTAATAAGCCTGTTTGCTTACCCGTAACAAATTCTGCTCTTAATTCGGTAAAGCCATGTTTTTGTTTAATTTTTAATTGAGCATCAATACCATAATATTGCCTTGCAGATTTGGTACCAATATTTGTAATAGAGGAATCTACTACCACTTTTTTTATTCCACTAACATCTTGAGTAGTATAAGTATATTTAGTATTATTTAGCAACCCACCATGCAATATAGATGTACCAGCAGATAATGTGATTTTTTTAGATAAATGAATAGGCTTTAAAGATACTCTTCCAATTATATCTTTATAATTATCAAAATCCGTAGGTGCATTAATCCCTTGGCCATTGAATACCCCAATATCAATTTTAATATTTTTAAACCTATGTTGCTTTTTACGTACATCAAAGCTTAACATAGCACCAATGTCTCTTTCGCTTTTCATTAAAAGTTGGCTCATCCTTCCCCTCTCAGGGCTTTCTCTATCGCTACTACTTAAATTTACTTCGTAACCAAATGGTCTTGCAAACATGCCCGTTGTCAAGCTTAGCACTTTCCATTTATTTTCAAACACTCTACCCCAAACATCTCTCACCGTAAAAGCCCTTTCATTAGCATCAAACTGAAAAACAATTTGTACACTAGGTTTTGTATTTTCGGTAAAATGTACATAATCTATTCTCACTCTACTTCGCCTTAGCATAAACCTATTGCTAGTGTTTGTTGAAAAATCTCCTCCTTCAAATGACTTTGCACCTTTAGACTGAGCTACTTGATATTGCGGCTGTATATACCCTCCAATTTTTAGATGATCAAATTTTTTTGAAATAGATAGTAGGCTTTTACCTGCTTCCTTGGTAGTATCAACCATGTCCATTAAAAATTGAGCATTTGCAAAAAAAGTGGATATTAGTAGTATTCCTACTACATAGAATTTCTTAAGCATTTTTTAAAATTTGTGCAAAGTAATAACACATTAATGTTACCTCTATGTTATCAAATTATTAACAATTTCAAAAACCGGAAATTCATACTGCATATTTTTACTTTTGCTAAAATTTTAAAACTATGGCAGGTATCAATTCAATTTTAAAAATCTTTTTACCAAAGGATAGGATATTTTATCAACTATTTGAAAGTGTTGCTAATAAATTAGTTGTAATGGGTGAAAAACTTAAAGAAGTAGTTAACGAACCTGATTTTGAAAAAAGAGGGCAGTTAATTAAAGACGTTGAACACATGGAACATGAGTGTGACGATTTTACTCATGAAATTTTTACGCAATTAGGTAAAAACTTTATTACGCCTTTCGATAGGGAAGATATACACTATTTAGCTACCGCTTTAGACGATATTGCCGATTATATACAAGCCGCTGCTAAAAAAATTAATTTTTATAAAGTAAACCCTGCTGATAGTGGTATTCAAAAAATGGCTGATATAATTGCACAAGGCTGTGTGGCTGTAAACCGTGCCGTTGTTGAATTACGCAATATGAAAAATATGCGTCAAATTACTGATGCCTTAGTATTAATTAATAGTATTGAGAACCAAGGCGACGATATTTTTGATATGAGTATTGAACGTTTATTTGATACAGAGCCAGATGCAAAAGAGGTAATTAAGAAAAGAGAAATTTATCAAGTAATGGAAATTGTAACTGATAAATGTGAAGACGCCGCAAACGTAATTGAAAGTATAATTGTGAAATACGCTTAATTAGTTCATTGTTCATAGCGTATAGTTCATAGCAATCTTTTTTACTATGAACTATGAACCATCAACTATCAACCATTAACTAAATAAACAATGACTCTAGTAATAATAATAATAGCCCTTGCTTTAATCTTTGATTATATCAATGGTTTTCATGATGCTGCAAACTCAATAGCCACAGTAGTTTCAACAAAAGTACTTACTCCATTTCAAGCTGTTATATGGGCTGCATTTTTTAATGTAGTAGCTTATTTTATTTTTAAGGACCATGCTGTAGCCAATACCATCAGTAAAACCGTTCATAAAGAGTTTATTACTCTACCTGTTATTTTTTCTGGCCTAATAGCTGCTATATTTTGGAATTTATTAACCTGGTGGTACGGCATTCCATCCTCCTCATCTCATACATTAGTTGGTGGGCTTGCAGGTGCAGCAATTGCACATGGTATGATGATGAAAGGAATAAATGTGAGCTGGGCTAGTATATTAGAGTCTAAAACAATTATAGAAATCATTGTATTTATTTTCTTTGCACCATTAGTTGGTATGGTCATATCCATATTTATTACCGTTGTAACTATAATGCGTAATGTATGGTTAAGGCTGGCTATAATTGCGATTGCCACTTTTTTTACATTTACTGCATTTAATATGTTTGAACAAAGTAAAATGGATAAAGGGCTGCAAAAATTTTTAAAAATTGATAAGTATAACGCAGAGGTAAAAGAGGGTACAGAAAAACTTGCACTTAACCCTAATGATAGTAATGCCATTAAATTTTTAGCAACAGCAAAAGATAAATTAGCAAAAGCATTACCTAATTACGAGAATATAAAAGCAGAAATTATAAATTATGATAAAATTGGTGCCAATGCTATTGCAAAAAAAGCACAAGAACAAGGCTGGCTAAAAGATATAGAAGCAAGTAGGTTAAAAGATGATATTCGTAATGCAAATGGTTATTTAATATTAGAATCAAAATCTACCAGCGATAGTAATATCAATATTGAATATTTGAAAGCAAAAAAACTTACCGAAGAGTATAAAACGCCGCTTAAAAAATATTTTAAGAAAGAACTTTCTTTAGATAGTACAATGATTGCTTTAAACACCATTTATCCAATTGCTCCTGAATTTAAAAAAAGTGTACAAGATAAATTGGAAAAATTTAGCATAGAAAAAACTTTAGCTAAAGACATTGAAAAATCTGATAATAGCATTGCATGGTATATTATTCTATCTATTGCTATCGTGTTTTCCCTTACTTATTTATATGTAGAAAAAATAAAGACGCCAACTGCATTTAAAGTAGCAAATATGTTTAAAAAATTGCAGTTATTTAGTTCGGCTGCATTTAGTATTGGGCATGGTGTAAATGATGCTCAAAAAGTAATGGGCATTATAGGGGTTGCTTTAATTACAAGTGGGCAAATACAAAATTTTAGCGATTTACCAGATTGGGTACCCATAGCATGTTACTTAGCTATAGGCATTGGTACTATGAGTGGTGGTTGGAAAATTGTAAAAACAATGGGTACAAAAATTACCAAGGTTACTCCGCTTGAAGGTGTAGCGGCTGAAACCGCTGGGGCATTAACATTATTCTTTACAGGTCAAGCTGGTATTCCGGTTTCAAGTACACATACAATTACTGGTAGCATAATTGGTGTAGGGGCTACTAAGCGTTTAAGTGCTGTAAGATGGGGTGTTACGGTAAACTTATTATGGGCATGGATATTAACCATACCTGTTAGTGGTTTATTAGCGGCACTTACCTATTGGATTGTAAGTTTTTTTGTAAAATAGTTTTTTAGAATAAAAAGTAATAAAAAACATCCGCAATTGCGGATGTTTTTTATTTTGTAGATTTGTGTAAAATGTAAATAATGGAAGCTGTTAAAATAATTGTGAAAAAGAATAAACGAGGTAAGTTTAATATAAACTTACCAGTTAATAGCGATAAAGAAGAGCTTGAAGTATTATTTGTAATTAATGAAGAAAAAAAAGCTCCCAAAAAACATAGGAGTGATTTTGCAGGCAAAATGCAATGGAAAGGTAATCCTATCGACTATCAAAAAAAAATAAGAGATGAGTGGAGTTAAGATTATTTTGGATACAAATGCTTTACTTCTTTTTTTGCAAGGTAAAATAAAAATTAATCAATCACTTTCGTCTATTGGGATTTCATTGATTACTAAAATAGAATATTTAGTTAATATAGAGTTACAAAAAAATGACATCCATCTTTTTGAGGAATTAGAAAATGAGATTAACATAATTGATTTTACTAATGAGAATATTGACTTAATTAAAACAACTATTTCAATCCGAAAAAAATATAAGCTAAAATTGCCCGATGCAATTATTGCTGCCACTGCACTAGCGAATGATGCTTTACTTATTAGTGCCGATAATGCTTTTGCCAAAATACACAATCGTAATTTTAAGTACATTAAAAAATGAGTAAAATATTAGTAACAGGTGGTTGTGGTTTTATTGGCAGCCATACTATTGTAGATTTAGTAGAAAATGGATTTGAGGTAATTAGTATTGATAATAATAGCCGTAGCAATTTATCCATTTTAGATGGTGTTGAAAAAATCATCAACAAAAAAATAAAAAATTATGCTATTGATTTATGTAATTACGCCGATACCTTACAGGTGTTCGAACAAAATAAAGATATTGTAGGCATTATACATTTTGCAGCATACAAAGCTGTTGGCGAATCGGTTGACAATCCAATGATGTATTATGAAAACAACATTACATCTTTATTAAACATTTTAAAATGTGCAAAAGTCTTTAACATAAACAACTTTGTTTTTTCATCTTCTTGCACTGTATATGGCAATCCAGATGCTATACCTGTTACAGAATTAACTCCACAAAAACAAGCTGAAAGCCCCTATGGCGCTACAAAGCAAATGGGTGAGCAAATAGTAAAAGATGTAAGCACACAACAGTTTAAAAGTATTTTGTTACGCTATTTTAATCCTGTAGGTGCACACCTCAGCATTCATATTGGAGAGTTACCTGTTGGTAAACCACAAAATTTAGTACCAGCCATTACCCAAACAGCCATTGGTAAATTACCTCAAATGAAAGTATGGGGTAATGATTACAATACTAAAGATGGTAGCTGTGTAAGAGATTATATACATGTAAGTGATATTGCACATGCACATACGTTAGCCCTTAATTATCTTATTCAAAATAAAAACAAAACCAACTGCGATATTTTTAATTTGGGTAGTGGAAATGGATACACCGTTTTAGAAGTAATAAATATGTTTGAAAAAGTAAGTGGGCAAAAATTAAATTATGTTATTGGCCCTCGCCGAAGTGGAGATGTGGTAGCCATTTATGCCAATAACGAAAAAGCAGTAAATGAATTAGGTTGGCAACCCAAATACTCACTAGAAGATATGATGAGAACGGCTTGGGCTTGGGAGAAAAAATGTGATAATTGAATAAAGTGATAATTTGATAATTCTTTAGCAGCAATGTATCTTCGCCATTCTTAAATCAAAAAATCATACATCAATAAATTTTAGATTTCACCATGTTAAATACAATAGAAGTTACTGGCAATAAAGATACTCGTAGTGGTTTTGGCGATGGCATACTAGCCGCAGCCCGTAAAAACCCAAACATAATGGCACTTACAGCCGATTTGGCTGGCTCTTTAAAACTACAAGGTTTTATGAAAGAGTTTCCAGAACGTTTTGTACAATGCGGTATTGCAGAAGCCAATATGATAGGTATTGCAGCAGGCTTAACCATTGGCGGTAAAATTCCATACACAACAACATTTGCAAATTTTAGTACAGGTAGGGTATATGATCAAATACGCCAAAGCGTTGCTTATAGCGGAAAAAATGTAAAAATTTGTGCCAGCCATGCTGGGCTTACGTTGGGTGAAGATGGAGCTACACATCAAATTTTAGAAGATATTGGTTTAATGAAAATGCTACCGGGTATGACGGTGATTGTACCTGCAGATTATAATCAAACCAAAGCAGCTACTGAAGCTATTGCTGATTATGAAGGCCCTGTTTATTTACGCTTTGGCCGCCCTGTTTGGCCCATTTTTACCAAGGAAGAAGATTTTGTAATTGGTAAAGCACAGCAATTAAGTGAAGGTACAGATGTTAGCATTTTTGCTTGCGGCCATTTAGTGTGGAAGGCTATTGAGGCTGGTAAAATTTTGCAAGAAAAAGGTGTAAGTGTTGAGGTTATTAATATTCATACTATAAAGCCATTAGATGAGGAAGCAATTATAAAATCTATCCAAAAAACAAAATGTGCTGTTACTTGTGAGGAGCATAATGTGCTAGGCGGATTAGGAGACAGTATTGCACAAGTTGCTGCAAAAAATTGCCCAATACCTATTGAGTACATTGGTACAAATGATACATTTGGCGAAAGCGGTAAGCCTGCAGAGTTGTTAGTAAAATATGGTTTAGATACGCCAAATATTGTAGCTGCTGCTGAAAAGGTGATGGGAAGAAAATAGTATATTTATAAAAAATATTTTATGGCTTACGATATCAATGAAATATTAGCATTACCAGTAAGGGAAAGAAGAAAAATTTCGGAGAAGTTGCTTAGTAGCTTGCCTGAAAATAAGAGACTTTCTGATAAAGAAAGTGATTTGGTTAAAGAGTTAGATAAACGATGGGAATTAATACAGGAAGGAGAAATCAAACTTTTAACTTCAACCGATTTTAAAAAAAGGTTGAAAAAAAGTACGGAAAATTGATAAAATAGTTGGATTACAAAATCTTTTATACAACCTAATTTGAGAACGAACTACATGAAGCAATTGATTGGTATTTATCTATATCAGATTCACTTGCCGTAAAGTTTATTAGTCAAATAGATTATATCACTTCAACATTAGTAATTAACCCTTTAATCTATCCAACGGTAAAAAAATCAAAATTTAGGAGAGGCATATTAAATTCGTTCCCCTACAAAGTAATATTTAGGATAAATAATAAAGATGTTTATATTATTGCCCTAATACACACAGCCCGTTCTAACAAGTTATTAAAAGAAGATTAAAAAGTAATTAAACCTTTATAAGAAAATCCAATCAAACCGATTGGATTTTTTAATTTTACTGCTACAACCACTTTTATGAACGAACATTTGGATGATGCCACTTTGCTATCTCAGTTTAAAGACCCTGCTACCAAAGAAAGAGGCTATACTCGAATTATTAAAAAGTATCAAGAAAAGCTGTACTGGCACATACGCCGTATGGTGGTAGAGCATGAAGATGCCAATGATGTATTGCAAAATATGTTTATAAAAGTGTGGAATGGATTGGATAATTTTAGAGAAGATAGTCAGCTTTATACCTGGATGTACCGCATTGCTACCAATGAAAGTCTTACTTTTTTAGACCAACAAAAAAGAAAAAGCACCTTATCATTAAGCGATGAAGAAAGCGGACTAAGCAATAAAGTAAAGGCCAGTGAGCATTTTGATGCTAATAAGCTAGAGTGGAAATTGCAGGTAGCCATACAACAATTACCTGAAAAACAAAGAGTTGTGTTTAACTTAAGGTACTATGATGAAATGCCTTACGAAAAAATGAGTAAAGTATTGGAAACCAGCGAAGGAGCATTAAAAGCCAGCTACCACCATGCGGTAAAAAAAATTGAAGATTTTATATTAAATAATTAAACTTTAAGACAATAAACTCGTCTTATAACTGAAATGGAAAATAGAACAGACATATTGAATGAATTACACACTCTTAGCCCTACCCTAGCTGGGTTGCCAAAGGTGAATTTATATACTGTTCCATCAGGCTATTTTGATGTATTGAGTGATGATATTTTAGCTACTTTACATATTGAGCAACCCTCTTTTTTAAATACTGCTAAAGCACAAATTAACGATGTACCTGCTGGTTATTTCGATAACTTAGCCGATAACATTTTAGCCAAAATAAAACAGCAACAGGTAGATAATGCAAGTGATGAATTAAGAAGCCTATCACCAATGTTGTATAGCGTACAAAACGAAAATGTTTATACTGTACCTGCTAAGTACTTTGAAAGTTTAAGTGATAGCCTTTTAGAAAAAGTACAACCTCAACAAGCTAAAGTTGTTACTATGCGTAAAAGAAACTTTACGTTTGTTAAATATGCAGTGGCTGCAGTGTTTACAGGTATTATTGCTTTTAGTGCATTTAAATTTGCAGGTAATTCAAATACAATTGATGAGGCTACACAAAAAGGTTTAACTATTGCAGCGGAAAATAAATTTGATACTGAGTTAGATAAAATTTCTGATGACGAAATTGTAAAATTTATTGAAGCTGATGGTACTGATATTGACGATGCTTTACTAGCTGCTGTAATTGAAGAAACGCCTACAATAGATAACGTAACAGAAGATAAAACTTTAGATAGTTATTTAGACAATTTGAATTTAGATGATTTAAAAAATTAAAAAATAACAAAAGCCTTGTTTCGTGTCTTCACGAAACAGCAAAATAAAATTTAGAAAGATGAAAAAGATTTTACTTTTAGCAACACTTTTTTTAAGCAGTTTTTTTGTAGCATCAGCACAAGAAGATATAAATCAATCTGCGGCAGACGAAGCGATGCGTAACGAAAAAATTTATCCTTTATATGTAGCTTATGTAACCAAAGAGTTAAATTTAACTACTGAGGAAGCACAAAAATTTTGGCCAGTTCATACTTAATTTGAAAATGAACTAAAAACAATAGATAAAAATTTACCTGAGCTAGTTAAAGAATAAAAAAGGCTTAATATTAAAAAGAAATACCAAAGTAATTTTACCAATATTTTAGGAGCCCCTAGATTTGAGCGTTTTGTTAGAATG
>JAGNRZ010000077.1 GCA_017988335.1 Ferruginibacter sp.
AATAAATATAAAAGAGTTACTTAATTAAGTAGCTCTTTTATTAAAAAATATAAAGGCAACCCTATAAAATAGTTGCCTTTATATGGGATAGTGTCTTACTAAAAATAAAATAGTTTTACTTTATCCCATATTTATATTTATATTTTTGTGCTAACTGAGTATGCTTACTTTCCAAATTTATTTCTCTGCCTTGTATAAAAGCGTTGGTTACGTTGTTAGTTTTCATGTCAAGCAAATCGCCTGTACTTATAACAATGTTAGCATCTTTGCCACTTTCAATTGTTCCTGTTTTATCATCTACACCTAAAATTTTTGCTGCATTATAAGTAATGGCTGTTAAGGCTTCCTCTTTGGTTAAGCCATAAGCAGCCATAGTACCAGCTTGAAAAGGCAAACTACGTTGTTGCCAAAAACCATCGCCAGCATCTTGGCAAATTGTAAACAGCACTCCAGCTTTTTGCAACGCTGCCCCTGTTTTGTAAGGTTGATCTACATCATCATCATTAGTATTAGGTAAGCTATGAGGTTCACTTAATATTACAGATGTGTTGTTTTGCTTTAAAATATCAGCAATTATCCAACTATCACTGCCACCTACAATACATAATTTAAAATCAAACTCTTTTGCAAAATCAATAGCCATCATTATTTCTTTCATTAAATCGCAATGCACAAAAAAAGTTTGTGTTTTTGTAAACAAGCCTTTTACTGCTTCGTATTTTAAATTAATTGGCGAAGGATTGCTTGTAGATAAATAAGCTTTAGCTTCTCTAAAAAATTTACGGGTATTTTCAATTCTTTCTAAGCCCATTTTTACCATATCCACTTGATCACCACCTTGTCTTCTACCACCAAAAGATGGACGATTGATTAATGCTGGCATATTATAATGAATACCATTGTCTACTTTATAGGCTGCATCTTCAAAGTTCCAAGCATCTAATTGTACCACACTACTTGTACCGCTTATGCTTCCGCCACTTGGTACAATATGTGCTAATAAAACACCATTGCTTCTAACTGTATTTATTATTTTACTTTCGGTATTATACGCCACTATTGAACGTATGTTGGGGTTAATGTCACCCAATTCATTAAAATCGGCTGTGGCTCTTACAGTACCTACTTCTACCAAACCTAAGTTGGTGCTCGGAGCAATTACTCCTGGATAAATTTCTTTACCAGTAGCATCAATTACTTTATCAGCAGTAACAGTGCCTTCACTAACAGAAGTTATTTTTCCATTTTCTATTTTAATACTGCTTTTAAATACTTTTCCATTACCCACATGAATATTGCCACCCACAATAGCAATGCTCCCTTTTTGTGCAGCAGAAGGATATATATTTTCTTGTGCCTTGCAATGAGTGGTGAGTAGTGAGAAGTGAGTAACTACAATGATTATTAAAAATATTTTTTTCATTATAATAAGTTTAAATTTTTAGTTAGAATTAGTTTCTGTAGTTATCATTCTATTTTCAATTCTATGCCATAAAGTTTTGCCTTCTGCATGATCATCTTCACAAAAATTATGTTCTGCAAAAGATGGAACCGCAGGACCAACTCGTTCTCCTCCTTTTTTTGCACCTATCATTTTTTGCAAAAGAGCCGTTCTTTCTTTAGCAATGTCGGCACGTAATTGTTTGTCTCTTTCTCTATCAAAATAAACAATACCATCTACCATTGTTTTTTCGGCCTTAGCATAAATGCTTAATGGATTATCGCTCCACAATACTAAATCTGCATCTTTACCAATTTTAATGCTTCCTGTTCTATCTGCCACATGAAGCATTATTGCTGGATTAAGCGTCACCAATTTCAATGCTTCTTCTTCACTCATACCTCCATACTTAATACTTTTTGCAGCCTCTTGATTTAAACGACGAGCCATTTCTGCATCATCGCTATTAATAGCTACAGTTAAACCTACTTTACTCATAATTGCAGGATTTTGTGGTATAGCATCTATAACTTCCATTTTGTAAGCCCACCAATCGCTAAAGGTACTTGCGGCTGCACCATGGGCTTTCATTTTATCAGCCACTTTATACCCCTCTAAAATATGGGTGAATGTATTTACTTTAAAGCCAAATTTTTCTGCCACCCTCATCATAGCAGTTATTTCACTTTGTACATAACTATGGCAAGTAATAAATCTTTTTTTGTTGATGATTTCTAGTAAAGCTTCAAGTTCTAAATCTTTTCTTTTTCCTGCTGGTAATTTTTCATAATCTTTTGCTCTTGTAAAAGCATCTGTTAATACTTGCTCCACACCCATTCTTGTATCTGGAAAACGATTATTCCCTTGACTGCTTGAAGAACGTTTTACATTTTCACCAAGAGCAAATTTTATAAAGCCATCCCAATTAGCAAATTTCATTTGCTCTGCATTTGCACCCCAGCGTAATTTTAGTAATTGTGTTTGTCCACCAATGGTATTACAACTACCATGTAAAATATGGCTACCTGTAACACCACCACTTAATTGGCGATAAATATCAACATCATCTGGGTTTATAATATCTGCAATTCGTACTTCTGCTGTTACACTTTGGCTACATTCGTTAATACCACCTGTGCCTGCAATGTGGCTATGCTCATCAATAATACCTGCACTCAAATGCTTACCAGTGCCATCAATTATTTTAGCGGTGGGGTCAGCTAAGTTTTTACCAATAGCAGTAATTTTTCCGCCTTTAACTATTACATCTGTATTTTCAAGTTTACCTTCTTTTTCATTAGTCCAAACTGTAGCATTTTTTATTAAGATGTTTTCTTGCTTAGGCATTTCTTTAAAGCCGTAACCTGTGTTGGGATATGTAAGCTCAGCCACTTTTTTATCTACTACATCATTTTTTTTAGTTCTAGAAGAATCGGATTGTAGCTCTGCAATTTTTGTAGCTGTCCAGTTTGTCCAGCTACCGGTTGGTAGTTGCCCTGTGCCACTCCAATTATTGTTAGAGGCAACACCACTTAATCTTGTAGGGCTATTTTTATCTTGCTTAAATGTAAAATTTAGCTTTACCAATTTGTCTTGCAATTGTAAATCAACTTTTGTAGTATCGGTACTTAAAATAGAAGCTGAAGGTTTTGCAGCATCTCCTTTTATCTCAAGTTTATATACTTGACCATTTAAAGCCAAGTTATAAGTGCCTCTAATATCATTCCATCCTTCTTCTTTCAACAAATATTTATTTCCTTGAATCCAGTTTTGGTAAATGGTAGTTTTATCGCCAAAAATATTACCCGATGTAATTAAAAAATTGGCCATTTTCCCAACCTCCAAACTACCCACTTTATCAGCAATGCCTAATAGTGTAGCTGGGGTTTTGGTTAAAGCCTCCAGTGCCTTTTGCTCACTTAATCCACTTTGAATTGCTTTTTTTAAATTGCTAAAAAAAGTATTGCTTTCTCTTAACCCAAAACTTGTTATACTAAAATTTATATTATTTTTTTCGAATGCGGCAAGGTTGCCGGCAGCCATTTCCCAGTGTTTTAAATCAGCTAACGATACATATCTAGCATCTGTAGGGTCTTCTACATCCATGGCTTGCGGAAAGCTAAGTGGTAAAATAAAAGATGCATTAGTAGCTTTTACTTCATTTATTCTTTGATACTCGTTACCACCTGCTTTAATAATATATTGTACTCCAAATTCATCGCCTACTTTATCAGCTCTTAACACATTCCATTTATCGCTTACTTCAAAAATTTGAGGTAATGCTTGATTTTCGTTGAATGATTTAAGCGATAAATTAGTACCCTCAGTTGCAGGCTGTGTTTTATACCATTGTGCATCTAAAAAGTTTTGGCGAAGTAGAGTAATGCAACCCATTAATGAGCCAGGGTAATCTTGTGTGCTACTTCCTTTATCAAACGAATAATGAGCTGTAGCTCTATCTTTAATTACTACTTTATTTTCTTTTTCATTGGCTAAACTTACTATAGCACCAGTTCCACGGCTAATACCATCCATTTGGTGAGTAAGTACTACGCCAAACCCATTACCACGTAAATCTTTAGCTTTAGCATCGTTTACTGCAAATATTTTGGCTACATCTATTTCACTTTTTATGGCTTGGTTCCAACCATAAGCCCCTTTGGTATTAGATAACATTTGCGATTGCCCACCAAAGCTAAAGCCAGCCCTAGTAACTGGGGAAGTACCATAATCGCTATACATATCAATAAAAGATGGGTAAATAAATTTGCCTTTACAATCTACTACAATAGCATCTTTTGGAACACTTACTCCTACACCCACAGCTTCAATTTTACCTTGGCGTATAACTAGTGTAGCATTAGAAATTTTATTAGCTACATCTTTTATAATGGTGGCATTTGTAAAAGCATAACAACCTTCTTTTGGTGTAGCCACATCATTAACAGGATAAGTACTTTGTGCTTTTATAGCACTAAAAGCAACTATAAAATATAGTAATAAATATGATTTTCTAATTTTTTGCATACAGTTTTATGTTGTTTGGTATTTTAATGGGATAAATATATGTAAAACGGCTTAGTAAATTGCAACCATTAATATAAAATAGTAATCTTGTTTTTGATATTTTTGCAATACTTATGAATATAGCTTCTTACATAGATCACACTGTATTAAAGCCTACTGTTACAGTAGCTGATATTAAAAAATTGTGTGCAGAAGCCAATCAGTACGGTTTTGCAGCAGTGTGTGTGCCTCCTTTATTTGTAAAAAAAGTAAAGGAATTGGTTAAAGCAGATGTAAAAGTGGCTACTGTTATTGGCTTTCCATTTGGGTATAGTGCCATAGAGGCAAAAGTGGCAGAAACAGTTTTGGCTGTTGTAGATGGGGCAGATGAACTAGATTTAGTGATAAATATTAGTGCCATAAAAAATAACGACTGGCATTTTTTGGCTAATGAAATAAATAGCATTTTACCCATTGTACGTAAAAAAGAAAAGATAATTAAGATAATTATTGAAAGTGGAATATTAACCGATGATGAAATAATTAAATGTTGCGATTTATATGGTGCAGCAGGGGTAGATTTTATGAAAACCAGCACTGGTTATGCAGAAGTAGGAGCCACTGTGCATGCTGTAGCACTAATGCGTAAGCACTTGGCTGATGTTGTTAAAATAAAAGCTAGTGGCGGTATTAAAACATTTAAGTTTGCAGCCGAATTAATAGCCGCAGGGGCAACAAGGCTTGGCTGTAGTAGTAGTGTTAAAATTGTGGAAGAAAGTAAATTGGATTGATTTTTGTGTACATAAACAAAATATAAACAAACACATGAAGAATAGTTTTGTCATTTTGTTGCTAACTTTTTTGTGGCTAAATACAAATGCTCAAGATATTGCAATTGATTCTATAAAAGAACAAGGTAAAGTAACTGTAATAAGAGATGCTAGAATAGATGTATTAGGCAAAAAGCAGTATGAGTTAAATACAGCAAAACCTTCTTTAGGTCCAAGAGCCGCAAAAGGATTTAGATTAATGGTAATTAGTAGCAATGATAGAGATTTAGCCATGAAAGTGAGGGCGCAATTATTGCAACGTTTTCCAGAACAAAAAGTGTATATGGCTTTTCAGGCTCCATACATAAAAATAAAGTTTGGCAATTTTGTTGAAAAAGGGGATGCCGATAGGTACAAAAAAATGATTAAACAAGCTGGTATTGTAAGTACTAATATTTATCTGGTACCAGAAACAGTAGAAGTAAAGCCTGAAAAGGATAAAGAAAAAGATGATGATTAATAAAAAACTTAGTTGTAAATTGTAAGGAGTTTCTGTATTGAAACTCTTTTTTATTTGTATTTATGTTGAAAGAAAAAATAAAAGCGCTAGCTCAAAAATATGCTACAGAATTTATTGAGGTAAGGCATCATTTGCATGCCCATCCAGAGTTGAGTTATGTAGAATTTGAAACATCAAAATTTGTGCAGCAAAAACTTCAAGAAATAGGAATTGCATTTGAGGTAAAAGCTACTACTGGTGTTGTAGGTTTAATTAAAGGTAAAAATCCTGATAGTAAAGTAATTGCACTACGAGCAGATATGGATGCTTTGCCAATTAAAGAGCAAAACGATGTAGCGTATAAATCAAAAGTTGATGGTGTTATGCATGCTTGTGGGCATGATGTTCATACTACCTGTTTATTAGGGGCTGCAAAAATTTTACATGAATTAAAAGAGGAGTGGGAAGGAACAGTAAAATTAATTTTTCAGCCCGGAGAAGAAAAAAATCCTGGTGGTGCCAGTTTAATGATAGCTGATGGAGTACTGGAAAATCCTAAACCACAAAATATTTTTGCATTACATGTACATTCGGGCTTACCTGTAGGCAAATTAAGCTTTAGGGCAGGCATGAGCATGGCAAGTGCCGATGAAATTTACATAACAATAAAGGGTAAAGGTGGGCATGCAGCAGCACCTCACTTAACAGCAGATACTATTTTAATAGCATCGCATATTATAATTAGTCTTCAACAAATAATAAGTAGAAATAATAATCCTACAAACCCTAGTGTGTTAAGCATTACAGCAATAAATGGAGGTAATACTACCAATGTAATTCCTAGTGAAGTAAAGTTAATGGGTACTTTTAGGGCTATGAACGAAGATTGGCGTTTTAAAGCTCATGAACTTATTGAAAAGCATGTAATACAATTGGCAGAAACAATGGGTGCTTCGGCAGAAATTAAAATTGATGTGGGATATCCTTTTGTATTAAACGATGACGAATTATATAAAGTAGCCAGAAAAAAGGGAGAAGAATATGTAGGAGTTGATAATGTAGAAACTACAGAATTAAGAATGGGGGCCGAAGATTTTGGTTACTACACACACCAAGTGCCAGGTTGTTTTTTTAGATTAGGTGTAGGCAATATTGAAAAAGGAATTACTAGTAATGTACATACTCCTACTTTTAATATTGATGAAAGTGCTATTGAAATAGGTATGGGAGTAATGGCATGGATGGGGGTAAACCCCTAACCCCTAAAGGGGAACATAAAAAGTTGTTTTACGGGTTTGCATAGAAACCATTAATAAATTATAATACTTGGTTCAAGTTATTTTAGCTATGCATAAAAATAATTTGAAATCAAGTTCCTCTTTAGGGGACAGGGGTATGAAAATAGCATTTCACGGAGCTGCACAAACCGTAACAGGCAGCAAGCATTTAATTACATTAACTAACGGTAAAAAGTACCTGCTAGATTGTGGCATGTTTCAAGGCATGGGTAAAGATACCGATGGTATGAATAGACAATGGGGTTTTGAACCAAGAGACGTAACTCATTTGATATTAAGTCATGCCCATATTGACCATAGTGGTTTAATACCAAAGCTGGTAAAAGATGGCTTTAGTGGCAATATTTTTTGTACACCTGCTACAAAAGATTTAACTGGTGCTTTGCTAGATGACAGTGCAGGCATACAAGAAAATGAAGCCAAGTATGAAAACAAACGCAGAGCACAAGAAGGTTTGCCTTATGTACAACCCTTGTATGATTCACAAGATGCTTTTACTGCTATGGATAGCTTTGTTACGGTTGAATACGATAAATGGTTTACTATAGATGAAAATGTAGAAGTAAAATACACCGATGCTGGGCATATTATTGGTAGTGCAGCTGTACACTTGCGTATAAAAGAAAATGGTAAAGTAAGAAGATTAACTTTTAGTGGTGATGTGGGTAGATATAGAGATGTAATTTTAAAAAGCCCAGCGGAGTTTGACCAAGCAGAAATAATTATTATTGAAAGTACGTATGGCGATAAGCTGCATGATACTACAATTACAACACCTGATCAATTATTACATTGGATAGAAAAAGCTTGCTTACAAAAAAAAGGCAAACTAATTATTCCTGCATTTAGTGTAGGGCGAACACAAGAAATTTTATTTGCTTTAAATCAATTAGAATTGGAAAATAGATTGCCAGCATTCGATTATTTTGTAGATAGCCCCTTAAGTGTAGATGCAACAGCCATTGTAAAAAACTATCCTCAATACTTTAACAAGCATATTCAAAAAATATTGCAATCAGATAAAGATCCATTTGGTTTTAAGGGATTAAAATTTGTAAAAAGTGTTGATGAAAGTAAAATGTTGAATTACCGAAATGGTCCTATGGTAATTATTAGTGCAAGCGGCATGGCAGATGCTGGTAGAGTAAAGCACCATATAAGTAATAATATTGAAAGTAGCCGCAACACCATTTTATTTACTGGCTATTGTGAACCCCGTAGCCTTGGCGGTAAATTAATGGACGGTAGAAAAGAAATAAATATTTATGGCGTATTACATGAGGTAAATGCAGAAATAGGTAGTGTACGTAGCATGAGTGCACATGGGGATTACGATGATTTATGCCAATTTTTAGCTTGCCAAAATCCAAAGTTAGTGGATAAACTATTTGTAGTACATGGTGAGTATGAAGTACAAAAAGTATTCAAAGAAAAATTACGCAAAAAAGGTTTTGATGAAGTGATAATTCCGGGTATGCATGAAGAGTTTGGATTGGGGTAAAATATTATTGTTGAATTAAAATATATTTTTATCTTTAATTCAACTAATAGTACACCCAAAAATTTGAAACATGAAAATTTTGCTTACCCTAGCTTTAGCAATTGCATTATTTAGTCAAAGCCTATACTCTCAAAAAAAGCTTCCAAAATTTGGCGAAATAAGTAAAGATGACTTGCTTATGAAAAATTGCAGTTTTGATAAAACTGCACCAGCTATGATATTGTTTGATGAAGCGGAAGCCTTTTTTGATGTAAATCTTAACATGACAGTAAATCCAATAACGGAACAAACTACTAGAAGGACGAGGATAAAGATTTTTGATAAAAAAGGTTTTGATAGAGCCAATATAAAAATTGCATATTCGGCAAGCTCCGAGGTATCTATCAAAAAATTTTATGCTCAAACTTACAATTTAGATGCCAATAATAATGTTGTAGTTACAAAAGTTGACAAGGCATCTATATACGACAAAGAGTTAAATAAAAGAGCTAGACAAAAAATATTTACTTTTCCAGAAGTTAAAGAAGGTTCGATATTGGAATTTGAATATGTGTTAGATGGCCAAATACAATCTGAATGGTATTTTCAAAGGTCTATCCCCACACTAATTAGCCAGTTTATTATAAATTTCCCCAAAACATTTGATATAGCTACTGTAACAAATATGTCATTGCCATACGATTTTGGGAAAAACCCAAAAATCTCCGACAATTATTCTTTTTATACAATGCAAAACGTGCCTGCATTTGAAGACGAGCCTTACATTAGTACAGAAAATGATTATTTGCAAAGACTTGAAATAAGGCCTGCAGGAATTAATTTACCAGGCATTCCTTATAGAAGTTTACTAAGAACTTGGCCAGGGATTATTAAAGCACTTATAGATGATGAAGACTTTGGTAGGCAATTAAAAAAAGATATACCAAGAACAGCTGATTTAGATAAACTTTTGGAAGGAGTATCCGATACATTAATGAAAATGAAAATTATTCATAAGTATGTTAGAGAAAACATGAAATGGAACGAAAAAGACAATATTTGGGCATTAGAGGGTGTAAAGAAAGCATGGAAAGATAAAGAAGGAACAAGTGGTGAAATTAACTTAATACTTGTTAACTTATTAAAAGATGCTCATGTAAATGTAAAACCAATTTTAGTTAGTACAAGAGACAATGGAATTATCAACACTTCGTATGCAGGGTATGATCAATTTAATAAAGTAATGGCGTATGTTGAATTAGGAAATAAGCAATACGTATTAGATGCGACTGAAACAATAACGCCTACTGATGTAATACCATTAAGTGTTATGGCGAGTGAAGGATTGGTTATTGGCAAAATTGATAAATATGAATGGGGCTGGAAGACAATATGGGATGTTAAAAATAAATTTAAAAGAGGGGTTTACATTAACGCATTAATTAATACTAACAATTTTGAAGGTGTAGCAAATATCATTTCTAGTGGATATGATAGAATTGAAAGATTAGTATTACTGAAGAAGGGTATGGGAAAACTGACTGATGACTATAAAACAGAAGGCATTGCAACTATTGATAGTTTTAATATTACAAATGAAAATGATGACACTAAAGCCTTAATTCAAAATTTTAACTTTAAGGCGCCAATAAAGTCAACAGGGGGCTACAACTATTTTTCAATAAATCACTTTTGTGGGTTTAATAAAAACCCTTTTTTAAGTGAAGAAAGAAAATCTGATATATTTTATGGGGCACAGCAAGAGTATACAATTTCAGCAAATATTGAATTGCCTAAAGGAGCATTAATAGACGAATTGCCAAAAAATATAAAAATGGTAACACCAGATAAATTTATTTCTTTTCAAAGAATATCTCAGTTTAATGATGGGGTACTAGATGTTCAAGTAATAATTAAATTTGATAATCCTTTTTACACAGCTGACTTATACCCAGATTTAAAAGAGTTTTATAAACAAATGTATGATTTGCTTAATGAAAAATATGTTTATAAACTGTAGTTTAAAATCTTTCTACTGCAAAAGCATCTAAGTTAATACTTGTTCCTTTTTTTTGCACCAACTCTGTTACTAATTTGCCAGTACCAGTGCCTTGAGATATGCCTAGCATAGCATGGCCACCAGCAAACAAAACATTTTGTAATGAAGTATGGTAGCCAATATAAGGTAAACCATCTGGTGTAACTGGACGTAGGCCATTCCAAATTTTATCAGTGGGCGGAAAATCAATTTGTAAGGATGGGTAAAAATCTTTTGCAGAATCGTAAATGCCTTGCATACGCTTTATCAATACGTTATTATTGATGCCGCTAATTTCCATAGTACCGCCAATGCGTAAACTATTGCCCCATGGTGTTATAGCACATCTTCCATCAACTAATATGGCAGGGTATTTAATATTTTTTTTAATATTTTGATAAGTGTGGCTATAGCCTTTACCTGCTTGTAAAAGCAATTTAATACCTAACATTTTTGAAATAACTGGCAACCAACTACCTGCAGCAATTATTACTTCGTCGCATTCAAATTTTCCATTGTTGGTAATTATACCAGATACTTTATTATTGTTTTTTTCAAAACCTTCAACAGTGGTGTTTAAGTGAAATTGTACTCCTTTATTTTTTAAATAGTTGTGCAAGGCTATCATCATTTTACCTGGATTAAAATGACAATCATCTTTAAATAAAACGGCACCAGCAACATTTAATTCTACATTAGGCTCTAGTTTTTGTACTGCATCTTTTTGTAACCGCTCTACTTTTAACCCAAATTTTTCTGCATCATCTGCTAAATGAAATTCATGTTCTAATGTTTTTTGTTGTTTACACATCATTAAGCAGCCTTTCTCCTCCATGTCAAATGTATCGCCAATTTCATTTCTCATTTCATTAATAAGGCTACGACTTAATTGTAAAATTGCATTTAAGTGTGGTGCATTTTTTGCAACTGTTTTAACGTTGCTATTTCTCCAAAAATGATATGCCCATTGTATTAAATCAAAATTTAGCCTTGGTTTTATATAGAAAGGGCTACTACTACTTAACATGTGTTTTAAACCTTCGGCAATAATACCTGGGCTAGCTAATGGCACAAAATGGCTTGGCGACATATAACCCATATTGACAAATGAGCAGCCATCTGTAATATCTCCACGTTCAATAACAGTTACTGCATATCCTTCTTTACGTAAATAATATGCACTGCATAAGCCAATAATGCCGCCGCCTATAATTGTAATTTTCATAATTAATAATTTATATCACAGATTAAAATGATTGAAAAAATAGTCGCTGAAAAAATCTGCGTAAATCAGTTTAATCTGTTAAATCTGTGTTCCATCAAATCACTTGAAAACCTAAAGCATAAGGATCATCATCTGTATCAATGGTAATTATATTTTGTCCATAAATTTTTGCCCAACCCTCAATGCCAGGTTTAATGGCAGGCATGTTATTTATAAAACACTCTTCTTCAATTGCACCAATAAATTTACTGCCAATAATACTTTCATGAATAAATAAATCTCCCTTTTTTAATTTGCCTTTTGCATACCATTGAGCCATTCTTGCACTTGTACCAGTGCCACAAGGGCTTCTATCAATGGCTTTATCGCCATAAAACACTGCATTACGGGCTGTAGATGTTTTATCAAGTACAGCACCTGTCCACAAAATATGGCCACATCCTTTTATAGTTTCATTTTGCGGATGAACAAATGTATATTTTTCGTTTATTCGTTTACGTAATTCTCTTGCCCAACTAATTAATTTATCGGCACTATAATGCTCAATTCCATTGAAATTTTTTTGAACATCAACAATGGCATAAAAATTTCCACCGTAGCTAACATCAATTACCAATTCACCTAACTCTGGGCAATCCACAGTTAATTCGGTAGCTGCTAAATAAGATGCAACATTGGTTAACTTAACCGAAGAAACTTTATCTTCTTTCATTTTATATTCAATACTCACCAATCCTGCAGGTGCTTCCATCTTAACTATACCTTGTTGCTTTGGTTTTATTAACCCTTCTTCAATGGCAATTGTAATAGTACCAATAGTGCCATGCCCACACATGGGTAAGCATCCACTAGTTTCTATAAATAAAACGGCAACATCGTTTTGTGGGTCATGCGGTGGGTATAAAATACTGCCACTCATCATATCATGCCCTCTAGGCTCATACATTAACCCCTTACGTATCCAATCATATTCTTGTAAAAATTGTTGACGCTTTTCACTCATATTATTGCCCTGTAAATCTGGGCCACCTTGCTTTACTAGCCTAACTGGGTTGCCACAAGTATGAGCATCAATGCAATAGAATGTATGTTTCATTTTTTAGTTGTAACTCTATAATGTATTTAGTTAAATTAAATAATGTTGTAAATTTACGGTATGGAGACATACGGAAAAATTTTATTGATTGCTATGCCTATTTTTTTGCTATTGGTGCTATTTGAAAAATGGTATGGCTGGAAAAAAGGTAGCGATACTGTAAATACTATGGACATGGTAAGTAGCCTTGCCAGTGGAGTAACTAATGTAACCAAAGATGTATTAGGCTTAAGCATATTTATTTTGGGCTACGAATGGTATTTGCAATATTTTAAAATAGTGGAAATAAAAGCCACTTGGTTAATTTATGTAGTTGCATTTATTGCATTGGACTTTACTGGGTATTGGGTGCATAGGATAGATCATAAAATCAACTTTTTTTGGAACAGTCATATTGTACATCATAGCAGCGAAGAGTTTAATTTGGCTTGTGCATTAAGGCAAAGTATTTCTTCATTTGTAAAAATATTTTCATTTTTTTTATTACCAGCAGCATTGTTAGGTGTGCCAGCAACTGTAATAGCTACCATAGCTCCATTACATTTATTTGCACAATTTTGGTATCATACAAGGCATATAAATAAGATGGGTTTTTTAGAGCATATTATTGTTACCCCATCACATCACAGAGTACACCATGCTTTTAATGCTGAATATATAGATAAAAATTTTGGGCAAATATTTATTTTTTGGGATAGGTGGTTTGGGACATATCAAGCAGAGTTGCCAAATGTGCCACCTGTATATGGTATTACTAGACCTGTACAAACATGGAACCCCATAAAAATAAATTTTCAACATTTATGGTTGTTGATTAAAGATGCTTGGCGTACTAATAATATAAAAGATAAATTTAAAATTTGGTTTATGCCTACAGGCTGGCGACCTAAAGATGTGGAAGATAAATATCCTGTATTTAAAATTAATGATGTTTATAATTTTGAAAAATATAAAAC
>JAGNRZ010000226.1 GCA_017988335.1 Ferruginibacter sp.
TTAACCCAAGCTATGGCGAAAATGGAAAAGGCATTTACACAAAGTTTAGTTATAGCGATGTTGACTTTTTTTTATTAGACGATAGATTTTTTAGAGACTCAGATAATTTGCCTGCTAGTGTAAATGGACAACCTAATCCACAAAAAAGAATGTATGGTGATGAACAATTACGTTGGTTGCAAAATGCACTGCTTACTAGTAATGCTACATTTAAAATAATTGCTACAGGTAGTCAGGTGTTAAATCCGTATAGCCCTTTTGATTGTGTACGAAGTTTTCCAGTAGATTATAATGAGCTAATGAGAATTATTAACGATAATAAAATTAATGGTGTATTATTTTTTACTGGCGATAGACATCACAGCGAAGTAATTAAAGTTGAACGAAGTGGCACTTACCCTTTGTATGATGTAACCGTATCGCCATATACAAGTGGTACACATAAATTTGGTGGTCCAGAAAAAAATAACCCTGCCCGAGTTTTTGCATTAGATGAAAAACAAAATTTTGGTAAAGTAAGTGTTAGCGGTAAAGCTAAAGAAAGAATGTTAAAGGTAGATTTTATTGGCACCAAAGGTGAAAATTTAGGGCAATGGAGTATTAGTGAAAAAGAGTTAAAAACACCAAAGGCGAATTAAATTTCCACCTTTGGTAAACTCCATTTATTTTTTATAGCTAGTAGCCTAATAAGTATTATAAAGCAAATGCTAAATACTGCTACCCATTTTGTTGGTAAATCGGTTAGGCGTAATACTAAATACAAGCCAGCTCCTGCAAGGCATGCTGTAGCATAAATTTCTTTTCTAAAAATTTGTGGTATTTCGTTAATTAAAGTATCTCTTATAACGCCACCCATAACCGCACTAAACAAGCCCATTATGGCTGCAGCTAAAGGTGCTACGTTTAATGCCAATGCTTTTTCCAAACCTATTATGGTGTAAATGGCAATGCCAATTGTATCAAACAATAAAAGTATTTTAGGAATTTTTACTAATTGCTTTTTTAATAGCAAGGTTAAAACAATACCTAATGTAATAGCAATAATAACATTGTTATCTGCCACCCAACTAATAGGGTAATTGCCTAGTGTAATATCTCTTAATGTACCTCCACCAACAGCTGTTGCAAAAGCAGTAAAGCTTACACCAAATAAATCTTTATACATGTTTTTATCAGATGCAGCTAATGCACCAGAAATAGCAAACATTAATGTGCCAAAAAGATTAAAGTAATAGGCGTTCATAAAAATAATTTATTACCAAAAGTATTATAAAAAACCATTAGGCTATGTATTTTGTAAACTAGTAAACACATAGCCTAATAGAAACATAGCTTGAAATTCTTACACCACACCAGCTAATTCTAAGCTACGTTTATTTATTTTCTTGTAATCAATGTTTTCTATAATTGCATCTTCACATAATACAAGCGATACGCCTTGTTGTTTCCACCAATTTGTTTCCACCAACTTTTGAGCATGTATTACGCCAATTAACCAACAATTGCCAATAGTGTTATGATATTCTTCAATCCACTCAAAATTTTGTTTATTAACCTTTTCAATACTACCTGTACTAATAAAAACTCTTAAATAATAGTCATTGGTTAGCTCAGTTTTATTTTGGCTGAACAATTTTTTGTATTCGTATTTATAGTTGTATCGCAAAGCACCAATATCGCTAAGTACAGCCGATGCAGTAGGGTAAGCTCCTGCACCCTTGCCTTTAAAAAAATGTTTATCAGCAAAAGTACTTTCTGTAACGGCTGCATTAAATTCGTTTTGTACAAAAAATAAGTCATCGTTATTGCTTACAAACTGGGGTAATACATAAGCCGCTAGTTTTCCATTGTTTAATTTTTTTATGTTAGCCACTAATTTTATTCGTTGCTCTTTTTCAGTGGCATATCTAGCATCTGCATTGCAAATGTTTTGTATGCCTGTGAATAAAATATTAGCAGGCTTAGCAATTACACCAAACGAATGAGCCAATAAAATTGATAATTTATTTACAGCATCATATCCCTCTACATCTAATACAGGGTTGCTTTCGGCAAAGCCTGCAGCTTGAGCATTTAGTAATGCTATTTTATACTCTTCATTTTCATTGAGCATCTTAGTAAGAATGTAGTTAGTACTTCCGTTTATTATTCCTCTAAATGAATTTAGTAAATCATTATCGTAATACTCTTCTAAATTTCTTATAATGGGCATACTTGCACAGCATGAGGCTTCGTACAAAAAAGGAACATTATTTTCTTTTTGTAATGCTAGTAATTCTACAAAATGCTCTGCTATCATTTTTTTATTGGCACTTACTACAGCTTTACCATTTTGTAATGCTGTTTTTACAATATCAAATGCTGCATCAGCATCATCTATTAATTCTACTACCACATTTATTTCCGGGTCGTTTAGTAATATGTTTTTATTAGCTGTAAAGTAAGTGGTATCAATATCTCTCTGCTTTTGTTCATCTTTTATACATATTTTTTTTATGGTAGATGTAAGAGTAGGAGTATTGTGTAATACACTGTAAAGCCCTTTGCCTACTACGCCGTAGCCAAAAAGTCCTATTGTTAATTTGTTGTTTGTTGTCATTGTGTTTTTTATTTTATTTCACCGCTAAGGCACAAAGACGTTAAGATTATTCTTTGCGGCTTAGCGGTTGTTTTACGCTTAGATAAAAGTTGAATAATTTGTTGCTGTACAAGGGAGTGACACAACCAAAGCTTGGTTATGCACTTTCGCTGGTAACATAATTATTTTTTGGCTCTGTAATTTTTGTTAATGCTTGTTTTAAATCTTGTATTAAGTCTTCCACATCTTCTAAACCAACGCTAAGCCTAATAAGGCTGTTGGCTACACCAGCTGCAATACGCTTATCGGCTGGTATGCTTTTATGCGTCATTTGTGCAGGATGACAAAGTAAACTTTTTACACCGCCAAGGCTTTCGGCTAGCTTAAAATATTGGGTAGATGTTACTACTTCGTTAGCGGCTTGCTCTGTATCACAATTAAGTGTAAACGAAATTATGCCTCCAAAGCCGCTGGCTTGTTGCTTAGCAATATGGTGGTTGTGGTGTGTAGGTAAGCCAGGGTAATACACTTCCTTTATTTGAGGTTGTGTTAATAAAAACTCAGCAACAGTTTGTGCATTGCGGCAATGTTGTTGTACTCGTAAATGCAAGGTTTCAATACCACGTATTACCAACCAACTATCAAATGGTGCTAGTATTGCTCCACTTGCATTTTGAATAAATTTTATTTTAGCACCCAACTCTTCGTCTTTAGTTACTACCAACCCAGCAATTAAATCGCTGTGACCGCCAAGGTATTTTGTAGCACTATGAACTACAATATCAGCTCCCAATGTAAGAGGTTGTTGTAAGGCGGGTGATGCAAAAGTATTATCCACACAAAGCAAACAGGCATTGGCTTTGGCAATTTTTGCTATGGCTGCAATATCGCTAATTTTTAGTGTAGGATTAGTTGGTGTTTCTATCCAAATTAATTTTGTTTTTGAGCTTACTGCATCAAAAACATTTTCGGCATTGGTGGTATCAACATACTTTACAGTAATACCAAATTTTTCGTACACATGTGTAAACAATCTAAAAGCTCCGCCATAAATATCATCTACAGCTACAATTTCATCACCACTTTTTAATAGCTTTAAAACGGCATCAATGGCTGCTAAGC
>JAGNRZ010000078.1 GCA_017988335.1 Ferruginibacter sp.
GATATTGAAGAGCAGCACTTTACCGTGTTGCTCTTTTACTTTATTTAATGGTGCAGATTAAATAAATTTGCCGGAATATGCCAGAGCAGAATACCATCAGTGTTATTACCATTTGCTTTAACAACCTGCAGGATGTTATAAACACCTGCCAATCGGTAGATATGCAGGAACAAAAACCATTTGAACATTTAATTATTGATGGATCAACCACTACTCAAATAAAAGAACATCTTGAAAGCAACCTGCAACCACAATACCGCCGCTGGATCTGCGAACCCGATAACGGTATTTACGATGCGGTTAATAAAGGTGTAAAAAATGCAACCGGCAATATTGTAGTTATCTTAAACTCTGGTGATACCTTTTACGACGCAGCTGCAATAATGCATGCACTGCAGGCATTTGACAACGATGAAACTTTACAATGGCTGCACAGTAAATATAAATTGCAAAGAGGCAATCAGTGGGTAATTATCGGCAAGCCCTTCCAAAAAAATAAACTGTACAGGGGTATGAGAAGTATTTGCCATCAAACCATGTTTATAAAAAAGCAATTGCACCATAAATATGGTTTTTACAGTACCACAGAAAAAATTGCTGCAGATTATGATTTTGTTTGCCGCATTGCTGATGAAAAATTTGTTTTTTTACAAACGCCTTTAATCAACTTTGCCCCGGCAGGTATCAGCAGCAGCAGCTATTTTTTATCGCTTGCCGAAATTAAAACCGTTTATGAAAGACATTTTGGAAAAAGCCTTTTGCTCAACTTATGGCAAGTAAGGTTAAAGGTTCTATTTCGCATGCTCCACTCCCCTGTCGGCAATTTTTTATACAAAATTAAAACCGGGTTAAAACTAGAAAACCTGTAGTTCTCCTGTCTTATAAAATTAAATTATCTTACAGCCTTAAAAAATTTATAAAATGAATTCAGCCTGGTTTAAAAAAGCTTTACCACACATTATTGCAGTAGGCATATTTTTACTTGTATCGGTTATTTTTTGTAAGCCTGCATTAGACAGCAGCCTCACACTGCAACAAAGTGATATAACCCAGTTTCAGGGTATGAGCCACCAGTTGCTGGAAAGAGAGAAAGAAAAAGGTATAAGCGGATTGTGGATGCCTAATATGTTTTCCGGGATGCCAAGCTATCAGGTTACTTACCCAACTATATGGAGTCCAATTGTTATCTTTCATAACTTCTTTACTTTATACTTACCACACCCTATTAATTTTTTCTTTTTAATGTGCATCAGCATGTACTTCCTGCTGCTGGTTTTAAAATGTCGGCCATGGACAGCAATCATTGGAGCACTGGCATTTGCCTATTGTAGTTATACGCCTATTGCTTTAACCGCCGGGCATGATACCAAAATGTTCACTTTAGCTTATGTGCCGGCAACACTGGCCGCAATGATATTAATTTTTGATAAAAAATATTTATGGGGATTTACACTTACTGCGTTATTTACTGCAATGCAGATAGGTATGAAACACCAACAGGTAAACTATTACTTTTTTATTATCGCAGCAATTATGTCTGTGGCCTACATTGTTAGTTTTATTAAACAAAAACAACTGGCCCATGCCGGAAAAGCATTCAGCCTTTTAATAATTGCAGCTGTTATTGGCCTTGGTTTTAACCTGCTTAATATCTGGTTAAATGTGGATTATACGAAATCGAGCAAACGAGGTGGCATGCTGGTAATGGATAAATCGACAGTTACTAATGATAAGATCACCAAAGAATCTAAAACTACCGGCTTACAAAAGGAATATGCCTTTCAATGGAGTTATGGAAAAATGGAAAGTTTAAGTTTAATGTTTCCTGGTGTAATGGGCTATGGCAGTCATTACGCTGAACGTGATGGAGAACAGGAAATTTTCCCTATGCTGAACGAAAAATCAAACGTGTATAAAGTAGTGGATGAAAAATTGAATGTACCCACTCCACGTTTTAATCCGGAGAATGTTGCGATGAGTCTTTCGCAAAGAATTTACTGGGGCGATCAGCCATTTACTGTTGGCCCTGTTTACCTTGGTGCCATTATTTGTTTCCTCGGCATTATAGGATTATTCTTATTGGATGGCAAACATAAATGGTGGTTATTAACAGCAACAGTTTTCGGTATATTAATGGCACTTGGAAAAAATTTACCTGGCTTTAATTATCTTTTATTTGATTACCTCCCTTTGTATAATAAATTCAGGGTACCTACCCTTACGCTGTTAATTCCACAAGTGACAGTGCCTGTATTAGCGGCCTTAACTTTAGACCATATTATTACCCATCAAAAAAATGATGATACCTGGAAAAAAATAAAACTGGGCATTGGCGCTACTGCTATTGTATTTGTTTTTGCAGCAGGCATTTACTTTACAGACGGTTTTGGTGCAGAAAATAAAGGCCGCACAAAAGCAATAAGTGAAATGTTGCAAAGCAAAGCATCTCCACAGGAAATGCAGGCCAAATACAACGCTATTAATGATAACAAAAACCTTGCACCCCTTGCAGATAATTCGATTTTTGAAGAACAGGTTTTTAGAAACGGCTTAGATGAAACTGAGGCAAAGAGTATTATAAATGCTTTAAGAAAAGACAGGGCTGCTTTTTTTGGAAAAGATATTTTTATCTCATTAGTTTATGTACTGATAGCTGCTGCTTTTATTGTATTGTATTTAAAAGATAAATTAAAGTCATCTGTACTGATTGCAGGTGTTACCCTTGCAGCATTTATTGAGTTAATAAGTTTTGATGTAAAATACCTTAACGCTAAAAATTTTACAAGTAAGGCTGATGCTGAAAGCACTGAATTTCCAACTTTAAGAGCTGACCAGCAAATATTGCAGGACAAAGATCCCAACTACCGTGTTTATGATATGACAAAAGGAGATCCTTTCCAGCAATCAAAATCATCTTACCATCATAAAACCATTGGCGGTTATTCGCCTGCCAAGCTGGGCATTTATGATGACCTGATTACTTACCAATTATCTGGTACACCTAACCCCAGCGTAATAAATATGCTTAATACAAAATACATAATACAATCGGGGCAAAAACAAGGAGAAGATATTGCTATACCCAACCCAGGCGCATTGGGAAATTGCTGGCTTGTAAAGGGAGTAAACTTTGTTGATGGTGCAGTTGCCGAAATGAAAGCTCTGGACAACTTTAATCCTAAAGACACTGCCATAATTGATAAAAGTTACGAGGCAAAAATCTCTAAGTTTTCTGGACCGGACAGTACATCTTATATAAAACAAATAGCCTTTGATAATGATGTGGTGCAATACGAAAGTAATACCACCGCACCGCAGCTTGCAGTATTCAGCGAAATATATTATAAAGACTGGAATGCATACATTGACGGCAAAAAAACTGATATACTTAAAGCCAACTATGTTTTAAGGGCACTAATGTTACCTGCCGGAAAACACAGCATTGAATTTAAACTGGAGCCACAAGCATATATCAATGGTGCCAAAATATCTAAATTCTTTGTGTGGCTTTTAATTGCCCTGCTGATTGGTACCATTGGATGGGAAATAAGAAAAAGAGTAAGAAGTAGCAGCACAGTTAAAACAGATGGATAAAACAATTGAAATAAGGGTTTTAACCTTAATACCTTATACCTTTTTGCCTGCCAGACTTGGCGGGCAAAAAAACATTGCACTTTTTTTTAAGTTTTTTTCAGCATTGGTTAAAATAACCTGCGTTTCTGTTAAGGATAATGATACGAGCCTTGTCACAGAATATGAAATACTGAATATTTTACAGAATGGTAAATTACGGTATGCAAATCCTTTTTATTTTTTTACACTTAAAAAAATAATCAGGCAAAAAAAAATAACCCACCTCATGGTAGAACATCCGTATTATGGATGGCTGGGTATTTTATTAAAATTGTTTTGTAAGGTAAAACTTGTTGTCCGTTCACAAAATATAGAGGCCGAGCGTTTTAAAAGTATTGGCAAATGGTGGTGGGGAATTTTATGGAATTACGAAAAAATGACACACAGGTTTGCAGACTATAATTTTTTTATACAGCAGGATGATGAACAGTATGCTATTGCAAAATATAAATTAGACCCCGCAAAATGTTTTATTATTACTTATGGGTTTGAATTAACTGCCCCACCTCTTCGCCAGGATAAGATTACAGCAAAAGAAAAACTTGCCGCTTTGTACAATATTTCTAAAAAAGAAAGATTTATTTTATTTAACGGCTCCTTAAATTATAAACCCAATAAGGATGCATTAGATAATATTCTTGCCAATATTAATCCACTCTTACTGGAAGCCGAAAACTTTGCGTATAAAATAATCATCTGTGGCAGTAATTTGGATGAGTCATATAATAAACTGAAAGACTATGCAGGCAAAAATATTATTTATGCAGGATTTGTAGATGATATAACTTTATTTTACAAAGGCACCGATATGCTGATTAACCCGGTAACAGATGGTGGTGGAATAAAAACCAAATTAGTTGAGGCCCTGGGCTATAATTTAAATGTAGTAACAACCGCCAGCGGTGCAATTGGTGTACCATTAAGTTTGACTGGTGGTAAAATGAAAGTTATTGGTGATACAGACTGGAGTAATTTCAGCGAAGCCATAATAAAAAGTAAAGTAGATCAGGATATCCCAAATGCTTTTTTTGATAATTTTTACTGGGGTAAGATTGCCGAAAAAGCAGCAGGAATTCTGCAACTAAATAACCAATAAAATGAAATTACTAATTACCGGCATTACAGGCTTTGTAAGCTCACATTTCTTAGACTATTTGAATACTGTGGAGCCTGGCTCTGAAGTGATGGGTATTGCCAGGAGCTTAGATGAATTTGACAAAAGCCGTTATCCTAATTTAAAAATTACCATCAAACTTATTGACCTGTTGAATAAAGATGCTGTAGGTATTATACTCAGCGATTTTGAGCCTGAATACATTTTGCATCTAGCCTCAGTAAGCAGTGTGGCTTTAAGCTGGCAAACACCATTAGAAAGTTTTGTAAATAATACTAACATTTTTTTAAACCTGGTAGAACAGGTAAGGGCATATAAAATAAAATGCCGTATTTTATCCATTGGTTCATCAGAAGAATATGGCGAGGTTTCTGAAGATCAATTACCATTAACTGAAGAACACCGCTTAAACCCTGTTAGCCCTTATGCTGTTGCAAGGGTATCACAGGAAATGCTATCTTCCATATATGCCCAGGGCTTTAACCTGGATATTATTATTACAAGATCTTTTAATCATATTGGCCCGGGGCAAAAAGATAATTTTGTTATCTCTTCATTTGCAAAACAATTGGTGCAAATAGCAAGTGATCCAACAAAAGAACGCAAAATAATTACAGGGGACTTATCAGTTATCCGTGATTTTTTAGATGTAAGGGATGTAGCAAAAGCTTATTATATTTTATTGAAAAAAGGGTACCGCAATTCTGTCTACAACATTTGTTCAGGCAGAGGCATTATGCTTAAAGATATAATTACAAAAATGAGCGAACTACTGAATATAAATATTGTAACAGAAATAAATCCTCAATTGATACGCCCAAACGAAAACAGAAAAATTACAGGATCATACCAAAAAATGAAAACAGATTTTGGCTGGACTCCTCAAATAACACTGGAACAAAGCCTGGCTGACATTATCAATTACTGGAAAAATTCAATCTCTTAGGTATAATCAATTTCAGCAAGGTGCTTATTTATAAATGGGTTTTTTATAAATTTTTCTCAGCATTAAAAACATCTTACTTAAAAGCAGGTTGCTGTCGATATATTTTGCAAGCTTTACCTTGTAGTCTGTAACAGGATTATAATTATTCCCAGGAACTAATATATCTGCATACTGCTTACATTTTTTTATTACCGTTGCAACAGAAACTCCCGGTCTGCTTTTTTTGTTGGTACGTATAAGGCGATGAGACAAAGATTTACAGTAATAGTGAATAAATGGTATTGCATTATCTTCAATCACTTTTGCCATTTGTTCATCTTCTATCTTTAGCAATTCTAAAAACAAGATTACTCTTTCGAATGCCTGTTGCAATTTTTCGTCGGATGAAGTTGTGGTAACACTTTGATGAATGCGAAAAGAAAAAGTTGTATTTGGAGCGGTAACCTTATAGCCAATTTGGGTAAGCCTTAACCATAATTCCATATCTGCAAACAAAAGATTAGGATAGGCTGGAATACCGCCAAGAGCATCATAATCTTTCGACCGCATCATAAATCCTGTAGCCATTATATCTACAGAATTTGCAAGAAAGCTTTTTAAAAAATCAACTGCATTTTCTTTTAATGGCATTGGCTTACACTTTTTAATGTGACCGCCTGTGCTATTAATATAATTAAAATGAGTTTGGTAAAGGCTTGCATCTGGATACGCTTTTACAAAGCTATCTATTGTTTGCAGATAATCCTTATCCAGCAAATCGTCGTACCCTATAATAGTCATAAACTCTCCTTTGGGGACTGATAAGGCTCTTTGCCAGTTTCCAATTATTCCATTTACTCCATCTTCGTAATGAATAGTGATCTTTTTTTTATTAAGTGACTTTAGCCAATTTACAGTATCATCAGTGGTATCGTGAATTAAGACAATTAGTTCAAAATCATCAAAGGTTTGTGATAAGATGCTGTTCACACACTCTTTTATATAGTCACCACCATTTTTAACGGGTAATATTATACTGTATTTCACTTTAGCCATAGGGTATAACTTCATTTTTTTTACTTTCGCTATCAGCAGCTAAATAATCTATATAAGAGGCTATCCTTTTATCAAAGCTATAATAATTTGCTGCTTTATAACATCCTTCCGAAAATTTGTCATAGTCGGCTTCAATTAGTTTAACTGCATTTAAAATAGTTTCAGCCCTAAAGTCGTTGATAAGAACCCCTGCACCGAACTCTTCTACCAATTTAAACCCCGGAATATTACAGGCAATTACAGGCACCCCTGCAGCCAGGTACATAAATAATTTTCCTGATGGTGCAGTGGCATAATTAAAACTTGAATTGATCAATTCCCAAGAATAAAAACATATGCCGATTTTAAAATGCGACAAAAAATCGAGAAACGAAGAAGCCGGCAAATAAGTACGATCAATTTTAATTCTGTCGGCAGCTAAAAGATGAGCGTATGTTTCATTGATCTTTGCCAGGGATTTTTTATCTCCGCCACCTTTTAACACCAACCGATATGTCGGGTATTTATCAAAAAAATCAATACAGTCCAATACTGCCCAACGCCTATCCATTGTGCCAGCCCATATAAAATCTTTACGTTCGTAATGGGTAACCTGGTTTTCGTTAAACACAGGCGCATTCTGTACATAAAAAACGGGCAGCTGTGTACCTTTAAAAAGATAATCATAGCGTTCCTTACTTTGTATAAAAACAGACTTTATTTTATTACGGTCAATTTTTTTATGTATCGGGTTAGTATTATTCTCAATTTCCAGCGATATTAAATGCATACTGCCAAAAATTGGCTGAAGAGTGTAAAGCGCAGGTAAATCAGCCGCAATAACAACGTCAGCCTTCATTTTTTGCTTTTTTGCAGCCGATTTTAAAACATAAGGCAGGTACTTATTATAATACAGGTGGTAATATTCTTTATGTGGGAATACCTTCTTTACTGCTTTGAATAAAATTGAAAATAAGAAATCTGTTTTCTGAAAAAAATGCCGGAGAAAGAAATTTGTTTCGAGATAAATAATTTTACGGGTTTCGTCTTTGTTTTTTGTAGTGTGGTGCGGTAAAAATGAAACTATGGTTACATCAAACCTATCCTGCATAAAATCATACAGGTTTAATATAGATGGTTGGTAAATTATGTAATCATTCAGCGTTAAAATAAGTGCAGTTTTTTTCATTTTAAGTGAGCATTATTTTTGCCAGTGATTGTATAGTTGCTTCCGGTTTCCAGCCAATTGAAAATATTGTTGAAGGATTTGAAACAAGTATGCGATACTCAGAAGTAAATCCTGCTAACGACTCAGTATATTTTTGCCATTCTAATCCAAAGTGGCCAAAGCAAACAGCTATCCATTCTTCAATTGTATGTGCAACCCCGGTGCCAATCACTGCTTCGTAAACAGCATCCTGCTCAACCAGTGTTATAATGGCTTTTACTATATCCCCGGCAAAACCAAATTCTTTTTTAACAGTAAGATCGCCTATCTGTAATTTTTCTTTACTGCCACTTGCAATACGTTTAGCGATTTCGCTTATTTTTTTATTGATATGTCTTTCTGTTCTGTAGGGACTGTCGTGATTAAAAAAATAACCTACATATACTTTTATACCAATAGAGCGATAGTATCTTGCTGCATAAACGGTATGAATACGACTTACAGCATAAATACTGCTGGCATCAAAATCATCAGTTTCTTTTATTGGCAAGCCTGTATTTTTAAACTGAAGGCCGCTGCCACTTAAAAAGATCTTTGTTGCAGGCGAATATTGTTTTACTGCCGCAAGGATATTCATACTGCCAGTACTTATAGTCTCGTGATTTTGCTGCCAGGCATTATGGTTGGTGGTAGAGTTGGCAGCCAGATGAAAAATATATTGGGGTTTATTATCTTTTACCAGCTGGCAAATTTTTTCAAAACTGTTTATTACAGGAGGTTCTCCGTCAGCACTTCTGTTAACTGCAATTACTTTACACTGCTTTGCCAGCAGCAATTGAGTAAGGTATATCCCATCCTGCCCTGCGGCACCAAATATAATTGCGGTCATTTTTGTAAAGTATTAAATACATCTGTCCTGCAATAAATGCTGTTAATATATGTATCTGCATAAGTAAAATAACCTTTAGAATGCATAAACTGACTTATTGCATCTATTTTTTCTGCTGTATTATCCAGGTATCCAAATGTTATAGTTTCTACACAAATCACCTCGGGTTTGTATTTTTCAAAATCCAGTGATTGTAAAATATCGAGGTCTAAGCCTTCTACATCTACCGAAATAAAATTGGGGTATGTGGCAAAATGTTCCTGTATAATTGTATTAACAGGCTTTAATGGAACCTGTACAATTGTAAAACCAATGCCGGTTTCCTTCTCCCGTATAATTGCTTCTTCTTTCGAAAAAGTACTCCAGCTATTTACATGCGAAGGAAATAAATAAAATGTTGCAGCAGGGCTATCGCTTAAGCCGATACCAATGTTTAAAATAGTATTACCTGGCCGCTTTTTTTTAATTACATCAACCATGTTTTTATCAGGCTCTATACAAACGCCGTAACATCCTTTAGCATAAAAATGATAGGTATTATTACATATTAAAGGCTGGTTGGTACCGATATCAAGATAAGTCGGGTTTTTAATTTTTAAACTATCGAAAAGGTATTGTACAATAATATCTTCGCCTGCCTGCGAATACGTAGCTCTTGCCTTTAGTGTAATAACGTGCCAGGCTTTTTTACATTTACCTATAAACCGGGTTAAGTTCATTTTAAAATCTATATCTTTTTATCAGCTGGAACAATCAAAAAATTTATATCATCTACTGTAGCCGCAAATTTATAATTAATACTCTGCACAAAATCTACATAATCCTGAAAGCTGGTATCAAAATCTTCCTGGAACTGCTGCTCAAATTCAAATACAATTGGCATTTGGTTTTTGATAATTGTATTTCTTGCTCCCTGCATTGCAAACAGGTCGGCTCCCTGCACATCAACTTTCATAAAGCCAATTTTTTCAGGAATATCAAGGCTGTCGATGGTTAATGTTTTCACTTTTCTTCCTGTTGTAGCTTTCATGTTCAGCCCATACGAACCATAAGTGGTAAACTGTTTAAAATCGGGTTCGGGGAAAACCAGTTCAATATCATTTTCAAAATGTACGGCGCCATAAACAGGTACTACATTGTTACAGTTATTAGCCTTTACGTTATTGACCAAAACAGAATAAACAAAAGGCTCCGCCTCAAAGGAATATACTTTTCCTGCCGGGCCAACCAACGAAGCAAATTGTACACTCATCTGGCCATAATTGGCACCTACATCCAAAGCTGCTTCGCCTTTTTTTAAATACTTTGCAGCCAGGTTAATGATATTTTCATCAAACAACTCTCCTCGCCTGATCACATTGGCAACAACATCTGCTTTTAAAAAATCAGGCAAATAATACTTTCCAATTGGAGTATCAAATAAGTCGGTATTTTCTATATCAGAAGTAATTTTAAATTTATCGGGGTCTTTCCAATCAGCCTTAATAATTTCATAGTTAAACCTGTGCAAAAAACTTCTTACAATCTTTCTTATCATGTAGTATTACTTTTTATAAATGTCAATAACAGGGATGGGGAAAATAAAACCGGTTCCTTTGTCAAGGGCTTCTTTTTCCCTTTCTAAAAACTCCTGTTTAAAATGCCAGGGCAATACTAAATAATAATCCGGATTCATAGCCCTGCTTTCTGCTTCACTAATAATAGGAATATTGGTACCCAAAGTAAAGGCTCCGTACTTATCCGGGTTTCTTTCTGCGGCATAGTCAACCAGCATATTATTGATATCGCACCATTGTAATATCGTATTGCCTTTTGTAGAGGCTCCATAAATATGTACCGACTTCCCTTCTTTTTTAAACTTTAAAAGTAAATTATGTAGTTCATTTTTTACTTTTTCTATCCTGTACTGGAAAGCTACATAAGGTTTATCTGTATCAAGCTCCAGGTCAAATTCTTTTTGCCTGATATCATTTATCATTTTATAATTTTCTGGAATAAAATATTTACTACTTTCTTTATGCGTGGCAAAACAACGGATGCTTCCACCATTGATATCATTAAAAGCTATTTTAAATATTTTCATATCGGCCATTGCGGCAATTTTTTCAATAACAGCAAGGCTGTAAAATTCCAGGTGCTCATGGCAAATGGTATCGTAACTATCCATTTCAAGCATATGGGGCATATAGCTCATTTCAAATATCCAGATGCCTTCAGGCGACAGCAACCGCTTAATACTTTTTACAAACCCTACAGGGTCTTCCAGGTCGTAGAACATGGCAATAGAAGTAATGATATCCATTCTTTTATCGCCTATTGTTCTAAAAAGTTCTGCTGATGGAAAAATGTCCTGCACCACGGTGGCATTTTTTACTTCCTGGGCCACATCACTTGGGTCGCAGCCAAAACGTTCAAAAGCCTTTGGATAATAATCCAGCAAAGTGCCATCGTTACAACCAATATCCAAAACAGCAGCATCTTTTTTATCTACCAATGCCAGTGCATTGTCAACGATATTTTTTAGATGGTTACGCATGGTGGTATTGGTGCCACTCCTGTACCAATAGGCTGCATAAAGAATTTCGGGAGGCACGCTATGTTCCATTTGTAATAACCCACAGGCATTTTCATCTGTCTGCGGATTACAACGCACCAGTGAGCAATTGATTTTTCTATGAGACGGCATCTCTTTACCGGGTTTAACAAAAGAGCCTTGTAAATACTGGGGACCAAGATCAATAACGGGTGTTAATGAAGGAGAGCCACACACCCTGCAGGTAGTTCTTTTACGAATATGCATATTTAGTTTTTAATTTCAATTAGATGCTTTAAAAAAAGTAAATTTATTGCTTTATTTTCAAAAAACTTACTTTAGCGTATGAGTCAAATAAGGCGGCAAAGCATTATTTCCACAATTATAATTTTTATTGGGTTTGCTATCGGGTTTTTTAATAATTTATTTTTCACAAAAACCGGGTGGTTCAGCCCCGATCAATATGGGTTAACAAGAAGTTTTTTCGATTTCAGCCAGATCATCAATGCTTATTCCTTCCTAGGACTTTCAGCAGTTATCTACAAATTCTCTCCTTATTACAAAGCCCATTTAAACGATAAAGAAAATGACCTTTTAAGTTGGGCTCTGCTTTTTTCTGTAATTGGGTTTTTATTGTTTTTAACAGGAGGTATAGTTTTTAAGTCGTTTTTCGAAAGAAAGTTCTTTGTAAATTCTCGAATACTGGTTGACTATTATTACTGGATATACCCTTTTGGTTTTTCGTTATTAATTTTTGGCATTTTGGAGAGTTATTGCTGGAGCCTGAAAAGAACTGTTATTTCAAATTTTTTAAGAGAAACTGCATTGCGGCTGCTTACTTCTGCTTTGATAATACTATTTATTTTCAGGATGATAAGCTTTGATACTTTCATTAAATTATTTGCCTGCATATACGGCATACTTGTCACCATACTTTTAGTTTACCTGAAACAAAAAGGGCAATTACATTTTACGTTTAAAGTAAGTAAAGTAACACGTCGGTTTAGAAAAAAAATGATCACGTTTGGGGCATTTGTGTTTGCAGGTGTTGCCATTTCCACCACTGCCGCACTTTCCGACAGCCTTACCATATCCAGTAAAATAGGACAAGCCGCAATTGGTATATTTGCTTTTTCCACTTATATCAGTAATATCATCCAGGTACCGCAACGCAGTGTCATCGCTATTTCAATTCCTGTTTTATCTGAGGCATGGAGAGAGAAAAATTATGCCGCTATCAGCACATTATACAAACGAAGCAGTATAAATCTGCTGCTCATCAGCCTTTTTTTATTTGGCAATATCTGGCTTTGTTATGATGATGGTATAAAAGCTCTAAACCTGAATCCCATTTTCCTGGAAGGTAAATTCGTGGTATTATTCTACGGCTTAAAATTAATTGTGGATATGGGCACCGGTGTAAACGGGCAAATAATTGCCACTTCCAATTTCTGGCGGTTTGAATTTTTAACCGGGATTATTTTATTGTTGCTGATAGCGCCGATGAATTATTTTTTGATTGGAAGAATTGGTATTGTTGGTGCAGGTATTTCTAATTTTGTGGCCTATACCGTTTATAATATCATAAGGCTTGTTTTTTTATGGAAAAAATTTAAAATGCAGCCATTCTCAATAAATACGCTTTGGGCTATAATAATGGCACCGACATTATTTGCGGTTACCTATTTTGTTACACAACAACTGGAAGGTTGGGCAGGTATTTTTTGTAAAGGAATTTTATACAGCAGTACATTCATTGTATGTGTTTGGTATTCTAAATTAACCCCCGATTCCGCCCCGGTTATAAATACTTTAAAAAAGAAATTAGGTATTAGATCAGCCCAATAATTGCAGAAATTTTTGCAATGCCTTCATTTTATCTTCATCAAAAGTGTAAGAAATATTTTTTTTGTAGTACTCCAGTAAATTAAAATCTGTATAAGGATTTAAAGCTGCAATGGTATCAAGTTGATCTAACCCCAATGCTGTCGCCTTATTAAAAGCTGCACTAAAAGCTGTCGTCATTTTTTTATTACTTACCCATGCTGCAAAAACAAAGGGCAGTCCCGTCATTTGCTGCCATGCCAGCCCAAGATCGTAATGAAAGGTTGAGGTAAGGCGCTGTGCAAATGCCCTGTCGCCAATTACAAGACCGGCAGTTGTGCCGCCAATATTTTTTTCAAAGCCCTTTTCGGCAGCAACCAGCCTTGGGCTTATCTTCCAATGTTCTTTTAATAATATTTTTAAAAGTGCCACTGAGGTTTTGCTTTGATAGTCGAGTAATATCGTATCAATTTCATGCAGGGGCACATTGCTGAACAGGCAAACACTGGCTACTTCGCCTTTGCAGCCAATGCAGTAATCGGCAACTATATGATACTCCTGCATTGCCGGTAAAACCGCTACGGGTACCAGGCCTATATCAATCTCATTATTCAGTAACTGCTGTGCAATATTAGCCGGATAATCAAACACCAATTCTATTTCATTATCCATCATCCCC
>JAGNRZ010000227.1 GCA_017988335.1 Ferruginibacter sp.
GAATATAACGTTACCGTAAAACAATCGCTCAGTTTAGGGATGGGTTTGCATAGCCGCATAGACGCAATATCTACTTACGTTTCTTATGCCCAACAAAATGGCACAGGCACCAGCTACCCAAATAAAAACCTCGATTTTTCGAGAGCTTTACACGTGGTAGCAGGCTATAACTTCAACTTTTTTAAAGACTTCAGGCTAAAAACAGAAATTTACTGCCAGTATCTTTTCAATGTTCCAATTGGGGTCGATTCTTTAAACCGCACATTTTCCATCTTAAATTATAACGATGGCTTTGTAAATCTTCCTTTGTCAAGCAAAGGCACAGGCTACAACTACGGATTGGAGTTAACTATAGAGAAATTTTTTTCGAAAAACTATTTCTTCATGTTTACCACCTCCTTGTTCAATTCGAAATATAGAGCTGCCGATGGTAAATGGAGAAACACTACCTATAATGTAGGCTACGTAATTAATGCCCTTGGGGGTAAAGAATTTGTAGTTGGCAAAAAGAAGAACAATATTATAGGTATAAACGCCAAAATAATCTACCGGGGAGGTAACCGCGTAACACCGGTTGATTTAGAAAAATCGAAAGCAGCCAACGAAACTGTTTACCAGGATAGCAAAGCATTTTCGGAAAAACTACCCGACTACTTCCGTATTGATTTTGGCGTAAGTTTCCGCCGCAACAAAAAGAAATACTCCTGGATCTGGTCGTTCGATGCCCAAAATATTATTAACCGGAATAATGTAGCAGCCCGCATTTACAATCCGGACACTCAAATGATTGAAACAAAAACCAATTTAGGCATAGTACCGGTAATTAGTTGGAAAGTTGAGTTTGGAATTTAATATTTGTTTAAAATAAATATGCAACCTTGAATAGCAATAACCGCTTTTACACGCCATTAATTCTTGTTGTCGCAACACTATTGCTATGTTTTATGGGGTTTTACAATAATTTCCCTTTTCTATTTCCAGATTGTGGCACTTATATTTTTTCAGGTTACGAACTTTTTATGCCCGGCGATAGACCAATAGTGTATGGCTTATTTATCCGCTATATAAGTATGCTAGAGTCGCTATGGTTTGTAATTTATGTCCAGGGGTTAATGGTATCTTATGTTTTCTATACTCTGTTTTCCCTTTTTTTTACATCGCACAAAAAGCTTGTATTGGCTTTTATTAGCTACGTTTTTCTTATTACTTTTTTTACCGGAGCTTCTGTAAACGTATCACAACTTATCCCGGATATTTTCACTCCGGTGGTTATTATTGCTACAATTATTTTTCTTATTTCCGACAAGTTATTGCCACGGCAAATACTCATGCTATTTATTATTAGCGTAATAGGCATAGCGTCTCATAATTCACACTTGCTGCTTGTTCTTGGATTAATTGTCTTGTACTACCTGTATTCCTTTATATCTAAATCAATTGAGTTGAGGAAAAACGCTTTACGCCACTTGCTGATTTTTCTTCCCTTATTGATTACCTCGGCTTTACTAAATAATGTGATCAGTGTAACCCTCGGGAAGGGGTTTTCTCCACCAAATGGTTCGCATGTTTTTTTAATGGGGCATTTTTTGGAAATTGGTTTATTAGATCGATATTTAGACGAAACCTGTGAGACAAAGAAATATAAAATATGCGCCTACAAAGAGAATATACCTGCAAACTTTCTTTGGGATTTTGATAACAGCCCACTTTATAAAACAGGTGGATGGGAAGCGAACAAAGCCGAATACAATGCAATTATAATAGATATGCTTACTACCCCTAAGTATTTAAAAAAGCTTATTATCAAATCTATCAGTAACGGATTTCAGCAACTTTTTACATTTGATACCGGCGATACGCCTAGATTGCCTGATGATCAACCAGCTAATTTAGCAGTGAAATCTATATTTAAGGACGAGTTTAGGGCTTACCAGGCATCGAAACAATATGGGGGCCGATTAGATTATACATTATTAAACAATATGCAAAAGTATGTAAGCGCCATTTCTTTATTTGCTTCATTACTTTTTCTGTTAGTGCCGTTGCCAATAAGTAATAACATTAGAAACATTACAGTATTTATAATAGGTGCATTAATTTTAAATGCCTTTATATGTGCCGGGCTTTCTGGTGTGGTAGCGCGCTACCAAAGTAGAGTAATATGGCTGCTGCCCATCCCTGTTCTTATTGCATTTTTTCAATCAAAATTTGTTAGCCGCCATTTAAATGAATAATACCCCAACCGAACTTACAATTTTAATGCCATGCCTTAACGAGGAAATGACATTGGCTACCTGTATTAATAAAGCAAAGAGGTTTATTGAGCGTTCAAAAATTTCTGCCGAAATATTAATTGCCGATAACGGAAGCACAGATAACTCAATACCGCTTGCACAGGGGTTAGGAGCCAGAGTTGTTCGCATTGAACAGAAAGGATACGGTAGCGCTCTTTTAGGAGGTATAAAGGCGGCGCATGGGAAATTTATAATAATGGCGGATTCAGATGATAGTTATGATTTTGAAAATCTGGAACCTTTTGTTGAACGCCTAAGATCGGGTGTGGATTTTGTTATTGGCAACCGGTTTAAGGGGGGGATAGATGACGGCGCCATGCCTTTTTTACATCGATATTTGGGCAATCCAGTGCTTTCATTTATAGGTAGATTGTTCTTCAGCATACCAGTAAACGATTTTCACTGTGGGCTAAGGGGCTTTAACCGCGAAAAAATGCTTAGCGTTAACTTACGCACACCCGGCATGGAATTCGCCTCAGAAATGGTAGTTAAAAGTTCACTGCACAAGTTACGCATTGAAGAAGTGCCAACTACACTAAAAAAAGATGGCCGCAATAGAAAGCCCCATTTAAATACCTGGCGCGATGGATGGAGACACTTAAGATTTTTACTTATTTACAGCCCCCGTTGGCTGTTTTTTTACCCTGGTTTGTTTTTAGCTGTAGTTGGGCTGGTATTATCCACTATACTAATAATATCACCTATAATGATTGGCCGAGTTAAACTAGATATCCATACCTTGTTATATGCCTCGTTCTTTACAATTTCGGGCATACAACTTATTTATGTTTACTCCTTCTCTAAACTTTATGGGTATGTAAACAAACTTTTTCCCGAAATTCAAAAGCCATCAATTCTTAAGTATATTTCTCTTGAGCGTGGTTTGCTAATTGGAGGATTGCTAATAGTAGCAGGAATTACACTTTCGCTGATTTCATTTTTTAAATGGCAAGGCCTTGGTTTTGGAGAATTATATCCCTCACAAACTTTTCGTTTGGTTATACCTGCTGTTACAACTTTATTGTTAGGTATTCAAATTATTCAAAACTCATTTTTTATGAGTACTATTCAATTAATGAGTAAAACGGAATCTTAGCCCATATAAACAATAATCTCTCCGCTCCTCGTTCCTTCATTAAATATCAAATCCAGCGCACATAAGTTAGGCATGTTTCCTACCCGTTCAGCAAAAACCTGGTAATATTTTATGTCCGAAATGGCTTTATCATTTCGCAAATCCATATAATCAAGTGATGCTTTATGATAAGCCATGGTTAGCTCAAATTGCTTTTTAAGCTTTAAGGCAGCTAACACAACATTTAAAAGCCCCAGGTTATATTCAAATAAATTCTCCGTTTCTGTTTCAAAAAATGGCTGAAACTTATGGGCG
>JAGNRZ010000228.1 GCA_017988335.1 Ferruginibacter sp.
CAACATAATGGGTAACACATAAAATTGAATTGGGCTTTGAAACACAAAAGATTATCCCGAAAAGATTTAAAAGGCCATTATATAAACTTATAATTTTTTTAACCGCTGCCGATTTACTAGGAGCTGCTAAAGTCTGTTGCTGATCACTCTCTTGCAACAAAAAATAAAAAAGTGGTACTTTTATTATTTGCCATAAATACCATTTTCCATATTTAAGTTTAGCTAACTCGTCGATATTGTCATTTTCAAACTGCTGCATAAATTTTGGAGCAGTTGAAAAGTCTAATTTTTTATTTGTCATCAACACCATCATTATTTACATTATGTCGTAATTTCCATTCGCCATTAACATTTGCCCATAAATGTGGAGAACGCCAGCTATCAATAACTTCCCAAAAATAATCTTCAGTAATATCGCAATATTCCAAAAAGGTTTTAAAATATTTTACTGGTAATTCTCCATCAAATTTTTTTACCAGAGCTTGTCCTTCTTCTCTTGTTAAATGCTCATCTCTTATTTCATGAGCAGTATCTGAAGTACATCTTCCTATGCCAAATTTAATATAGCTCAAAAAATAATGAAACCCATCTAACTGATCATCTAATGACGCATATTTTGAATAGGTACCTTCACTGCGTACTGGATTAGCTTTGAATCCAGTGTTTTCTACACAGTAATAATAATTTTCTTGCGGTATCCATTTTTTATAATATCCGTAAAAATGTATTGCAGTATTATTAGCATCTAATGCTTGGTTTGATGGCGGCATATACGGTTTTAAGTCATTTTCATTAATACCATATTCTACCAAATCTTCTGGACCAAGGCCAGAGAAATAATGTTTTTTATGATCACTTCTATAATCTCTTGTAGGAGAAAAAGCGTTTTTCATATCTCCCCCATATTCTACTTCTCCATTTTCACCATACATAATTAATGAAATTTTATGGTTAACAGCAATTTGTAATGGAAGATTAGTTTGCCCATAAATAAATGGTTGAAAATTATCTCCAAGTATTTCAAAAGATAGTTTAGTTAGCTTTCTATGGGTTTTCCCTGGAGGAGTAACTGTAATATTAGCCAAATCGCCTATTCTTGTCATTTGATGTATATTTTGAAAACCTATATCCGTATAAATATGAGGCGCCCATGTTACAGTTAGTGGGTTCATTCCATATTTATGCTTAAGCTCATGTGCAATATAGGCAGCATCTTTACCGCCGCTACAAGGTACTACTACATCATATTCGCCATTATTTTTACGATACTTTTCAAGCATTTTTTTTAACTCATTCTCTCTTTCATTCCAATCGATTTTATCTCTTTTAAACTCTGCAAATCTGCAGGCTGAGCAAATATTCTCCTCGTCAAAAATTATACGTGGTCTTTGATTTGAAATTGTACATTTTTTACAAAATTTTACTTCAGCTGGTAGGCTGTAACGTTGGTGAGTGTTTTTATGTTCCATTGTTTATTATTTATTTTGATTAAACCAATTTTTATAAATTTCTAGTCCAAACTCACCACTTTTTTCGGGATGAAATTGTGTAGTGAATATATTATTATGTTGTATTGCTGAGCAATACTCTAAATTACCATATTTAGTGGTAGCTAATACAGCGGCTGGGTTTTGTACATCGGTATAGTAAGAGTGTACAAAATAAAAATAATCGCCTGTTTTGCAATTCGCTAAGGGAGAGCTTGCCCAATTTGCATTTGCTGGTTGGGCAATGGTATTCCATTGTATTTGAGGCACTTTATAATCTTGCTCATTAATATGCTGTACCGGAAATTTTTTTACACTCCCCTCAATAAATCCTAGACCATAAGCATCTTCAAACTCTTCGCTTTTTGTAAGCATTAGTTGCTGCCCTAAGCATATACCCATAAAAGGCTTGCCAGTAGCTACATACTCTTTAATAGCGGTATCTAAGCCAAATGTTTTTAAATTACTCATAGCATCTGCAAAAGCGCCAACGCCTGGCAATATTGCATAATCTGCCTCTTGTATATCTTTTGCTTGGGTACTTATAATGGCTGGGTAACCTAAAAAAGTGCAGGCTTGCTGCACACTAAATAAATTGCCCAATTGATAATCGATAATTACTACTTTTTTGCTCATAACCTTATTTTCTACAGTTTATATTATTATCAATTAAATAATTTTTTATTTGCAAAATATCATGTGGCTCAATTTTTCCAAATGTACTTCGTCCGCTATTTAAAAAAGATACATTTCCTTCGGTTCTATTTTCCATATTACTCATTTTATTGGCAATAAAATCGTAATGTAGCATAGCCGCAACACAAACCGCATCTGCCTTTGCCTCTGTAATTACATGGGCAACATCTTGCAATTTACCAGGGCCGCCATGTGCAATTACAGGTATATCTACTAAAGTGGCTATGTTTTTGGTGAGTTCTATATCAAAGCCATTACCTGTACCTTCATTATCTACCGATGTAATTACAATTTCTCCAGCCCCTAATTCTTGTACTTGTGTTGCCCAATCCAATACATTTACGCCTGTATGTTCTCTACCATTATCAATAAAAGCAAAATACTTACCATCGGGTTGCTTAATAGCTTCAATAGCCACTACAATAGTAGAGCTGCCAAATTTACGAGAGGCTTCTTTTATAAACTGTGGATTTTTAATAGCGGCTGTATTAATACATACTTTATCTGCCCCTACACGTAGTACATTTTTTATATCTTCAATTGTACGTATGCCGCCACCAACCGTTAGTGGTATAAAATTTTTTTTAGCCGTAGCGGTAATAATATTACCTAAACTATTTCTTTCGTAAAGGCTAGCCACTACATCTTGATAAAATAATTCATCGGCCCCATTTTCGTAATAGTATTGAGCAAAATCTTCAGGTTTACCTAATACTCTTAACCCTTCTAAATGTATGCCCTTTACAAGGTTTGGCCCTTTAATATCAAGCCTTGGAATAACTCTTATGCTCTTCATTTTTATTGTTGCTTTAAATAAAATTCGGCCAGTTGCCAATCTTCCATAGTATCAATATCTAAGGAAGATTTTTTATCCATATTATATTTAATAATTTTTTGAAATTGATTAATGGGCTTTTGCAGCAGGCTATCAATATTAATTATATATATGGCTCCATTGTATGCATATACTTTTGGACAATCTTGCCTACGTGTAATATTTGATGGCTTTGATTGATGTAAAAATCCATCTACATCTTCTTCAAATAAATTATAGTAGGGGTTTGCCTCAGATTCATAAACCGATACTACCATATCTACATCTAATGTAAATAACTGAAGGGCTTGTTTTACTTGCTCACTTGTTTTAAAAGGAGATGTGGGCTGAAGCAATACAAGTGTATTGTACCCACTATCTTTATAAAATTCTACAGCATGTAAAAGTACATCTCTAGTGTTTGTTGTATCTGTTGCTAAGTTTGGGGGTCTTAAAAATGGTACCTTAATATTGCATTGCTCGGCTACTTTTTTTATTTCAATATCATCTGTAGATACACAAATATCTTTTGCATTAAAAAGCTGCAAGGCCACTTCAATGCTATATTGCAATAGAGGCTTACCTGCTAATGACTTTATGTTTTTTTGAGGAATGCCTTTTGAGCCTCCTCTAGCTGGTATTACTACTAATGGTTTCAAAGGTTAAGATGTTTT
>JAGNRZ010000229.1 GCA_017988335.1 Ferruginibacter sp.
GAGTACATTACCGCCCGATAGTAGAAAACGCTTAACTACACTAGAGCAATACAGCGATTTAGGTAGCGGTTTTCAAATTGCTATGAGAGATTTAGATATACGAGGTGCAGGTAATTTATTAGGTGGTGAACAAAGTGGTTTTATTGCAGAAATTGGTTTTGAAATGTATCAAAAAATATTAGACGAAGCCATTAGAGAATTAAAACGAAAAGAATTTAAAGATTTATACGCAGCAGAAATTTCTCAGCAAGATGATTTTGTAAGCGATTGTACCATTGATACCGACTTGGAAATTTTAATACCTGATGGCTATGTAGAAAGTATTGCTGAACGTTTATCGCTTTATAGTAGATTAGATAATTGTGAAGATGAAAAAGAGCTAAACGATTTTCATAAAGAAATGACGGATAGGTTTGGTAAAATACCACTGCAAACCGAAGATTTATTTACCACCGTAAAATGCCGTAAACTAGCGGTGGATTTAGGTTTTGAAAAAATATTATTAAAGAACGATACACTCAAATGCTTTTTTGTAAGCAACCCCGATAGCCCCTATTTTACCAGCGACCTTTTTAATAAAATGATTGTGTTTTTGCAAAAAGAAACCAACAAGGCCAAATTAAAACAAACTGGCAAAAACTTTTTACTAATTGTAGATGATGTAAGGAGTATGAATGATCTGCATCGATTTTTGAAGAAGATGCATGGGTTTGTGAGCTGTTTGTAAAAGACCAAAGGAGAATGATTAATTTCATTCCCCTTTGGTTAGAAAATTAATTTGTATGAATACATTTTAATAAAATTGAAAATTTGATTGTTTAAGTTATAAAAAGTATAGTTGTTTTCATTTTTACCAAAACCCTATCCACGTAGAATGTTCACAGTCTTGGTGGATACGGCAGTACACATCACATTTCCATGGCCATCGTAATTCTGTTCCAGAAGTCTCGTTATCTTTAAGTTTAATCAATTTGTTTTTCAAATCAATAAAGTCTTTATTACTTATTTTTTCTTTTTTGTAATGTTGTAATGCTTCTCTTAAATTTTTATCATTAAATACTACTTTTTCCCCTTTTTTTGCATTTTTACTAATTCTTGCTATAACCATTTTACCAGTGCTATCCATTAAAGTAGTTACAGTAGTATTTTTATTTAATGGATTTAAACATTTTTGCGGCTTGGTTTTCTGAGCAATACAATACAAGCTTATAAAATTACAAATCATTAAAATTATATGTTTTTTCATTTTTCGTTTTTTTAGAATTCATGGTAATTAATTATACTTAAATACATAAAGAGCATAATAATAAAGTTGTAAATTGTAAAAATTAGTAAACAATATTTGAAGAATTGAAACCTAATCAACTCTTATTTTATCTAATTGGTTCAACTTAGCATATTTTATTTCTGCTTCGAATTCAAGCCCTTTTAAATCTGAAGATTTGAATTTTAGAAACATATATTTGCCATTATAAATTTGGATTTCTCCCTTTATCCTTTTTACTGTAAGTCCTTTCAAACTTTCTACATATTCCGTTTTAGTAGGTTTGCTGCCTTTAATATAGCATGAATACCCATAGCAAAGAGCTCCGCAAACTGACCCATCACACATGCCAACAAAATTGCCTTTAGCATCTAATACCCTAAATTTTTCAGCAAAACTAAATTGAGAAATGCAAAGAAAACACAGGCAAAATAGAATTAATTTTTTCATTGTTTAAATTTTATATTTAAAATTATTACCTACACTGTTAGACGGTTTTCGGCTACCCCGTTTTATTACCTGTACCCAGATTTTTTATCAAATGAATAAAAACTCATGACCTGTAATAAAAAAACAATTAGTCAGATTTAATTTTATTTGGTTGATTTGATTTTGCAAAATTTATGTCCTTTTCATAAGATATACCATTTGCATCTGTAGCTTTGAATCTTGCAAACATATCTTTACCATTATAAAATTGAATTTCTCCCTTTATTCTTTTTACAGTAAATCCTTTCAAGCTTTCTATATATTCCTTTTTTGTTGGTTTACTACCTCTTTGTGAACATGAATATCCACAACAAAGACCTGCACAAACTCCCTTATCACACATACCAATAGACTTACCGTTGCTATCTAGAACTCTTACTTTTTCAGCAAAACTAAATTTAGAAATACAAAGAAGGCAAAAACAAAAAAGAGTTAAATTTTTCATTTTTAATATTTTTATAGTTTAATATTTAGCCTACTCTTTTATACAGTTTTCAGCTTCCCTGTTAATACAAATTTTACAACCCAGTATTACGTTTTCCCAATCTAAATGTAACACCTACTGTTCCCCCATTAAACCCATATCCAGCTTCCAAACACAAATTCAATCGCTTACTTAATTTAGCAAATGGTACACTTACATTAGCCTGCCAAGCAAATAGAGTTCCTTTTTCAGTTGTATTAAATACGGTACCTAATTTTGCTTGTCCATCATATTTGTCAATAATAATATTTCTAGGTTTTAATTTAAGTGCTGCCCCCGCTGTTGCAGAAACTTCAATAGGTTGAAGTCCGTTATTTCTTTTACCTAACCGCAACATTGGGCCTCCCATTATTACCACCTGCTTCCAGTTAACACTGCTTTGGGCAATTTTATAACTTACAGGAGCTGTGAGGCTTTTGGCAAATGCTTCTAAATCTTTAGTACTGGTTTTACCAAACTGAAACCCCAAATCAAAAGCAAACCCAAGCATGGGTTTAATTTTATCTGTAGAATTTGTTGAGCTTTTTTCATTTAGAAACCCTCTACCATAACGAAAACCTACTGAATGTCCGTTTCCACCAAACAAAGTATTAGATGATGATGTGTTTGTTTTTTGAGAAGAAAAAATATAATCATACCTAAGTCCATAATTAAGTGTAAGCCTACTTTTTGCCCATTCCGTTTGTGCAGTTACGATTAATGCTGTAAGCAAAGCAACGACCGATAATATTCCTTTTTTCATAATTGATTTTTTATTTTAATAAATTAGTTCACTTATTTTTTACAGCTTCCGCCCTAACAATCATCTTCTCTGCCACCTTACCAACCTCCAATACTGTATAGCTTATCCAAAACCAACTGCCCTTTATCTTTTCATTTTCTTTTAAGCTACCATCCACATCGGTGGTATAAAAAATGTAAGGAGCTGTATTGCTGTGCTGCACATTAAAATACCAAGGCTTCTTTTTTTTATCTTCAAATACTAGCTCCCAATGGTTTGCTTTGTTTTGCAGGCCTTTGTACAGCAGTTCTTTTTTTTGTAGCTGCTGGGCAGCTATGTTGCCCAGTAATACAATGCATAGTAAAAAAAGCAGTATTGGTTTCATCACCCTGTAAAAATGATAAAACAATTAAAAAAAGTAAAGCGATAATGTATAGCTATGTAGCTTGGGTGTTTAGCTATGCAGTAATAAAGTATTTATCTACAAAGAAGTAATCAGAAATGAATCTATGCTTTAAAAGTTGTCAGGTTGAGCTTGTCGAAACCGGGCTATTACCACTACAACCCGCCTTCGACAAGCTCAGGCTTGTAAATGTTTAGTAATTCGGTAACAAAAATACACCGCATTATCCACTAAACGACTCACTTCAATTTTCAGAAGATTTTCGTTCGTCGTTTGTGGATAATGCTACCTTTTTACTTTTTTC
>JAGNRZ010000003.1 GCA_017988335.1 Ferruginibacter sp.
CCAATAATAAAAAAGCATGAAAAATAGTTGATAGTTTTGTTCTTCCTCCAGCATTTACATTAGCACTACTACGTACAATAACACTAGTAATAGGCAGGCCTCCAATTAAACCAGCTACTGTATTACCTATTCCTTGTGCAAATAATTCTCTATTGGTATTGGTTACTCTTCTTTCTGGGTCAAGATTATCAACGGCTTCTATACTTAGTAATGTTTCTAATGATGCTATTAATGCAATTATAAAACCATACATAATAACCGTTCCATTTGTAAAGCCGCTAAAGTTGGGTAATGTAAAAAAGCTAAAAAATTCTTTTGGGCTTTTTGCTATGGGCAGATTTACCAAATGTGATTGTTCTATTATATTCAATTTAGAGCCCATGCCTATCCAAATTTGATTTATTATTACTGCAACTATAACAGCTACTAATGCACCAGGGATAAAAGGCAATTTTTTCTTTAGAGGTGATTTATCCCAAAACAACATTATTAAAATAGAAATAATTGTAATAATTGTAACACCAACTTCTATATGTTGTAAAGGTGCAAATAGCTCATGCATATCCTCACTACCATACTCTATTAGCTCTGTGATATTTCCCTTGTCATCTCTATCTCTACCAAAAGCATGTGGTAGTTGTTTTGCAATAATTAATATACCAATACTAGTAAGCATTCCTTTAATAACACTACTGGGTATATAATTGGCTATACCTCCTAATTTTAATGCTCCTAACCCTATTTGAATAATGCCAGCCAAAACTACAGCACACAAAAACATGCTATAATTTTCAACTCCGCCTAACGCTGCAATTGCACCACCCACTAATGTAGCTAATCCAGCCGCAGGACCACTTACACTTAATGGTGAATTGCTTAACACACCCACCACAAGCCCTCCAATAATACCTGCAATTAAGCCACTTAAGGGAATTTCTTGTACGCCACTGGCAATGGCAATGCCTAAACACAACGGCAATGCCACTAAAAAAACTACTAAACCTGCAGGTATATCTTTACCTGCATTCGCAAATAAACTTTTATTTGTCATAAATTATATAAAACAGTAAATAAATAATGAAATTGCCGAAAGGGCATAAATAGAAAACAGCAACTATGCTGCGTTGGGAGGGATTATGTCTTTAATTAATATTGGGTTGGACAAAAAATAAAAGCTTTTAATGTAAAATTTTTGAGTTCTAGATAACCCAGATAATGAAAAATTAATAATAGGTAGGCTAAATTTGTCTTTTTTTAAATTTTTTTCTTTTTCTACTTCCTTTTGGGTGCTATCATCGTCAGTTTCTAATATTGAAATAGCAACATCATTGAATTCTGTAAAATCTTTATACAATTTTACAGCAACACTGCTTACAAAAATGGTGATTAATAATAAAGCAATTAGCTTTTTCATGTTTTACAAAGATACAATAACAATACTTAAACTAGTTTGTTTAAAAAACAGCACATTTTTTATTTTTTCTTAAACTTTGCTATTGCCATCTTAGTAAAGTCGCTTAACACTAATGAACCGCTAATTTTAGCTCTTTCAATTAATAATTCATCCCAGCTATCTGTGCCTTTCCAAAATATTTTTTTCATTTCTGCCATAGCTTGTGGCGAAGAGTGAGAAAGGGTATTGGCTAATCGTTGTATAGATTCATCCATGGCTTCAATAGTATCATGTGTTTCGGCAAATAAACCTTTACGCTTAGCCCAATCAGCATTACGCCACATAGTAGCATCAATAGCTAATTGGCTAAAGGCACTAGTGCCTATTTTACGTTCTACTACAGGGCCTACTACAAAAGGTCCAATACCCACTGCCAACTCACTAAGCTTTATCTCGGCATTATTTGTTGCAATGGCATAATCAACTGCCGCTGCTAAACCAACACCTCCTCCTACACATTTCCCTTGTATTCTACCAATAATTAATTTGGGGCATTTACGCATGGCATTAATAACATGGGCAAAGCCACTAAAAAATTTTAAGCCTTCCGTTTCATTTTTTATAGCAATTAATTCATCAAAACTTGCACCACTGCAAAATGTTCCTGCCTTGCCGGCAGGCAAGTTTTTGCTAGCACTTTTTAATACAATTACTTTTGTTTCGTTATGTGTACCTGCATAATGAATTTCTTTTGCAAGGTCTTCTAAAACCTTACCTGGTAAGCTATTGCTTTGTGGATGAAAAAATTCGATATAAGTTATCCCTTGATGTGTTTCTGATTTTACATAAGCCTGTTCCATAGCCAACAATTTATTTGCAAATTTATGGCTTTAGCATAATTTGAATAATGTTTATAAAATTATCTTTACTATTAGTGAAAAATAATGTCAAGAACGTACAACGTAATAGGTTTTTTTAATATCTTAAAGGTATTATTCATCATCTAAAAAACACATTATGGGAAAGTTTGTAATTTCTACAAGAAGTAATGGCGAATATCAGTTTAATTTAAAAGCTGATAACGGTCAAACTATTTTAAGTAGCGAAGGGTATTCAACAAAAGCTGGTTGTACTAATGGTATTGAATCGGTAAAGAAAAACTCACAAGACAGCACCAATTTTGAACGCCTTGTTGCTAAAAATGGTAAGCACTATTTTAACTTAAAAGCCGGTAATGGTCAAGTAATTGGTAGTAGCCAAATGTACGAAAGCGAAGATGGCATGGTAAACGGCTTAGCAAGTGTGTTGAAAAATGCACATAATGCTGAGGTGGTGGAAGAGTAGTTTTAAAAAATAGATATTGAAAAGGGTTGCCTAAAAAGCAACCCTTTATTTTTTACATTTTCCTTGCTACCATTGTTAATATAGTAGCCACCCCAGTTATTTCATCCGTTTCATCTAAAAACTCTACTAGCCATTTTACAATACCTTTTTCAATATCATCACCACGTTTAAAATCTTCGGGGTTTTCTACAATACGTTTATCGTTAGGTAATTTTTCTTTACAGGTAAAGCGTATATACACTTGTGCACCGGGGTACACCGGTTTGGTAAAACGTAATTCATCTATTCCATAATTTAATAGCACTGGATTTTTTTCAAAACTATCTACAAACAACCCTGCAGCAATGCTCATAATAAAATAACCATGTGCTACTTGGTGGGTAAACATGGTACCATCAAAATTGGTTTCTTTTAAATGAGCATAAAATTTATCACCACTAAGTTCAGCAAACTTGTCAATATCTTCACTAGTAATAGTACGTTTAGCAGTAATAATTTGTTCGCCAATTTCAAGCTCTTCAAAATATTTTTTAAAAGGATGTTTACCACCGTCTTTTCCTTTGGCATTAGGTTGATAAACTTGTGTTACTTCGGTTATAGTAGTTGGGCTTCCTTGTATGGCTGTACGTTGTAAGTAATGTTTTACGCCACGTATGCCACCCATTTCTTCTCCACCACCAGCCCTACCAGGGCCACCATGCACTAATAATGGCAATGGGCTACCATGGCCTGTACTTTCTTTAGCACATTCGTTATTTAAAATTAAAATTCTACCATGATGTGTGGCTGCACCTATTACATATTGTCTTGCTGCCGCATGATTAGCCGTTACAATAGTACTTACCAAACTGCCTTTACCTAGTTTACTTAAGGCAATTGCATCGTCAATATTAGTATAAGGCATTATAGTACTTACAGGGCCAAAGGCTTCAATATTATGTGAGGCGTTTATTTGCCCTTGGGCTAAAGCCCAAGGTAATTCATTCAATAAAAGTATAGGGCTCATAAATGCTCCCTTTTCTGCATCTGCATCTACTACTTGTACGCTATCTAAACTGCCATAAATAATTTGTGAGCTAGCTAGTAGTTTTTGCACTTGTTCTTTTACTTCGTTGCGTTGTGCTTGCCCTGCAAGGCTTCCCATACGAACTGTTGCGTTTAATGGATTACCAATTACAGTTTGGCTTAAGGCTTTGCCCAGTGCAATATGTACATCTTCTAATTTATTTTGTGGTACAAATATTCTACGAATGCCGGTACAACGTTGCCCAGCTTTAAGCGTCATTTCTTTTCTTATCTCTTTAATAAAAATATCCCACTCTGGAGTATCAGGTGTTACATCTTCGCCTAATACAATACAGTTTAAACTATCTGCTTCAATGGTAAACGGCACATTGTTTTCAATAATGCTTTTTGTTTGTTTAAGCATTAAACCTGTGCTAGCACTACCCGTAAACGTTACTACATCTTGGCTATCTACATAATTTAATAAATCTCCAGCACTGCCGCATAGTAATTGCAAGGCGCCTTCTGGTAAAATTTTGCTGGCAATAATTTCTTGTACAACAATTTCTGTCATGTAGCTGGTAACGGTAGCTGGTTTTACAATAGCTGGCATACCTGCTAATAAATTCACCGCAATTTTTTCAAGCATACCCCACACTGGAAAATTAAATGCGTTAATGTGTATGGCCACACCTTCTTTTGGGCTAAGTATATGTGTACCCATAAACGTATTGCCCTTACTAAGGTTGTGGCTTTCACCATCTATACAAATTACATCATCTGGAAATTTGCGACGCAAACTTGCATTAGCAAATAAGTTACCAATTCCGCCTTCGATATCTACCCAACTATCGGCTTTTGTAGCACCGGTTTTATAACTGGTTTCGTGAAATTTAGGTAAATGTTTTTGCAAATGAAGTGCCAGTGCTTTAAGCATATTGCCTCTTTGGTGAAATGTCATTTTACGTAATGCAGGGTTGCCAACATTTCTACCGTAATCAATTATGCTTTTAAAATCTAACCCTTTGGTACTTGCAGCAGCAATTGCTTCGCCAGTTACTGCATTGTAAAGTGTTTGTCCATCGCCATCGCCTGTTATCCAATTGCCAGTGATGTAGTTGCCAAGTTTGTTCATGTGCAAAAATCGTTTTGGCAAAGCTACAAATGAATGTGGAATAGATTTTGTATTTTCGGATATTAAATATACTACTATGAGTACTTTAGAAAAAAAGGCATTAGCTTTTGAAAAATTAGCAAAATTGCAAGAAGAAAGTGCAATTACTGAAATATTGGAGCATTTAGAAAAATTAACGTTGAGTCAATCTAAGCTAGATACAGAAGCTTTTTTTAAAAAAGCACAAGCAAAGTATGGTGATGTGTTACAAAAACTAGCGCAATGATAACATTGGAGATTGTTTTGGATTTGCATGAAAAATCAATTGAAGCTTTTGGTGGTTCTCATGGGATTCGTGACAGTGGGCTTATGGAAAGTGCAATTGCTAGACCCTATCAAACATTTGGTGGAGAAAACCTATACAGTTCTATTTTTGAACAAGCAGCGGCTATTGCAGAAAGTTTAATTATTAATCATCCATTTGTAGATGGTAATAAAAGAACTGGATTTTTAGCAATGCTTGCTATTTTAGAAGAATCAGGATTTGAGATTATAAAACCCAATGAGGAAATTTATTCCTTAGTTATTAAAATCTCCACAGGCGAATTGCATTTTGAAGACATTGTTATTTGGTTAAAAGAAAACTGCAAACCTCTTTAATAAATCTTCTTTCTTAAATTTTCTTTCACCCCACCAAACCATTCCTCTTTTAAAATACTTAATATCATAGATGTTCTTCTACCATTGGGTATGGTAGCATGGCTGCGTAATACGCCTTCTTCTACACAACCAATAGCTTTCATAGCGTTAATTGATGCTTTGTTATTTATATCTGCTCTAAACTCTACTCTTTCTAAATTCCATACTTCAAAGGCATGGGTAAGCATTAATAATTTGCAATGTCGGTTTAAGCCAGTACGTCTAAATTTTTCGCCATACCAAGTATAGCCAATAGTGGCAGCACTGTTATTAAAATCAATATCATAAAAACGAGTGCAGCCTGCAATGCTGTTTGTTTGTTTATCTATTACTGTAAAAGGGTAACATTTATTTTCGTCTTTTTCTTTTACGGCAAAAGCAATATAATTTTTCATGGCATCTGCATTGCCTCCTGGACTTACCAAACTATATTGCCATGTGTTGGGCTCGGTTAAAGCATAATTGATAAAGGCTGCCTCATGTTCAATAGAAAGTGGCACTAGTTTTACCCTCTCATCTTCCAAAATAATTTCTAGTTTATTTATTTGCATATCAAAAAAAATCCTGCATTTAGCAGGATGTTATTTTAGTTGTTTCTTTCGTTTATTTCTTTACATAAAGCATTAAAAATATCGTCTACCGTTCCTTCTCCCTTTACCATTACTACTTTATCGAATTTTTTATAATAATCTGCTACAACAGCAGTTTTATTATGGTATTCTGTAATTCTTGCCCTTATAACTCCTTCGTTAGTATCATCACTTCTGCCACTTGTTTCTCCTCTTTTTAATAAGCGTTTTACTAGTTCTTCTTCACTAACCTCTAAAGCCAACATTACATTTATTTCGGCTTCTTTTAATGCCAATAAATTGTCTAATGCTTCTGCTTGTGCACTGGTACGAGGGAAGCCATCAAACAAAAAGCCTTTTGCATCAGGATTATTATCTAATGCAGAGCTTATCATGCCAATTACCACCTCATCAGGCACTAGCTGCCCCTTGTCCATAATGTTTTTAGCTTCTAAACCCAATGGTGTTCTTGCAGCTATTTCACTACGCAACAAATCGCCTGTGCTTAAGTGCTTAAGCCCATAATTAGCAATTAATTTTTCACTTTGTGTACCTTTACCACTGCCGGGAGGTCCAAATAATATTAAATTAAACATAGTACTTTCAATCCTTGTGAAGATAGCAAAAATACAATTGGAAGTTTACAAATTGTTTAACATTTATAGAAATAATTAAAAAAACTTTATTGGCAATAGTAACGTATGTAAACCAAACACTTTAAAACTTGTTTTAACTAAGATGAAAAATTTAATATTACTAATAATTATTGGTTGTTTATTTATAGCCTGCAACCAAAAAAATGCGATAAAAAACACCATTGTAAATGAAGATAAAACTAAAATTATGCTAGACACCAACTCACTACCCAAAACCGATGCAGAATGGAAAGCTATTTTGCCGGCTGATGTGTACGAAATTTCAAGAAACAAAGGAACAGAAAGAGCTTTTACAGGAAAGTACAATAGCCATAAAGAGGTGGGTACATATTTGTGTGTGGCTTGTAAAAACCCTTTATTTAAAAGTAATGGCAAGTTTGAAAGTAGTTGTGGTTGGCCCAGCTTTTTTGAACCCATTAATAAAGGAAGCATAATTTATGCCCCCGATAATAGCCATGGCATGAAACGTACAGAAGTAATGTGTGGTAAATGTAAAGGACATTTGGGACATGTATTTGAAGATGGCCCTCCACCAACTGGACTACGTTATTGCATAAACTCGGTGATATTAGATTTTGAGGGTGAAAAGAAATGATGAGAGAAACACGGATTGAGCTGATTTTAACGGATTGATACGGGTTTTATTAGGCATTATTGGTGTAAATCAGTATAAACCTGTGTTATCTGTGTCTCCAAAAAAAATACCTACTTTTGCGGCTTATAACCACTGTTTATGAGTTCAAACAAATTAAGCCAATTAGCCGAAACTTTAATTGGCAGCGAAATTGTTAGGTTGGGTGCAGAGATAAAAGAAAAAATTAAGCAAGGACATAAAATTTACAACTATACCATAGGCGATTTTGACTCTACCGTTTTTCCCATACCGCAAGAGTTAGAGCAAAGCATTATTGAATCTTTTCAAAATAAAAATACTACATATCCTCCGGCTGAAGGTAGTTTGGCATTAAGAGAAGCGGTTTCAAAATTTATTGCACACAATGAAGGCATTGAATATAATGCTAATGAAATTTTAATTGCTGCTGGTGGTCGTCCTTTAATTTATTCTGCTTTTAGGGCTATTATAGATAAGGAAGATAAAGTTATTTATGCTGTACCTAGCTGGAACAATAATCACTACGTACACTTTACCGAAGGTGAGCATGTAGTTATTGAAAGCAAGCTAGAAAATAATTTTATGCCTACGGCAGATGAAATTGCACCTCATTTAAGTGGTGCTTCATTACTTGCATTATGTTCTCCATTAAACCCTACGGGTACTACATTTTCAAAAGAAGAGTTAACGGCTATTTGTAATTTAATTATTGAAGAAAATGAAAGCCGTGGCGATTATGAAAAGAAGTTGTACTTAATGTACGATCAAATTTATTGGACACTTACTTTTGGTGATACCCAACACTACAACCCTGTAAGTATTAACCCTAAAATGAAGGAGTACACCATTTTTATTGATGGTATTAGTAAAGCATTTGCAGCAACAGGAGTAAGAGTAGGTTGGGCTTTAGGCCCTGCAACTGTTATTAATAAAATGAAAGCTATTAACAGCCATGTAGGTGCATGGGCTCCTATGGCAGAGCAAGTTGCAGTTGGTAATTATCTTTCTCAAACACAAAATATTGCTACCTACTTTACTCATTTTAAAAATGAAATTGAAGAAAGACTTAGAAGAATATATGTAGGTTTTCAACAGTTAAAAGTTGAAGGTTTTGAAGTAGATGCTATTGCACCACAAGCCGCCATTTATCTTACTATACAAATAAATTTAGCAGGTAAAAAAACTGCTGAGCAGCATCTATTAGAAAGCCAAAACGATGTTACGGCGTATCTTTTAAATGAAGCTAAGCTAGCGGTAGTACCATTTTATGCTTTTGGTGCCAATAGAAATAGTAGTTGGTATAGGCTAAGTGTGGGTACTTGCAAAAAAGAAGAAATTGATGAAATGTTGGGTATGCTAAAAGCGGCTTTACTTAAACTTAGCTAGTTTTTACAATTTAAAAATACAAATGGCTTTTCTTTTCTTGAACGAAGAAATATTTGTAATACTAAGTAGTTATTAATTACCTTATACTTATTAATATTTATAATTTCATGGGCTGTAATTAAATTATCAAAGCTTTCTGCATTATTTAAAATGTCATGCAGTTGCTCCACCTCAAACTCAATAGCCTTAGGCGACATAACTGTTTGGTTTAGCAATACCAATAAATCTCTTTTAGACTTATTCATTTATTATAACTACGTTAGTTTATTAATAACCAACCATACCTTGCTTATTGGGGCAACCACATTGGCTTTTTTTAGATGATGAACATCCAATTAAAACCAAATTGCTCACCAATAATAGCAACAATCCTATTTTTATTACTTTACTCATAATTTAGATTTACCAAATTAAACTATTTTCACAAATAATTATTGCATTGTTTTAAAATTGGTAGAAAAACTTAACATAAATATTGAAAAAAAGACCGTTTTAGTGGCTCCGTTAGATTGGGGGCTGGGTCATGCTACTCGTTGTATTTCAATTATTAACATTTTAATTACCCAAAATTGTAATGTAATTATTGCTGCAGATACAGCTATAACCATTTTGCTAAAAAAAACCTTCCCAAACCTTACTTTTCTACATTTACTAGGCTATAATATTAAATATAGCAAAACCAAAAAAGGATTACCCTTAAAAATAATAAGCCAACTGCCACAAATATTTAAAGCTATAAAAAATGAAAACAATTGGCTACAAAAAGTAGTTACTGAACATAATATTGATGTTGTAGTTAGTGATAATAGACCTGGTTTGTACAACTCAAAAGTAAAATGTATTTATATTACCCATCAACTTACAATAAAAGCCAATAATAAGTTTATTGAAAGATGGATACAAAAACTACACTACAAATACATTAATAAATTTACTGAATGTTGGGTGCCAGATGTAGAGGGTGAAAACAATTTGGCTGGTAAATTATCTCACCCTAAAAGAAAACCACAAATACCTGTAAAATATATTGGAGCATTATCAAGATTTGTAAAAAAAGATTTACCTGTAATTTATGATGTGGCAATTGTGCTAAGTGGCCCAGAGCCACAACGTACCATTTTTGAAAACATTATTTTAAGTCAGTTAAAAAATACTAGTAAAAAAATTGTTTTAGTAAGAGGCTTGTTAAATAGTGATGTCCTAATAAATAATTTGCCATCAAATATCAATTATTATAATTTTTTAAATGCCGATGATTTAAATGATATAATGCTACAATCTAATTTAATTATTTGTAGAAGTGGTTATAGCAGCATTATGGATTTAGAAGTATTACAAAAAAAAGCTGTGCTAGTGCCTACTCCAGGGCAAACAGAACAAGAGTATTTGGCAAAAAGGTTGGCTACAAAAAACAACTACAGCACCGTTACTCAAAGTGAATTTGATTTACAAAAATTATTATAAGCCAATGCTATCGCCTCTGTTATCCTTATTGTGGCTGCTTACAATACTTTTGGTTTCAGCTAAATAAAATCGTTTTACAATTTCCTTAGGTAGTTGCTCAACCCACTCAATAATTTTACCGATAGATAAATGATTTTGACAAAAAATTATAGCTGTATCATTTTTTAGTAACGATTGAATATTATTAATATCGCTTATTGTATTCCTTGTATCATTACTAAAAACATTTACTCTTCCTAAAACTGTTTCGTTGTGTTGAGTTAAAATATCAACAACAGCATTATAATTTTTTTCATCAGAAACAACAAGGTTTGCTTTATTTTTTAAAGATGATTCTTTGTTAATTTTAAAAATGCTTGAAACAGCCGCCACCGCAGCTCTTAAATGAATGCCTGTATTAATTAAGAAAGTAAAAAATGCTGCATTAGTACCTTTGTAATGCTTATGTACAAATTGGTTCATAGCTTTATAAAACAATCGTACATAGTTTAAGCTTCCTTTTTTTGTACTTTCTCCTTTAAAATGAATAATAGTAGTTTGAGCAAAATAATAGTTTTTATATCCTGCTTTTTGTATGCGATAGCTTAAGTCAACATCTTCACCATACATAAAAAAATCTTCGTCAAAGCTGCCCACTTTATTTAAAATTGTTTGGGGTATTAGCATAAATGCACCAGCTAATACATCTACCTCGTGGATTTGGTTTGATGATAAATGCCCCAAATGATATTTTGCAAATGTAGAAGAGGTAGGGAAAAGTGTTGCTAAGCCTAAAATTTTAAACAATGATATGCTTGGCGAAGGAAAAGCCCTTTTACTTTCTTTTAAAAACCGACCACTACCGTCAATCATTTTTACACCAACAGCACCAACAGCTTCAGTGCTTTTGGCAAAAGCAATTACTTTTTCTAAACAGTCTTCTGCAATTATAGTATCTGGATTTAAAAATAGTATATATTCACCTGTTGCTTTTGCTACGGCAATATTATTAGCTTTTGCAAAGCCCACATTTTCGTTTAGCCAAATAAATTGTACTTGTGTAAAGTTGTTTTCAAAATATGTTTTACTACCATCGGTACTATTATTATCTACAACAAAAATTTCGCTAGTAATATTTTTGGTAGCCAACAATACAGATTGTAAGCACTGTTCTAAAAAATGTTTTACGTTATAGTTTACTATGATAACAGATAATTGCAAAAGCTGGTGGTTAATTAAATACGAATTACGGTTTTTTTAGTGAGTAAACAAAATGGTAGAACGCTGATTTTATATGATGCATAAGATAAAATATGATTTTTATCTAAACAACATTACTTATTTCAAAAATCATATTTTATCATAATCATCTGCGTCATCTGTGTTCTATCATAAACTTTGCTCATGCTTTATTACATTATTAGGATCATACATTTTTTTTATTGCCTTTAACCTTTCTAAACTATTGCCATAATATTGTTGCAAACTGTTTTTAAAATTTACATCAGGGTAGTTTCTGTATTGAGCTGTAATATTGTTTTGATAAAATTGTTGTTGTATTTCTTCAAACCTTGCCATTAGTTTATTGCCTTGTGTAGGCGTTTCCCAATAGGCTTGTAACTCACTAAAGTAAAAATAATCTCTATGGGCAAAGCAACTTGTCTTTTCAAATTCAGTATTTTGTACCGCACCACCAACAGTATTAACTTGATAAATCATACCCGGTGCATTAATTACTTTTTGCAATACATCTTCAATAAACGGTTCTATTTCATCAAAACTTTTATACAACCCAGCCGATGCATTTTTAAAATTCATTGGGTTTTGCCTTCCGTAATATGTTTTTAATGCAGTGACCAATGGTTGAGCAGCGGTTTTGCTTGTAGTTTGGCTTACGGCCGAAAGCTTAGTAATAAAATTTTGAACAGCAGGTGTTACTTTGCTGGTGTTTGTTAATAAAATATAAACTGTTTTTCCATTTAGTAGGCAAGCGCTAAAACAGGCATTGGGTAATAATTTACTTTCCTCAAACCAAAGCTTAAATATTTCAGCTGCTTTTTTTGCAGTAGCATTTTTTGTTTTAAAACGAATGCTTTGCATGGCTTTGGGTGCAGTATGTACTTTAAATTTTAATTCGGTTACAACACCAAAGTTTCCACTAGCACCACCTTTACAAGCCCAAAGTAGTTCTGGATTTTCTTTACTATTTACAATATTACCTTTTCCATCTACCATGGTTACTTCCAATAAACTATCGCAGGTTAACCCAAATAAACGGCTCATTAAACCATAGCCGCCGCCTGTAACTAAGCCACCAATTGCCACACCAGCACAACTTCCGCCAGGTAGTATTTTTTGCTTTGGTAAAATGTTGTTGTATAAATTAGATAAAGTGCAACCAGGACCTACTTTAATTTTAAAATCCTCAAGCCACTCTACTTTATTTAGTTGAGATAGATTTATTACCATACCTCCATTATTACTGCTAAATCCTTCCATACAATGTCCGCCACTTTTTATGGCAATGGGTAGTTTATTAGCTATAGCATATTTTACTGCTTGTGCTACACCTTCGGTAGAAGTACATACCGCAATAAGTTGAGGATATTTATCAATGCGTTTGTTAAATCCTTTACGCAATACATCATATTGAGCATCGGCTTTTTTATAGTAAGTAACATCATTATTGCTTAAAGGAAAATCAGCTACTAAAAACCCTTTTGTTAAGCCCATTAAAGGCTTTGCTAAAATTGCGGCATTAAGCACTAACGCTGTTTTTAAAAATTGTTTACGTTGCATAATCAAATCTACACAAAACCTATATTATCTTTACACAAAATGTACGATGTACGATGTTAGATGTACGTCTTTTTACAAAATATTTTATTTTTTATGACATCAGACGAAATGAAAACTAGAACCAAGTTGTTTGCAATAAATATTGCTAAACTAACTCAGGAATTACCTAATACAGAAATTAATAGACCTTATAAAGCACAAATAATAAGAAGTAGTAGTTCAGTTGGAGCAAATTATAAAGCCTCTAGAAGAACCAAATCGAATGCTGATTTTATTAATAACTTAAAAATAGTTGAAGAAGAATTAGATGAATCATTATTTTTTTTAGAATTATTAGCTGAATTTAATCAAGACAAAAAAACTTTAATTGCACAGTTATATGTTGAAGGGGAAACTTTACTTAAAATAATTGTTGCATCAATCGTTTCATCAAGAAAATAAAAAAATGTACGATATACGATGTTAGATGTACGATTTTAATACAAGCAGTCGTACATCGTACATCTAACATCGTACAACAAAAAAGTAGTAGATAAAACAACATACATTAAAAATGAATAGAACAGAAATAGCTTCCCTTGGCGAATTTGGTTTAATAGACCATCTTACCAAAAACAACGAAACGAAACAATCGTCAACCATACTTTCTGTAGGCGACGATGCTGCTATAATTGACCATGGTGGTATGCAAACTGTCGTAAGTACCGACTTATTAGTAGAAGGCATACATTTTGATTTAAGCTATACACCATTGAAACACTTAGGCTACAAAAGTGTAATAGTAAACCTTAGCGATATTTATGCTATGAATGCAACGCCTACACAAATTGTGTTAAGCATTGCCATAAGCAATAAATTTAGTGTAGAGGCTTTAGATGAATTTTATGATGGTGTTTACACCGCATGTGAAAAATATAATGTTGATTTGGTGGGTGGTGATACCACATCTACCCAAAAAGGTTTTGTAATTAGTATAACCGCCATTGGCGAAGTAGCACAAAACAAATTTGTAAAAAGAGATGGGGCAAAACTAAACGATTTAATTTGTGTAAGCGGCGATTTAGGTGCAGCGTTTTTAGGTCTTACAATTTTAGAAAGAGAAAAGAAAATTTTTGAAGAAACAGGTGCACAACCCGATCTTGAAAATCAAACTTACATTGTTGGTAGAATGCTAAAGCCAGAAGCCCGTAAAGATGTAATTGAATATTTTGAGAAGCATAACATTATGCCTACAAGCATGATGGATATTAGCGATGGTTTAAGTAGTGAGCTATTACACATTTGCAAGCAAAGTAATGCTGGTTGTGTAATACACGAAGATAAAATACCGTTTAATGAAGACATGAAAGCCTTTGCTTACAAGTTACAGCTAGACCCTACAGCTTGTGCATTAAGCGGCGGCGAAGATTATGAGTTACTGTTTACCGTAAGCCAAACCGATTACGAAAAAATAAACGAAAACAATGGCTTAAGTATAATTGGTTATATAACCGAAGCAGATAAAGGCAAACATATTATTACAAGAGGTGGTAATAAACATGAGTTAGTAGCACAAGGGTGGAATCATTTGAAATAGTATGCAGCAATTAATCAATATTTATAATCTCTATATAAAAAACACTATGCAAATAAAACATTCAATAGTAATTGCTATTTTAATCTTTGTAAGCAATTCTACCAAAGCACAACTATCTTTTTCGGGTATAAAAGCAGGTAACTTATCTGGCGTACTAGGAGGCACCGTTAATCCAGCTAATCTTGCAGATAATCATTACAAATGGGATGTTAACCTTTTTAGTGTAAATCAGCATTTATCCAATAGTAACCAATCATTTAAGTTTAGCACTTTGTTTGATGGTAATAGTACTTTTTTTGACGATGTATTTAACAGCAACAGTAGTATTCCTGTAAATTTAAATGTTAGTGCTGAAGCTGTAGGGCCAAGTGTTATGTATAATACAGGAAAAAAATGGAGCTTTGGTTTAATTACAAGAGGTAGGGTAGCCGGAAATTTACAAGAGTTTGATCCCAACTTTTTACAATCAATTAATAATGTAACCGATGGCACACTTCCACAAAGTATTGCGTCGAACAATAATCAAAAATTAAGTGTTACCGCTTGGTCAGAGATTGGTGTATCTGCCGCTACAATAATAAATGATAAATCGCCTCATGTTATTAAAGCAGGGGCAACTATTAAATATTTAATGGGTTATGCCAATGCTTTTGCCAACATCAACCAATTTAAAGGCACATTAAACGAAGATATTAGTGGTGATGTTTTTTTAAGCAATACTACTGGTACTATTGCAGTAGGCAACAGCGGCAGCATTGAGCAATTTAATAATGGTGATTTTAAAAAGTCTGGCAGCGGAGTTGGGTTTGATATAGGTGCCGTATATGAATTTAGACCTGACGGTTATGAAAAAAAATACAAATACAAAATTGGTTTAGCTATCAATGATATAGGCAGCATAAAATATAAAACAACCAACAGCCAATTTGCAAATTATACAATAGATATTACTGGTGGTGAAACTTGGTATCCGTCTGAGTTAGATGGATTAGACTTAAACGAAATAAAAACCTACCTAGACTCTAAACCTAATTTATTTACCAGAAATTTTAATGGCGACCAATCGTATAAGGTAGGCTTACCTACTACAATAAATTTATCTGCAGGTATGCATTTGCACAAAAACTTTTATTTAGATGCTACAGCCACTGTTAATGCTGCAAAAAAAACAAACCTTTATAGCGCCACATACTCCAACACTTATACTGTTACTCCTTATTTTGAAACTAACAAAATAGGTGTTTATTTACCCATAAATTATAATGCAATTTCTAAATTTAATGTTGGGTTTGCAGTTAAAGCAGGTCCTATTTTTATTGGGGGTAGCAGCCTTATTAACAGCTTCTTTAATTCAAAATCGCTTGATTTATTTGCAGGAATACGTTTTGGGGGCATGAATAAAAAAAGGAATAACGATTAATATTTGTGTAATTTTATTTAGTGACTAAGCAATACATCTTTATTCAACTTCAGTGGCGTCGCATTACGTTCATCTGTTGTACTACTATTTTACTTTTCTCATGTTCTGTTACAAAAAACTACAACCCCAATAAAAAATATAGTAAGCAACAACTACAACAAGATTATTCTTTACTAAAAAATATTCTTGAAAAAAAACACCCTGCATTATATTGGTACACCGCAGCCGATAGTATGAATTACTATTTTGATAGGTACAACGCTATGCTTACAGATAGTATGACAGAACATCAATTTGGTTGGAAAGTTTTAGCCCCATTATTAAGCAATATACATTGTGGCCACACCAGCTTTATGATGAGTAAGGGTTATAATAAATGGATTGCCGATAAACGCTTGCCAAGCTTTCCGTTATTCTTTAAAGTATGGAATGATACATTGGCTGTTACCAACAACCTTAATCGTAAAGACAGTATTTTTAAAAGAGGCACTATTGTAAAAGCTATCAACGGAAAAACTAGTGCTACTCTTATTAACGACATATTTAACTACCTAAGTGAAGATGGTTATGCCAACAATGTAAATTATATAAGGCTTAGTAGCAACTTTCCTCTTTATCATCGTAACATTTATGGCTTACGCAAATTTTATGATGTGGAGTATATTGATAGTACAGGCAATACCAAAACTACAAAACTACCTTTGTTTGAAATTGTAAAAGATACTAGCAAAAAAAATACAATTACCCCTTTGGTAAAACGACCAAAGCCTACAAAAGAGCAACGTTTATTAACTGCCCGTTCATTAGCAGTTGACACTCTTAACAACACAGCTATCATTACGTTAAATACATTTGGTAATGTAAGGTTGCGAAAGTTTTTTAGGCAAACATTTAGGTACATTAAAAAAACAGGTATTAATAATGTAGTGCTAGATATACGAAGTAATGGTGGTGGCAAAATGGACTTATCTACTTTACTTACTAAATATGTAAGCCGTAAAAAATTTAAAGTAGCAGATAGTGCTTATGCTGTAGCAAAATCGTTAAAGCCTTATTCAAAATATTTTAAAGGAAGATTTTTAAACAACTTAGGATTACTTTTCTTCACCAAAAAGAAAAGCGATGGTAACTACCACTTTGGTATATGGGAAAGAAAGTGGTATAAACCTAAAACAAAAAACCACTTTGATGGCAATTTGTATGTACTAACCAATGGGCAAACATTTTCTGCCTCTTCCTTATTTTGTAATGCTGTAAAAGGACAGCCCGGCATTACATTAGTAGGCGAAGAAACAGGCGGCGGCTGGCATGGCAATAGTGGTATTTTAATACCCGATATTATTTTGCCCAATACAAAGCTTAGAGTACGCCTACCATTGTTTAAATTAGTACAGTACAATCATGTGCCTAAAAATGGCACTGGCGTAACCCCTGATGTTTATGTACCTACTAGCTACGATGCCTTACTTAAAAGTAAAGATAGAAAAATGGAGGTGGTGATGGAGATGATAAAAGATAATAATAGAGGAAATAAGTAAGCTAGTTTTATTTTGGACACTTTTGTGATTTAATAATAATGCAAATTATGGCTCACAAATTAAAATAAATATATTATTTCTTCTACATCTTGTAGTTAATTTGATTATCTTAAAAAACTAAATATGCAAACTAACACCTCTACATCAATCGCTAAAAAAAATCAATTTGTTTTAAGTGTGTTATGAATGTTCATATTGTAGCATCTAATGAAGATGAAGCGTATGAAAAATTTTATGATTCAAATAGAGCAGAGCTAAATGACGTAGAAATTTTTCTAGATGACATATTAAGTTTAGAGAAAATGGATAATTAAAATAGCCTTCTGTTTTTTATTAAACAATATTCTTACTTTTTAGACTTTACATTGTACTATCTTAAAAAGATTGAGTCAATATGATACTCTAGATATTTTATATGATTTTTATCAGTTTTTATTAATTTGACATCTGTATTAATTCCTAAAAAGAATTTATCATCTGCATTTAAAAATTTTGAAAACTCAATGTTCCCTTTTTTATTAAAACTAATATAACCTTTGTCAAAAAGCTTATCATAGTTAGGCGGCAATAACAAACCATTATAAAGGTCTATTCTTTCAATATTACTGGAATCTTTCCAAGGTTTTATATGTGAAGCGATAAGTAAATCAAATCTGTTGTATTTATTTATTGAGGAAGATTCCCAATAGTTTATCAAACTCTTTCGATAATTGCCTTGCCCAACTCGGGAAAGTATTATTGCATTTTTTTCCGTAACGGATAATGATTTATCTGTCTCTACATCTTCAATATTTTTATTAATAAGTTTGTTGTTTTCAACTTCAAAATCCGATTCAATAAACTCTAAGTATTTTTTTAAAGCCGACTTAAAGTCACTAATATCTTTTTCTCTTGTATATTTTTCTCGGCTTTTACGCTTTATTTTTTCGCTTTCAACTATATTATCAATTTTTAAAGCGTTAAGTGTATTATCAATAACATAGGATTGTGAAAGGAACTTCAACCAAGACAAATAGTTACTCTTGGTTCTTGTATTTTTATAGCCTCTTGAAGTCATAAACTGATAGAATTCAGATGCAGAATCATTAAATGTCATAAAATCTTTCTTTATAGTTTTAGATTACTTTAACTTTTGATTATTCTATGCCAAACTAAACCCATCCCCATCTTTCCAAAACGGAAATTTTTCTCTTACATCATTTAAAAAATCTTTTGATAAAGCAATTGTATTAATGTCTTCTTCATCTGCCATGTGGTAAAGTACTTGGCCTAATGGGTCAATTACTAAACTATTACCGCTGTGGTAAATATCATTGCCATCTGTACCTACTCTATTTACACCTACCACATAACATTGGTTTTCTATTGCTCTTGCACAAAGCAGAGTTTTCCAAGCATGGCTTCTTTTTTGGGGCCAGTTAGCTACATAAATTAAAACATCGTACTCAACCTCACCCCCATCCCCTCTCCTATGGGAGAGGGGTGATTGCCTTGCCCAAACCGGAAATCGCAAATCGTAACAAACTTGTAAATTAATTTTAAAGCCCTTAACCTGTGCTATTAAACGCTTATTACCTGCTGTGTAAAATTTATCTTCTTGCCCAAAAGCAAATAAATGGCGTTTATCGTAATACCCATATTGCCCGTTGGGCAGCATCCAAATTAATCTATTAAAGTAATTACCTTCTTCTTCAATTATTACACTACCTGTAAGTACAATTTTATTTTGAGCACTTACTCTTTTCATCCAATTTACGGTTTCACCATCCATAGTTTCGGCCAGTTTGCTAGGTTGCATACTAAAGCCTGTGCTAAACATTTCGGGTAGTATTACAATTTCGGTAGGGCTTTGTATGTTATTGATTTTGTGCTCAAAAGCATCTAAATTGGCGACCTTATCTTCCCAAATTAAATTGACCTGTATGGTGGTGATGGATAGTGTACTCATATCTTACATTAAAGCTACACAATAAAGTAAATATTTCTGCGTTTTCTAATGTACTAGCAAAATTTTTAATATAAATATCTTTAAAAAACTGAAAAGCCATGTTTAACTTATTACACAAAATTTTCGGTAAGCTATTACATAGCCCCGATATTTATCCAATAAAGTATTACAAAAAACACCAAAGGTTTCATAAGCGTTGGCAAATGACAGCGGTTAAGTAACTATGTATGTTTTTCGGAAATTACCGAACCTAAAAATCAGCAAAATCACTCTTGACAATGCTTTGAAAGGGTGAGTATTTTTAACGTTCAAAAAAATATCCGATTTGTTATGACAAAACCTAACACTCAAGAAAGTATTATTTCAATTGTACTAAAAGAAATGTTTAGTGCTTTTAAAGTATTATTTCAATCCAACAGTAACAAGGAGTTTAGAAGATTGAAAGATTTTATCTCTTCTTAACTAAACAAATACTCTACATCTGCTTTAGTCAATGCTTTTACAAAGCCACTATCATCGGCAATTAATTCTTTTGCTAGTATGCGTTTGCGTTCTTGTAACTGCAAAATTTTATCTTCAATAGTATCAATACAAATCATACGGTAAGCAAAAATGTTTTTGGTTTGCCCAATACGGTGTGTACGGTCAATGGCTTGCTGCTCCACAGCTGGGTTCCACCAAGGATCAACTATATACACATAATCTGCCGCTGTTAAATTTAAACCCACACCTCCTGCTTTTAATGAAATTAAAAACACTCTACACTCATCATTGTTTTGAAAATTTTGAATAGCCTTTTCTCTATCGGGTGCACTTGTACTACCATCAAAATATTCAAACTTTATATTATTCTCGGTAAGCTTTTCTTTTATTAAACCCAACATGCCTAAAAATTGAGAAAATATCAACGCTTTATGATCACCAATATTTTCTGTAATTTCTCTTGTTAGTTCTTCTAACTTAATACTTTCGTTAGGATATTTTTCTTCTTCATTTAATATGGCTGGGCTATCACAAATTTGCCTAAGCTTCATTAAGCCCTGTAAAATAGTTAACTGACTTTTTTGAATACCTTGCTCATCAATAGTACCCATAATTTTATCTCTATAGGTATTTCTGTAGGCTTCGTAAATTTTACGTTGCTCTTTTTCCATTTCGCAAAACAAAATGGTTTCGGTTTTTTCGGGCAAATCTTTTGCCACTTGCTCTTTAGTTCGGCGTAATATAAATGGATATAGCAATTTTCTTAAATGCTCTTTTTGTTCCATTTCGCCAAACTTATCAATAGGTGTAGCAAATTCGTTTCTAAAAAACTCCATACTACCCAACAAGCCTGGGTTTAAAAAATTCATTTGAGCAAAAATATCAAACGTATTGTTTTGTAGCGGTGTACCACTCATGCACAATCTATTTTTTGCCGTTAATAAGCAAGCCGCTTTTGTAACTTTTGATGATGGGTTTTTTATGGCCTGGCTTTCATCAAGCACTACATAATCAAAATTAATTTTTAGCAATACTTGTATATCGCTACGCAAAGTGCCATACGTAGTAATTATTACATTAAATTTTTGTAACTCATCGGCATTGCGGCTACGCATACTACCATGGTGTATATGCCAAGTAAGCGATGGTGTAAATTTTTCTATTTCGTTTTTCCAGTTATATATAAGTGTGGTAGGGCATACAACTATTGCTTTTAATCCATTGTTGATAGACTTGTAATGCTGTAGCATACTTAATGCTTGTATGGTTTTACCCAAACCCATATCATCTGCCAAAATACCACCCCAACCTACATCGTTTAAATAATTTAACCACTGATAACCCGATGCTTGATACGGCCTAAGTATAGGCTGTAAATTAGCAGGAGGCTGGGTTTCAGGAATATTTTTAAACTCTTTTAGGCGTTCGTATTTTTCATCTAACTCAAAACTTAATTCTGTTTCATTTCTATTTTCATACAAATCATCTATCACACTCATGTGATATTTTGATAAACGCAACTGATTGCTTCTACCATCACCCACTTTAAATAGTAATGAATAACGTTGCAACCATTCATCTGGCAAAATACCCAACGTACCATCGCCAAGTTGCACAAAAGATTGTTTGTTTACCAATGCCTTCTTAATATCATCTATGCCTACTCGTTGCCCATCAAAATCAATTTCTACTTTTGCATCAAACCAATCTAATCCGCTGCTAACATGTATGTGAGTGCTAGGTTTAGATGTATTAAATTTAAAATTCTTTAACGCCTCAAAACCAAACACTGGCACTTTCTTTTCCTTCATTGTATCTACAAAAAGAAAAAACCAATTGTTGCGTAATACATCGGCGCCTTTTAAAATATAACTTGTTCTATCATTATCTAAAATAAAAGAAGAGTGAAGGGCTTGTAGTTTTCCAAAAAAATCTTGTTCAACTTCTTTATTGCGATGTATGATTAAAATTTTATCGCCATCGGGTATTGTAATGGTATCCTTATTATTAGCAACAGTTTCAAACCCTTTGTAATTAAATACAGGTTGAAATAAAAGATAATCGCCTTTTTCTAATAATAAAATTTTAATATCTGGCGTAACATCTTTTACTTCTTTTACTAAGCTTTTATCAAATTCTACCGCATACTCTTTTGTAAGTGGTAAAATAGTTTTTTGTATAGCGGTAGCCCAGTTTTCCTTGCTTAGTTTAATATTGCCTTCTGCATTAAATTTTTGTGCTTGTTCAATATCTTCTGTTTTTTGCCAAGTGTACAATGTATTTTCATGCAAAAAAACTAAGCTACTTGCACATTCATTTTTTTCAAAAGGTATAGTGCTGCTAGCTGCTTTTACCATACACACAATTTCCAATTGGTTTTTATTGGCCATTACTTTAAATAATGGAGAAATGGGGTCGTCGCTAAATGTTACTTCCTTTAAATTTTCTGTTTTAAATATTTTTTTGGGTGGCAGTATAAATGCAAAATGATTAGCCGTTTGCTCTTCAAACAATTTTTTTAATTTAGGTTGAAGATATTCTGCCATTAAATATTTTGTTTCTTCTGGCAGCTCATCATTTTCATTGTGTACAATATTTTCCCAAATACCACTAAAGGGTGAGTTTCTATCTAAATACTTATTTACTTCACTAGTTTGAAATTTACGTATTTGTTGTAACAGTTGTTTATCCTCTTCATCAAATACTTCTGCATTAACAAATTTTGATAGGTCAAGCTTTTCTACTTTGCCTAAATATTTCTTTTTGTCTTCATCGCACTCTCCAGCAATTGCATCAACACTAAAATAAGGGTATGTTTTTTCATTAAAATTAAAAACGATACCTAGTTTTTTTTCTGCTACGGCTACGGCTGTATCTTCCTCTTGCTGTGGGGTTTTCACCATAAAAAATGGTTCTGCCTTAGGTTGCGGAGCAACTGCATTTACTCTTTTAATTGTAGTATCTAATACTTTTAAAAAAGGTTTGCCTTCTTTATAAATAAATTCAAACTTACCTGTTAAATCATCGGTTAGTGAGTAGCCATAAATTTGAAGCAGTTTATTTTTTTCTTTATCCCAATTTCGAATGCTATCAAAATAGTTAGCACCATAGGCATTTACTAGTTGCAAAAACAACATTATTTTATGTTCACATAAAGGGTGTTCGTATTCTGCACATTTACATGAAGTGTCAAAATTTCTTTCTTCATTTTTTTGAATAACTAAAGGATATGTTTCACCTAAATATTCTAACTCGGCCTCTACTCGTTCATCTTTTGCTTTAATAATATTTGCTTTGGCGTTGCGTAAAATATTTTCTGCTGCATTGTAAATAGCTGGTGATGATAATAGTTTTATCATTTTTAAATCAATATGCTTCATTTTAGCAACAGTATGCAATTGATTGTATTGAATATTGCTATTACCCAACATATTTTTATCTACCATTTCTTGCAAACGCAATAGGGCAGCGGCTTCGTGGCGACAGATATCGCTTAAGTTGTAGGGGCAAGTACAGCGTAAATTAATTAGTTTAGCATCGGTAAACTTTTGAATATACACTTTATAAAAAGTAGCATAGCTATCATCCTTTACTCTAAACACCACACTATTCATTAGCTGGTCGTTTTCTATCATTTCAACAAAACCACTAGAATGAATTTTTTTTCCACGGCGTATTACTTCATCGGAGCCGTTGTTGTAAACATGTTTAATTAAATGCGATAAAGCCAAAATTATGTTAGATTTTAGATGTTAGATGTACGATTGCCTTTACCTTTAGCTAACACTGGTTCAGAAAAGGGCAATTTGCAAAAGTAAAGGAAAACTTTTGGTATTTGAGGTGATTAAGAGAAGATTGTGAAAAACTTAATGTTTTTATCTACCCACCAACTTCCCATCCTCATACAGCGGCAACACATTTGCACCATCTGGTGTTAGGCAAAATTTAATATCTTCTATTAATCCAAAACGTTCTACCAAGCGGTGATAGTGCGTAAGCTGTGGTGCAAAATTTATTAAATTATTTTTATGCTGATTGTATAATAATTCTGCCGTTAGGCTACTATCGCAATGAATGGTGAAGTTTTCTTTTATGTTATTAATAACAGCACCAGCAAATAAAGTGTCTTCTAAATTAAATCTATCTTTCCAGCCTGCACAACCCAATACCACATTTTTATTTTGCTCAACCAAAAAATTACATACTGCACTTAAATTAGGGAAAGAGCCGGTTATAATGGTTGTGGCGTTATTATCCAATGCCATTTGCAACAACTTAGTACCGTTAGTTGTGGTTAACACTAAGGTTTTGTCTTGTATAAAATCTCTACTGTACTCTAATGGCGAATTACCGTGTTGCAAACCTTCCGCTAATTTTCCATCTCTTTCGCCTGCGGCAATGCCATCAATTCTTTTACTTATTTCAATGGCTTTAGCCACTTCATCTACAGGTATAATACATTTTGCACCATTGTGCAATGCAGCAGCAATGGTACTTGTAGCTCTAAATACATCAATAATTACAACAACAGCATTGGTTAAATCGTATAAATGTAAAAGTGCTGGCGAAAAGCAAGTATGTAAAGTAGGTTTGTTGTTTTGCATAGGGCAAAAATAAAACAATAATAATTAAGAAAAATTAAGCATGTTTTTTAACCATTAAGGCATTGAGGGGATTAAGATATTTTCTTAGTTTATCTTAATTTCTTAATAGTTTTTTTATATAATTAAAATATTACCTCCGTAAATTTTAGTGTCGCATTGTAATTAATTAAATTAGGAAAATTTGTTCCGTTGTACTCAAACAGTAAAATATTTTTTGCTGGTTGTAAACATTGGGTTTGTACAAATATTTCCCAATCAAAATCAATAGCAATAGCAGTATACCTGTATTTATGATGGTTTAATTGCAGTTGATTAATTATTTCAAACTTTTGTTCTTTATTTATTTCTTCATAAAAAATTGAGGCTGGTTTTACTTTATGTTGTAGGCAATAATCAACAGCAGCAAGTTGTTGCAACGCTGTATTGTTTGCAAAATGAGTAGTAATATATTCGTTTAGTACAGTGTAAATATTATTAAGCGTATAATGCTGTGCATTATATTTTGTTTGAAACAGTTGCCCTAGGCCCAATAAAAAATTGAATATGCTATGGTTTGTTGTTATGAACTTTAAGGTATGCTCTGCCCGTTTTTTATTCCAGTAAATTTCCAAGGCATTTTCTAACAATGTAATTTTATGTAACTCTTCAGCACTTAAAAAATTACTTTTAATAATTTGATAAGGTGGCATAAAATCAAACTGGTAGCCGTATTGTTCATATTTATCTCTTACAGGTGTGCCTTTCAAAAATTTTAAAAAGCCAAGTTGCAGCTCTGGCGGAAATAACTTAAAGGTGCTTTCAAAACTAAACTTTAAATCATCCCAATATTCTAATGGTAAGCCTACAATTAAATCTAAGTGCATTTCAATTTTATGATTTAACTGCTTAATAACACCACTAGTTTTTTCAAAATTTTGTTTACGGCTTACTTCTAAATTGCTTTTTTGATTTACTGTTTGTATGCCTATTTCAAAACGAAATAAACCTTTGGGTACTTTTTCGTCAATGAATTTAATAATATCGGGGTGTACGATATCGGCAGTTATTTCAAATTGAAAAACATTTTCGGGGCGATGATTATCTAAAATGAATTGAAAAATATCTAACGTAAAATCTTTTTTAACATTAAAAGTTCTATCTAAAAATTTAATGACTTTACCATGTTGCATTAAATACAACAAATTGTCTTTTATGGTGTCTATTGGTAAATACCGTACTTTATTATCAAGACTTGCCAAACAAAATTCACATTTATAAGGGCATCCACGGCTGGTTTCTATATAACAAACTTTATTGTTTAATTCTTTTACATCATCGTATTGATAAGGGTTTCTGTTGGCTAATACTGTTACTTTAAATTGTACCTGTTGTTGATGATAAATAATTTCACCATTATGTTTTCGTATTAAATTGGGCGTAGCTTCTACATTAGGAAAATGTTTTACAAAGTGAGCAAACGGTATTTCTCCTTCTCCAGTAATAATGTAGTCCACACTATCTTGTGCAATTACATCATGCCAATCGTAACTTACCTCTGGCCCACCCAATAAAATTTTACAAGTAGGGTTTAGTGCCTTAATTTTTTCGGCAACTTTTAATGTGGGTGTAATGTTCCAAATATAACAGCTAAAGCATACTGCATCAAACTGGCTACAATATTCGGCAATAGTATTAGTATCTTCTTTAATGGTAAACTCTTTCCAAAATAAATTGCCTTCGTCTTTATTTAAATCGTATAAAATACGAATGGCTAAATTAAGATGAATATACTTTGCATTAAGTGTGGTGAGTAGCAGTTTGCTCATTGGGTAAAGATAAGAAAAACCTCACCCCAACGATAGCTACAACCAGACTACGGTAGTTTTGAAAACTACCGTAGTCTTATAAAACCGCTTTCCATTTATCCGTTTCGGCATATTCTTTTATTACGGCGTTTCGTTGTATAATAAATTTTTGCAAATAATTTTTTAAGTAGATTTTGTTAAACCATTTACCAATAATTCCGTAAGGGCTTTCAAAATTCAACACATCAATCATTATAGTGCCATTATCTACTTGTTTAAAATGATGCTCATGTTTTAGGCTTTTAAAATCGCCTTTTTGCATTTCATCTACAAAAAAATGTGGCGATTGCATGTCGGAAATAATGCTAGTGTATTGCCTTGTTTTAAAAAGATGTTTTGCCCTCCAAGTAACGGTTTCGTTTTTGTTTATTAACCCTGTTGTTACACCTGCAATAGCTTCTTCATTGGTATGTGCTGTTGAAACTTTATGCAGATTAATACTTCTGCTTAAATCAAACACTCTTTCAATTGGTGCTGTGATGAATGTGGTGAGGTGTATGGTGGACATTTTAATTAATGGATAATTGGTTAGTGGATAATGGATAATTTTTTATTCTTACCATAACTAATTCTAAAGTGGGTGTATTTTGTTCATACTCCGTTTTAGCACTAATTGAGTTAATTTCTAGTAATACAAACAAATAAGTTTTTTTGTGAAATTTTATCTCTAAGATGCTTGACTTTTTCAACCTCCAACTTTGAGGCAAAGTACTCATATTCCACCCATTCCCATTTTTTGTAATTAAATTAATTTTACGAGACTTGAATTTTATCTCAACAACTTCTTTATGTTTAGTTGTTTTCTCTTCGTCTTCACAATAATATTTAACATCAAATGCTTTAATACAGCTGTTGTGCTTAATGAGCTTTACAGTATCATTTGTAAAAAATCCATTTACATCATTACTTGCAAACCAAGACGTATTTTTAAATAGAGTTTTACTAAATTTTTGACTGTAAGCAGCAGTTGCAAAAAATAAAACTAGCATTAATATAAAACTCTTCATTGTCAATTATTAATTAGAAAACTATCCACTACTCAAAAGGCACTTTAACAACCTTCGCTTTTAACAATCTATCTCTTACTGCAATAAAAATTTCACTATCAATAGCGGCATGTGCTGTTGTTACATAACCCATACCAATTGCTTTATTTAAACTTGGGGCTTGTGTACCGCTTGTTACTATACCAATTGTGTTGCCAGCTGCATCTTTAATTTCATAATCATGTCTTGCAATACCTTTATCCATCATTTCAAAGCCAACTAATTTTTTAGTAACGCCGTCTGCTTTTTGTTTTTCAAAATAAGCTTTGTTGGTAAAGTCTTTTGCAAATTTTGTTATCCATCCTAAGCCAGCTTCTAATGGGCTTGTAGTGTCGTTAATATCATTTCCGTATAAGCAAAAGCCTTTTTCTAAACGAAGGGTATCTCTTGCCCCTAAGCCAATTGGTTTTATACCACTTGCTTTACCTGCTTCAAAAATGGCATCCCAAATTTTATCAGCTGCACCATCTTTATCCTCAAAATAAATTTCTACACCGCCACTACCTGTGTAGCCTGTTGCACTTACTAATACATTTTCTACTCCAGCAAATACCCCTTTTGTAAATGTGTAGTATTTTAAATTCATGATATCCATTTCGGTAAGTGGCTGCAAAATTTTTGTAGCATTTGGTCCTTGTATAGCTAGCAAACAAGTTTTATCACTTATGTTATGCATCTCTACACCCTTATCGTTAAAGCCGCTAATCCAATTCCAATCTTTTTCAATATTGCTAGCATTTACTACAAGCATATATACTTTGTTTTCTTCAATACAATACACTAATAAATCATCTACAATTCCGCCATCTTTATTTGGTAAGCAACTGTATTGTGCCTTACCGTTAGTTAATTTACTAGCATCATTTGTAGTTACTCGTTGTATTAAATCTAATGCGTTTTCGCCTTTTAAAATAAACTCTCCCATGTGGCTTACATCAAATACACCTGCATTGTTACGTACTGCAGCATGCTCATCGTTAATACCAGTATAACTTATAGGCATATTGTAGCCTGCAAATTCAGCCATTTTTGCACCAAGGGCAATGTGCTTTTGTGTAAAGGGAGTATTTTTCATTTTATAAATTTTTATGACAAGTTTTTGAGAATGCAAATTTAAGGGATTAATGTATATAGGCGTCTTATGCACTTTTATCGTCAGGCCGCTTATAGCGTTCCGACGAAAAGTGCCGCTATTTTTAGCGGCACTGTGTTGGTTTCAACTTCAACTCAACTATTGAAACTATTTAATATACAATTAGATATTTTAATTAAACGTAGATGGCATTAAGAAAAAAGTATTTACTGGAATAAAAAGTGCAACATCATTTATCTCTGTTTTTAAAACCGAGCCATTTAGCTTTTCAATTTGCTTATCTACTTCTTCATTTAATTTACTATTGCGTTCCTTAATTCTTAATAACGAATCTTTTAATCTTGCTTTTTCAATTTCTTTTTGTCTAGCTATTGAATCTTGTGAGTTTAAATTGATAGTGGTATTAGTAGTTGTGTTATTATTATATCTATAATTATCACTTCCACCTTCTTCTACTCTAATTCCATCTGGGCCAATATTAACATCTGTATTACCATCTTTAACTATTATGCCGCCTGGACCAATACTTACTTTTGTTTTGCCGTTACTTCTATTTCCATTAGTAGGCTCACCATCTAAGTTGTATAAACCATCTTCTCTCATAATATAGGTTTTGCCTTTTCCCCAGTTGTGTTGATAGCTATCGTAATCATCATCCCAATCTCTTTGGCTAGCATCATCTATCCATGGCCCATCAAATTCTACATTATTCCAACCGCCAAAGTTTTTATTTATTTTTATTTTTTTACCTACGGGTACATATACTGTTAGTATTATGTGTTGATTTCTAAATTTATCTGTTTTATTTATCACAAACCCTTTATCAGCTATAAGCAAACTATCTTTTTGTGTTAAATTAATATTTATTTTTTCTGCTAAAGCCCTTGCCTGGCTTGTAGTGTTGCCATTTGAAACTCTATTCATTACTACGCTAAAGCTATCGTTACTTGATTTTTTTATTCGTACCTGAATATTAGGAACTAACGCACTATCTTCATTTATTAAATTATATGGTTCAATTTTTAACCATCTTTTACCATAATATTTATCAGTAACCGATGTGCCGCTAAGTTCTAAACTTTTTACAGTTGGGTTGCTTAAGTATACGCTTTCTTCTACTTTATTTTGATATTTAAAATCTCTAAATAACACACTCCAAAAAGCAAAGAAACAAACCCAACCTAACGTCCATCCTGCAATAAAGCCCCAACGTATAATTTTACTATTGGCTTTTGTTTTTGCTATTCGTCTAATTATCCAAGTAATAGCACCAATTAATGGTAACAGAATAAAAAATATTAATGTACCCCATGCTAATACATTTTGCCAGCCATCTCTTACTACAAATTCTTTAAGGGGCAATAAACCTACTGATGCTATTGAAGCCGCAAATAAGCCTACTAAAACTGCAATACCAATACTTCCTATTATAAAATATGCAAAGGCTTTAAAAATAATGGCAATTACATCTCCTAGTCCACTTCTATTTCGTTTTGCAATACCACTTACCTCACTACTTACTTTTTGTGCAGATGATGTTGCAAATGCAGTAGCTTCTTTACCAAATTTTTCGGCACGGCTTTGTACTCCTTTCATTTCTTCCATTACCGAGTTTTTAATAGAATCTATATCTACTTTTTCGCCTTTCATTTCAAGCTTTTCGGCTGTGGTAGTAGCTTCGGGTATTACTAACCAAAGTATAATGTATATTATTAATGAACCTGGGCTAAACGATACTCTCATAAAATGCCCAAAGTCAAACAATCCATCCCAATGCCCATTATTAAACACAAAAGAAATAAAAGGTAATAAAAATAACACTCTAGGTATCCAAGCGTTTATACCAAAATAATTACCAATACCGCTACATACACCAGCAATAATTTTGTCATCGCTATCTCTGTATAATTTTTTACGTACACCACCAATTACTTTTGTTGTACTACTTGGTAAAAATGCCCAAAGAATAAAATATGCAATAAAACCAACACCAGTAATTATTAAAAGAATACGTGGTATCCAAGCATCTATACCAAAATAATTACCAATACCAGCACATACACCACCTAGTATTTTATTTTCTTCATCTCTATACAAACGGCGGCTACCAGTGGGTTGTGTGTGGGTAGAGGAAGATGAATTTGTTTGATCTTGTTGAGTGTTGGTGTTTGATGATGTATTTGTTGATGCATCTTCTATATCAGCAAACTCTTCTGGTCTGCCCATACTTTTAATTATAGCATTTACATCATCATCTGTAATACAGGTAGCTCCGTTTTTAATTCTTTCTTGAAAAAGTTCACCAATACGGCTTTCAATATCATTTATTATTTCATCTTTGCCTTCTTCGTTGGCAAAATGCCTGTTTAAGCTTTCGGTATAATTTTTAAGTAACTCAAAAGCGGTAACTTCTATTGGTACTACTCTACCTTGGAAGTTTATATTTATTACTTGTTTCATGACTCTTTAGTTTTTTGTTTCGTTAGTTAAGGTTGAGCTTAATAAAAACATGGCTATACTTTTATTAAGAGTTGTTGAAGTTGTTGTCTTTGTTATTGTCAGGATTGTTATTAAAAGAATGTTGTTGCTCTTCGTCGGTTAGTGCTTTTACTGCGTTAGCAAGTTCAAACCAAGTAGACTCAAGTTCTTTATAAAACTCGGCTCCCTTATCTGTTAAAGAAAAATATTTTCGTGGCGGACCACTGTTGCTTTCTACCCATCTATAGGTTAGCAATTCTGCGTTTTTAAGCCTGGTCAAAAGCGGATAAAGTGTTCCCTCAAAAATATTGAGGTTGGCGGCTTTCATTTTATCAATAATGTCCGAAGGATAAGCTTCCCCTTGTTTTATTACAGATAAAATGCAAAACTCCAAAACTCCTTTCCGCATTTGACTGGCTGTGTTCTCAATGTTCATGGCTTTACTATTTTAACCTCACCCCAACCCTCTCCTAAAGGAGAGGGAGTAGTGACGCTCTTTTCGAAATAATTGTTTTAATCATGGCTATACTTTTTGCAATTGCTGAATCCGGTGTTCCTCAATCACAACACAAAGATAGTATTATTTTAGTACTATGCAACACATGATACCATATTTTTTATAGTAGTAGGTAGTAAATTATCACTATTCTTTTTTAACTATTTGTTTTTCAAAGATTTACGATTGTTTTTGTTAAAAAATATTTTTATATATTTGTATAAATGGTTATTTATATGGGTTAAATGGTAAGTAAATTATTAGTTATAAACCCCTAGATATAAATTTTACGTATAATATTATATATGAAATTGGCTTTAAATACTTACTCATTTGAAACTACATGGAAGCTTAATGCACCTGTTAATGAGGTGTGGGATGTTTTATATGATACACAAGCATGGCCAACTTGGTGGAAAGGTGTAAAAAAAGTTACCGTTTTGGATAATGCAAATGGTAATGCTATTGGAAAAAAAGTAAAATACACTTGGAAAAGTATATTGCCCTATACCCTTTGCTTTGATATTAAAAGTACGTTTGTAGATGAGTATTTTATAATGGAGGGGGTTGCCACTGGTGAATTGGAAGGCAGAGGTGTTTGGCGGTTTACACAGGTTAATAATATTACTACTGTAAAATACAATTGGGATGTATGTACTACTAAAAAATGGATGAATTTTTTATCACCAATTTTAAAACCTTTTTTTAGGTGGAATCATAATATAGTTATGATGTGGGGTGCTAAAGGATTAGCTAAAAAATTAAATACTACTATAAAAACTGTTTAATTAAATTAGTAGCTTGTAGTTAATAAAAAACAACTGCATGAAAATCGTTTACTGCATTTTCTTTTTCTTACTATTTATTGCACAAATAGGTTATTCACAAAAGGTTGATTTTACCCTTACAAAAAAAGTAAAAGAACTACTACAAAATTTTAAAGGAGATGTGGGGGTTTATATAAAAAATTTACGTACACAAAAAACAGTTGCTATTAATGCCGATACTATTTTTCCTACAGCAAGCATTATAAAAGTACCTATACTATTAGGTTTAATGGATAAAATAAATAGAGGTGAATTTACATATCATCAAGATTTGGTGTATAGAGATTCGTTAGCTTATAGCCAGTATGATGTGGTTACTAATTTAAAAGACAGTGCAAAAATTGAAATGGCTAAAGTAATAATGCTAATGCTTACCACTAGCGATAATACGGCTAGCCTTTGGCTACAAAAATTGAGCGGCACTGGTTTACGCATTAATCAATTGCTAGATAGTTTAGGGCTACAACATACCAAAGTAAATAGCCGTACACCTGGTAGAGAGCAATATAGAACACAATATGGTTGGGGGCAAACTACTCCATACGAAATGGCTACACTACTAGAAAAAATTTATACTGGCAACGTAATTAGCGATAGTATGAGTAAAAGAATGCTTCGTTTGCTAGGCCGTAACTTTTGGGATGAACAAGCTATAGCCGCCATACCGCCTAATATATTTGTAGCTAGTAAAAATGGATGTGTAGATGCTAGTAGAAGTGAAGTATTGTTGGTAGAAGGTAAACAGCCTTATATATTTTCCATCTTTACAAAAAACAATAAAGATGTTCGTTGGGTAGATGATAATGAGGCTTGGGTTTTAGCCAAAAAAATATCGGCTTTGCTTTGGCAATATTATGGAAAGCAATAATGTTAAAGTAGTCTTAATAAAAAATAATTCCAATACCTTGGTATTACAATTGCTTGAAAATAAGCAAGGAGGATACATATTATGAAACACATTTTACCTTTTTTATTTTTAGCCCTTGCTTTTACAAGCTGCAAAACCAGTAAAGATTATTTACAAAGAAGTAACGAAGACAAAACTTTATTTGATATTGTAAAGAGACTAAACAAAAGCCCCAACGATGCCGATGCATTAAAAGCATTACCTATTGTATTTGATAATGTTACTAAAGTTCACACAAACAAAATAGCTAAGTATACTAATTACAAAGAAATTACTCGTTGGGATAAAATAGTTGATGAGTACAATGCACTACAAAAAATTTATGAAGCCGTTTCTACCTCATCTGTTGCTAGTAATTTGGTAACAACAGTTAACTATCAAAATGATATTTATAATACTAAACAAACTGCGGCAGAAGACTACTACAACAATGCTTTGCAATTAATGCAATCGCAAGATAGAGATGATATTAAAAGAGCTTATACCTATTTTAATAAAGCCACCAAATTTGTTTCCAATTATAGCGATGCTAAAATAAAAATGCAACAAGCTTTTCATGCTGCTACAATTAGTGTATTAATAAACCCTGTGCAAGACAATTCGTTTTTCTTTAACACAGGCTGGGGCAATAGTGGCTATAATTATAGCAATGAATATTTTCAACAAAACTTAGTAAGAGAATTAGGTGGACAATATGCTAACAGATACCCAGCAAAATTTTATACCGAGTGGGAAGCTAGGAGAGATAATGTAAAGCCTGATTGGGTGGTGAATTTGGTTTTAAGAAACTTAGATATACCTAGACCACAAACCACAACAACACAACGTAATGTAAGTAAGCAAATAGAGGCTGGGAGAGATACCGCTGGAAGAGTTATTTATCAAACTGTATATGCTACCATTTATACAAACCGTCAATCGTTTATTGCTAGAGGTGAAATGGATGTTAATATAACAGATGCCAATACACGTAGATATATTACTAGCGGAAGTTATAATGACGACTATAGCTGGCTACAAGAAACAGCAACGTACAGCGGCGATAGTAGAGCATTAAGTAGCAACGATTGGAATTTAATTAATAATAGAAATTTTAATCAACAACCCACAAAAGAAGAAGTGTTAAGAGAATTATATAGGCAGCTTTATCCGCAGTTGAGGAACAAAATTGCTTATGCGGTGGATTGGTAATTATTTAACCGCAAAGACGCTAAAACACAAAGAAAACATAAATTTAAACTTAGCGTCTTTGCCTTAGCGGTTTTTCTATTTAAAAATAGTATACACCACCCAACTCAACACATACGCCAACCCGGTCATATAAATCAATTGAAAAATAGGCCATTTCCAAGTTTTAGTTTCTCTTTTTACAATGGCTAATGTACTCATGCATTGCATAGCAAGCATATAAAAAATCATTAACGATAAGCCAGTAGCAAGGCTATATACTTTTGTGCCATCGCTTTTTACAGCGGCATTCATTTTTTGTTTTAATCTATAATCGTTTGTTTCGGTTTCTGCACTGTATAGTGTGGCCATAGTGCCTACAAATACTTCTCTTGCTGCAAATGATGTAACTAATGCAATTCCAATTTTCCAATCGTACCCTAATGGTTGTATAGCTGGCTCAATAGTTTTACCCAAAATACCTGCATAAGAGTTTTCAAGTAATGCGGTGTTACGTTCCTTTTGGTAGCTTTCGGCTAATGATGGATATGTTTCTATTAAGGCATCATATTTTTTTGTAACAGCAGCCATTCTTTCCTTAGGACCATAGGTGCTTAATGCCCATAAAATAAGGCTTATAATCATAATTACTTTGCCTGCATCAAACACAAATATTTTTGCCTTTTCTATCATGGTGTTTACCGCATTTTTCCAACGAGGCCCTCGGTACATAGGTAGTTCTAAAATAAAAAAACTACGTTCGGTACTTTTTATAAACCATTTTAAAATATACGATACAAGCAATGCTATTAAAGTGCTAAACAAATACAAAAACATCATTACCAAGCCTTGTAAACTTATAAAACCTAAATACAATTTTGATGGAATAACTAATGCAATCAAAATAGTATACACCGGCAACCTAGCACTACAACTCATTAATGGTGTAACCAAAATGGTAAGCAATCTTTCTTTTTTATTTTCAATATTTCTAGCACTCATAATAGCAGGTACGGCACAAGCATAACCGCTAATCATTGGCATTACACTTTTTCCATTTAGCCCTACCTTACGCATAAGCTTATCACTTAAAAAACTTATTCTAGCCATATAGCCAGTATCTTCTAAAATAGTTATCAGCCCAAATAGTATCATTATTTGTGGAACAAAAACTAATATGCCACTAAGTCCTGCTAAAATTCCGTTTATAAACAAATCGGTAAACCACCCTTTAGGCAATACGGTAGTAAGCCACCCCGTCATATTACCAAAGCCGTTTTCTATCCAATCCATGGGGTATTGTGCAATAAAAAATACACTTTGAAATAAAATAAAAAGCACCGCCAATAATATTAAGTAACCCCAAGTACGGTGTAGTAAAATATTGTCTAGCTTTTCGGTAAACAATGCTTTTTGTAACGGATCGCTTTCTACTACGGTTTGATGCATAATTTGTTTTATACGACCATAGCGTTGCATTATTTCCTCTGCCTGTGTTTTGGTAGGATTAAATTTTGTATCTACTTCAATTTGCTCAATAGTATTTTGCATTGTTTGGTTTAATGCAAAATTTTCATGATTAATTAAGTAATGAATAGCCTCGTATTTGCCCAATTGCGGTAGTTGCTTTTGAATAGCTGCAATGGAGGGTTGTGCTAAATTGTTACTATCTATAAAATCTTTATAGGCTGTATTTGGTAGGTTTTGTATTGTAACTTCTATTGCTTTTTTTAGCTGAGGTATACCTTTGTTTTTTCGTGGGTTAATGGGTACCACCGAAACGCCTAATTCTCTTTCTAACCCTGCAATATCTATTTGAGTTCCTTTTTGTTTGGCTAAATCCATCATGGATAAGGCCACCACAACCGGTATTTTTAAATCAATTATTTGAGAGCAAAATAATAAGTTACGTTTTAGGTTACTAGCATCTGCCACTAACAACACCATATCTGGCTTTATTTCTTCATCTTGCTGTAACAACACTTTGTAGGCCACCCACTCATCAGCTCTTTTGGGATACAAGCTGTAGGTACCGGGCAAGTCAATAATATTGGCTGTTAGTGTTTCGTTTATTTTACTAGTGCCTGTTTTTTTATCTACCGTAACTCCAGGAAAATTGCCTATTTTTTGTTTAAGACCTGTAAGTTCGTTAAACAACGAACTTTTGCCACTATTAGGGTTGCCAACTAACGCTATATTTATCTGTTTTGCCAAAAGGCAAAAATAAAATTTATTATGGGTAATTAGGTTACGATATAAGAAACATGGTTTTTATTATACGGAAAATCAAATTTTACAAAACCTTGGCAGTAAAACTGTAGTAGTTGGTTAACTTTGCACTTTAATAAATAAAAATATGCAAGTAAGATTAATTGTATTGTTGCTAAGCATTAGCTCATTGACTTTTGCTCAAAAATCAAAAAAAGCCACAAAGTTTATTTTAAGTAATATTCAAACTCATGTGAGTTTTTTGGCAGATGATAAATTAGAGGGTAGAAGAACGGGTAGTGCTGGAGAAAAGCTGGCATATGAATATATAAGCAATACTTTTAAAAGCTATGGCTTGCAACCTAAGGGAGATAACGGTTCTTATATTCAGCCTTTTGAAGTAAATGATGGTAAAGGCATTAATAAAAATACTGCACTAATTATTGATGGGCATGATTTAGTAGTTGAAAAAGATTTTTTTCCATTATCTTTTTCTGCCAATAAAAATATTGAAGCAATGGCTGCTATGGCATTGCCCGAAAAAGGAACTATACATTTTTGGAATGTAAAGGGGGTGTTGGAAGAAAATAAAAATAATCCTCATTTTGATTTTAACGATGCTGTAAAAAGCAGAATAAAAACAGCTGCCGAAAGAGGGGCAACGGGTTTACTTGTTTTTAATACTTCTAGTATTGATGATGGCTTAAAGTTTGAAGCAAAAGACAAAACACCTTTGGCAGATATACCTGTGGTGTACATAAAAAAATCAATTGCGGAAAAATATTTAAAAGATGAAACTACATCACATGATGTAAAACTTAAGGTAGATATAAGCGAAAGAAAACGAACAGGACATAATGTAGTTGGCTATGTTGATAATGGTGCCAATAATACTATTGTTATTGGTGCCCATTACGATCACTTAGGTTATGGCGAAGACCATAACAGTTTATTTACTGGCACAAAACCAGAAGTACATAACGGTGCCGATGATAATGCTAGTGGTACTGCTGCTATGTTGGAGTTAGGCAAATTAATTTCTGCATCAAAACTAAAAAAGTACAATTATATATTTGTTGCGTTTAGTGGTGAAGAGTTAGGTTTATATGGTAGTAAATATTTTACCGAACATTCGCCATTACCTACTAGCGGTATTAATTACATGATTAATTTAGATATGGTGGGCAGGCTTAGCGATAGCACACACGGCTTAAGCATTGGAGGCTATGGCACATCACCAACTTGGGGTAAACTATTATCGGCAAAGGATAGTTATTTTACCATAAAGTTTGATAGTAGTGGCACAGGTCCTAGCGATCATACTAGTTTTTATAGAAAAGATATTCCAGTACTTTTCTTTTTTACAGGAGTGCATAGCGACTATCATAAACCTAGCGATGATGCTAATAAAATTAATTACGAAGGCACAACAAAAATTGTAAAATACATTTATAATTTGGTAGAAGCTACTAATAGTATTGAACGTTTACCTTTTTCAAAAACAAGAGAAGCCGCCACCACTGCTAAAAGTAGCTTTAAAGTTACCTTAGGCATAATGCCCGATTACACATTTAGTGGAAGCGGTGTACGAGTAGATGGTGTTAGCGAAGGAAAGGCTGCCCAAAAAATAGGCATTGTTGCAGGTGATGTTGTTGAACAATTAGGTGATATTAAGTTTACTGATGTACAAGGTTACATGAGTGCATTGGGTAAGTTTAAAAAAGGCGATGCCACAAAAGTAAAAGTAAAAAGAGGGGATAAAGAATTGTGGTTTGATATTGTGTTTTAAATAAGTAACTCATGAAACCGTCAAACAAATTAAAAATTAAAACTTTAGATAAGGGTTGGAGTGATAATGATAATATTATGCTTCATGCATGTTTTGGTTTGCTAGCTGATTGTATAGAAAATGAAAAATTACTTTCAAAAAAAATGTTTGATTGGGACCACAACGAAAAAACCAAAAAAGAAAAGACAGAATTAAAAGCTTTATACAAGTGGTGGAAAAATAGAATAAAAGCAGAGCAAAAGGGGAAGCTTAAAGCAGATGATGAAAATCAATACAAGGAAGATAATGAAATGTTGATTAGACTTGTTTTAATACGTAATATATTGTGGACATAATAAATAATGTTACAAACGCTTCCTTAGCGGTTAACCATGAAACTAAAAATTGATAACGAAACATTAGCTCAAGAATTTTTTGAAGATGCTATACTCTTGGGGATTGTTGCACCTGTTAAAGATTATCAATTTAGTTGGCAATTAAATCAATTGCTAGGTTTTAACTTTCGAGTAAACAACGATATTGAAATACAGCTTACCAAAAAACAACGTAAATATTTTTTTGCTATTTACGAGTATCAAGTACCCTCTTCTTCGTTAACACATTATTTATACAACAACCAATTTGATGGCGAATATTTATTGCCAGAGTTTAAGCACTTAGATTTTTTATGGTTAATAAAAGGTGATTTTTTTGCAACTGAAGAATTAAAAAATTTAATTCAATCCATAAAAACATTACCCGGCGTACAGTTAATTAACGAAATGACGAATGAGAAGATAAAGAATAAACAACATTTAATTTTTTAAGTATGTGGAAAGAAAAAAACAACACCCTCTATAAAAAATTTGAATTTAAAAATTTTTCTGCCGCTTTTGCATTTATGACAAGAGTGGCTATAGAAGCAGAAAAAATGGATCATCATCCCTTATGGACAAACGTGTACAATAAAGTAGAAATATGGTTAAGCACACATGATGCTGGTAATGTTGTAACGGATAAGGATAGAAAATTGGCTGAAAAAATTGATTCCCTTTTATAAATTAGTTTTATGAAAAAACATTTTTTCTTTTTTTGTTTAATAATATTTTGTTCATCTATAAATGCCCAACAAAATGCTTTAGTGCAAAATAAAAAAACGATTCAACTAAAATTAAAAAACTGGATAGCATCATTCAATAATTTTAATTTTAGCGATTTTATTAAAATTGATACTTTAGGGTTTTACAATAGTGATTCAACCGATGTTGAGTTTGATATGGAACTTTTTAAAGATTTACGCCCCATGTTTAGCCAAAGTAAAAACAAAAGGTTTATTATAGATGCTTTTTCCAACCAAATGGGGCCTGAAAAAAAAGGAAATAAATATTACACCAATGCTGATGATGGCGGATATGTAGATATTTGGGATTTGAAAGAAAAAAAGCGTTATCCCATTTTTTACAATAGTTTTTCAAATTGGGTACAAGATTCTTTTTGGCTAACTGACTCAACTTTCGTTTTAGGGTGTATTGATAATTTTGAACTTGGCAAAAGGCAACCATTTATTTTTATTGGTAATTTTTACTCAAAAACAATGATTTGTTTTAGAAATAGCAATAAAAATTATTTACAAAAAAAGAAAGGCTATATAATTAATACGCCAGTACCTATTGTTTATTAATCTTTATTTTATTAAAATAACTTTATCCTCTTTCTCAATAAACCTACCCACAGGCTCTACAAAGCCTTGCAATCCATTTTCAATAAATAATTTTTGTATTTCTTCAACACCTTCTTGTTTAACAGCAATTAATAAGCCTCCATTGGTTTGAGGATCGGGTAGTAGGTTAAAGGCTTCCATTACATTTACGCCTTTATCAAAACCTACTTTGGTACTATAGCTATTCCAGTTGCGGTAGGTAGCATCTGGTACTATGCGTTGTTTTAAAAATTCGGTAGCACCATCTATTACGTTTAGTTTGTTGTAATATAGCTCTGCACTTAGGTTGCTACCTTCTGCCATTTCAATTAAATGCCCTAGTAAGCCAAAGCCTGTGACATCTGTCATGGCGGTAACATGGGTTATTTTACCTAACTGCTCACCAATAGTATTTAGGGTGGCTAATTGTGTGGTTAATGTTTGCAATAACTCTTTACTTAACAAACCTCTTTTTTGTGCCGTAGCTAAAATACCTACGCCTATGGGTTTGGTTAAAAACAATACATCGCCTTGCTGTGCAGTATTGTTTTGTTTTAGGTTTTTAATATCAACTATACCGGTTACGGCTAGCCCAAAAATAGGTTCGGTACTATCTATACTATGCCCACCGGCTAGTGGTATTCCAGCTTGTAAACAAATTTCTCTGGCACCTTCTAACACTTTTTGTGCTAACGCTGTAGATAGTTTTTCAACTGGCCAACCTAATATAGCAATGGCCATAAGCGGTTTTCCGCCCATGGCATACACATCGCTAATGGCATTGGCACTGGCAATTTTTCCAAAATCGGTAGCATCATCTACAATAGGCATAAAAAAATCGGTAGTGCTAATTAATGCGGTGCTGTTGCCTAAATCGTACACAGCGGCATCATCTTTACTGCTATTACCTACTAATAATTTTTTATTGTTGGGGAAACTAATATTGCTTTGTAAAATTTGCTCTAACACTTGCGGTGCTATTTTGCAACCACAGCCTGCACCACGAGAGTATTGGGTAAGTTTTATTTCATCCATATTCAAAAGTACTAAAAGCAAATTTGGATTGCGAATGATTTCTTACACTTTAAGACTTTTGTAAACTATAGGTTTCTCTCTTATTGAAATTACGAAAGAAGGTAGGTTAATAAATAAAGCAAAATCTTTCCTATTAACACCGGTTTCGACAGGCTCAACCTGACAACTTTTATTAGCACACATTAAAAGCTTAAAAGGCATTACATATTATATTACTAAGAAGCTCTGTGAAGTAGAGATTTCTCCTTCGTCGAAATGACAAAAAAAATGAAGAAAAATCATATTATACCATAACCATCATAACAATCTGCGTTCTGTATTACTGCTTTCTTCGAAAAACTATGGCACTACTTTTTTGCATATCGCCGCTAAAGCGTATTTCGTAGCGTTCTTTACCATCGTATACAATTAACAAGCCTGTATTGGGTGGTAGGCTACCTAAGGTTTCGGCATACATTATTAATTGAATGCTATCTCCCACATTGGCAGTGCTTATTTTTTTACGAACGGCATTGGTACTTAGTCCTACTTTTGGCATAATAACTTGTCCATTCATAATTACACTTACAGTATCACCATCTACCTCACCATTATCATACAAAGTAATATCAAGGCTATCGCTTGCAAAATAAACCGATTGTATAATTTCAATTTTTCTGTTGGCTAAATTAGCCGCTGGTGTATTACTGTTTATTGTTTCGAATGGTTGTATAACAACTTGCTGTTTGTTGTTTGCTGCTATTTGTGGTTGTGCTGTTTGTTTTATGGCGGCTATTTCTTTTTCAGCTTTTGTGTTTTGTGTTTTTGTAATGGCTGCAGCGTCTTGTGGCGTTGTAATTTCCACTTGTGGTAATTGTTTTGTGGTTATACTTGCTATACTAGCCTCTTTGGGTAATTCATTTTTTATTGCTTCTACTTTGTTGTTTTGGATTGCGGCTAATGCATTTATTTTTTCTTGCTCTTCTTTTACAAAAGATAAATCATTTGCTAATCCTAACTCTTGCAAGTGAGGTATTAAGGCAGATTGTTTGTAAAAATCGTTTTTACGTTGCACATCAATATAGCCAGTAAGTGAGCTATACTCTTTTGTACGCTTTGTTTTAAATAAACCACTCAATCGCATTATGCTATCTTCTATACTTAGTGAAAGTGCATTTATTTGTTTTGTTCCTTTGGGTGGCGCTACGGGGTAATTGTGTGTTACCAATTCATCATCTTCAATTATATATTTATCATCTACCTTTTTTATTTTAATTTTTTTTAAGCCTTGATACACTTTGTCTTCGATTATAAAAAAAGTATAGCTATAGCCTGTTAATTTTTTACCTTCTTGGCTAATGGCTAATTCGTAACGCAAATCATTACCTGTGGTATCGTTGTGTAAAGTACCTCTCCAAAGCCCAGTAATATCTTGTGCTTTTAAAAAAGAAGGAATGAGTAAAAGAATAAAAACTATACGTTTGATGTTACACATAATAAAACCTGTTTTGCGTTTTCTACTGCATCAACGCTATTACAAGGCATTTTATTTAAAAAAGATGATAAATTTTCTCTATTATTTAAGCCTTTTAAATACCATTTATCGTAATAAGTAAGCAAAATGGTAAAACAAGCCGCTATATCTTTATTTTCTATGTGGTTTATAGCATTTTTAGCTTCAAGGCCTCCAAGCCTTTTTTGAATACGATTAATATTTTCAATTATAATTGTTTTATCTAGGTTTCCGTATTCTTCTACAATATGTTTTAATCTTTCTTCAAATGAGATGTCTAAAAAAATAACTTGGCTTTTACGCATAATGGTCCAAACGGAGTTGGGTATTTTAACATTGCCTATGCGTTGGCTTTCGTCTTCAATGTAGAAGTTGGTAGTTGGTGGTTGGTGGTTGGTGGTTGTTTCGTCTAATTCTTTTTCGATTAACGACCAACGATTAACGACCAACTTTTCTGCTAATAAATTCTCAAACATTTCTTGGCTAGGTTGGTTGCCCACATACCCAAATGCTGATCCTTTATGATTAGCTAGTTCTTCTAAATTTATAGTAGGCAGGTTTTGCTTTTGCAATTCAATTAGTAATGGCGTTTTGCCGCTACCTGTAAAACCGCCAATAATAGTAAATTGATAAGGCATATCAAATTGCTGTAATACCCAGTTACGATAAGCCTTGTAACCGCCAACTAAAGTGTAAACTGTAAAGCCATACATATCTAATAGCCAGGCTACTGCTGCACTACGCATTCCGCCACGCCAGCAATGTACAAGTACGATGTTAGATGTTAGATGTACGCCTGAACTTATGTTTGAAGAAATATCGTACATCGTACAACGTACATCTAACAATTTTTCTACTTCCTCCACCATTCCTTTCATTTTTACACCAAAATAATCTAAGCCAATTTTAATAGCTTGTTGGCGGCTTTGTTGTTTATAGGCAGTACCTACTACTTTTCTTTCTTCATCTGTAAATAATGGTAAACTTATGGCATTAGGTATATGTGCATGATTGTATTCGCTAGGGCTACGTACATCAAGCACAGGATGATGGGCTGATAGTTGTAAAAATTGTTGTATGGTTATTTTTTGTATTGCCATTTTAGCCACAGATTACACAAATTAACACAAATGAAAAAAGGAGTAATTGTTTGCTAAGATAAATCATAAAAAGGTCTGTAAGGATGAATAACGAGATTAAGTACAAGAGTGCGACGCCAATTATGTAAAATAAAGAACTAATGTTGGCAACAAAATACAAAAGCCGTTGAATACTCAACGGCCTTAATTATTCATTCCTAATTATTAATTATGTTTACCCATTCATACTTGTTAAAAACTCGGCATTATCTTTTGTGCCTTTCATGTTTTTAAGTAATAGGTTAATGGCTTCTTCGCTATTCATATCTGCCATGTGCTTACGCAATACCCACATACGTTGAAAGGTATCTTTGTCAAGCAACAAATCATCTCTACGAGTGCTACTGCTTACAATATCTATTGCAGGATAAATACGGCGGTTGCTTAGTTTTCTATCTAACTGCAATTCCATATTACCTGTACCTTTAAATTCTTCAAAAATTACCTCATCCATTTTACTACCTGTATCTACTAAGGCCGTTGCTAAAATTGTTAATGAGCCTCCGTTTTCTATTTTACGGGCAGCACCAAAAAACTGTTTTGGCTTTTGCATGGCATTAGCTTCCACACCTCCACTTAATACCTTACCACTGCTTGGTGCTACGGTATTGTGGGCTCTTGCTAAACGGGTAATACTATCTAATAATATTACTACATCATGCCCACACTCTACTAAACGTTTTGCTTTTTGTAGGGCAATTGTACTTACTTTAACATGCTTATCTGCTGGCTCGTCAAATGTACTGGCAATAACTTCTGCCTTTACACTACGTTCCATATCGGTTACCTCCTCTGGTCTTTCATCTACCAATACAATCATTAAATAACACTCTGGGTGGTTTTCTGCAATTGCATTAGCCACCTCTTTCAACAACATGGTTTTACCTGTTTTAGGCTGTGCCACAATTAATCCACGTTGACCCTTACCAATTGGGGTAAACAGGTCCATTATTCTTGTGCTATAATTATCGGCCCTTGTACAAAGGTTTAATTTTTCAAAAGGAAATAATGGTGTTAAATAATCAAACGGTACTCTATCTCTTACTTCCTCCGGTTTTTTACCGTTAATGGTATCTACTTTTAATAAAGCAAAATATTTTTCGCCTTCTTTTGGGGGACGAACACTTCCATAAACGGTATCTCCTGTTTTTAATCCAAACAATTTTATTTGTGAAGGAGATACATAAATATCATCTGGGCTGCTTAAATAATTATAATCGCTACTGCGTAAAAAGCCATAGCCATCTAACATCATTTCCAAAACACCTTCGCCTAAAATAATACCATCAAACTCTACATTAAAATTAGATGGATGATTACGCTGCTGGTATGTTTTTGGAGCCGTTTGTTGTATTTCTTCTGGTAATTGAACTTCGGCGGCTTGTTGCCCATCTTCTTCTGCTAATAATTTTGCAAAAGCAGGCGGCAAGGTTGTTTGTTCGTCGGTTATAGGTTGTAGCTCTTCCTCTTCTTCTATTTTAGCCTTTTTAATTGGCTTTTTTTCTACCTCTACTTTTTTGGCTTTGGTAAACTCTTTTTTAGTGGCAGATTCAGAAACTACTTCTGCTTCTTCGCTACTGTTTGCAGTAGTTGTTTTTACAATTCGTTTACGTTTGGGTTTTTCTTCCTCTTCTGTTTTTTTACCGGCAGTCATAATGGCTTGTTGGTCTAAAATTTTATAAATTAAATCTTGCTTGGCTAACTTTTTTGCGTTGGAAATTTTTAATTGTTCTGCAATGTCAAGCAATTCAGGAACGAGTAAGTCGTTCAGTTGTAAAATATCGTACATAAAAAATTTGAAAATATTACTTCAAAAAAAATCCTGTCTGGTTTGTCTGAAAAATTGTTCCGATTAAATCGGAGGTGAAATTTATTTGATTGGAATTATGCTATGCGATAGAGAGCTAAAGGATAACTTATCTGCACTTTCCTAATGTAAAAGTAGGTAGTTTTTTGTAAAAAACAATGATTTTTATTGTTTTTAATGCTTTAAAAAAACATTTTATCGCTGTTTTTAATATGAGCTGAGCCTGTTTTTGAGCTGTCAAATACTATCTTTGCAGCCAATAAATACGTTTTATGTTTAACAAAAGAGAGAAAATAGCAGCTATTTTAGCTAGTGATAAAGTTAACTACTCCACCACGGTAATGGGCTGGGTTCGTACGTTTAGAAACAATCAGTTTATTGCCCTTAACGATGGTAGTACTAATAATAACATACAAGTATTAGCAGAGCTAGGCAAGTTTGATGATGAATTATTAAAAAGGTTAACCACTGGTGCTTGTATTAAGGCAACGGGTGAAATAATTGCATCATTAGGCAAAGGACAAAAGGTAGAATTAAAGGCTGACACTATAGAGATACTTGGTGATAGCGATGCCGAAAAATTTCCGCTACAACCTAAAAAACATAGCCTTGAGTTTTTAAGGGAAAAGGCTCATTTACGTTTTAGAACAAATACTTTTGGCAGTGTGTTTAGAGTACGCCATGCCTTAGCATTTGCTGTACATAAATTTTTTAACGATAAAGGTTTTGTGTATTTGCATACGCCTATTATTACAGCTAGCGATGCTGAAGGTGCTGGCGAAACATTTAGAGTAACTACATTACCGGTTGACGGTACTGCTCCTAAAAATGAAGATGGTACTATAAACTTTAAGGAAGATTTTTTTGGGCATAGTACAAACCTTACCGTTAGTGGGCAGCTTGAAGGCGAATTGGCAGCTATGGCCTTTAGCGATATATATACTTTTGGACCCACTTTTAGGGCTGAAAATAGCAATACCACAAGGCATTTGGCAGAGTTTTGGATGATAGAACCCGAAATGGCTTTTTATGACTTAGAAGATAATGCTAACCTTGCCGAAGAATTTATTAAGTATGTAATTAAATATGCAATAGATAATAATAAAGAAGATTTAGAATTTTTAGCACAGCGCCTAGCCGAAGAAGAAAAAGCATTGCCGCAAGATAAGCGTAGTGAAATGGGCTTGTTAGAAAAACTATCTTTTGTAGTTGATAATAATTTTGAAAGATTAACATATACAGAAGCTATTGCTATTTTAAGAGAAAGCAATCATAATAAAAAGAAGAAGTTTCAATATTTAATTGAAGGTGATGGCTGGGGAATAGATTTACAAAGTGAGCATGAACGTTATTTGGTAGAAAAGCATTTTAAAAAACCTGTTATACTTACTAACTATCCTGCAGCTATAAAAGCTTTTTATATGAGGCAAGATGATAACTGTGCCGAAGGCAGACAAACGGTTGCCGCTATGGATATTTTAGCACCTGGTATTGGCGAAATTGTTGGTGGTAGCCAAAGAGAAGAACGCCTTGACAAATTAGAAAAACGTATGGCCGAAATGAATATCCCTGCCGAAGAACTTTGGTGGTACTTGGATACTCGACGCTTTGGGGCTTGCCCTCATGCTGGCTTTGGGCTTGGTTTTGAACGCCTTGTACAATTTGTAACGGGTATGGGTAATATTAGAGATGTAATACCTTTTCCTAGGTATCCGAAGAGTGCGGAGTTTTAAAATTAAAATAAAAAAAATCGCTGTTAGTAACAGCGATTTTTTATTTCTAATACTTCACCACCGGGCAACCAATGCCCTTATCCTTATTTCCAAACTTGTAAATAATACCTATTGATGTGCTATGGTAATGATCTTTTTTTGCAGGGTTTGCTGCTTGGCTAAAGCCATCTAAATAATCGGTAAATACAAAACGGTAGCCAGTTTCTAGGTTTAGCGAAAATCTATTGCTTAAATATTTTTCTACACCAATACCAATGGGTACTGTAAATGTTTTACGTGGTGTGCCATGTGCAATATCTTGGGCTAATCCGTTAGCCACATCACTTCCTTCGCCAAATAAAGAGGCATCCATTCTACTATAATTGGGTTTTATGTTTACAAACGAAACACCTACACCACCAAATACATAGGGCATAAAACCTCGTTCATCATAATTTCTACCTAAAATATTCCATTGTAGCAAAGCAGTAAACTCTTTTACAGGTGCTGTAAAACCAAAGTTTCGTAGCTGCCGCCAATCGGGACTGTTATACTTACTTTCATCTCCCTTTAATTTTGTAAATGCCATATTAAACCTGGCACTTAAAAAATAATTGATGGGTTTTTTAATAGCAATACCTAATCCAAAAGATGGTGTTTTAAATGAGCCCAATCGCTGTGGTGTTAAATCGCCTTGATAAATATAAGCACCTGCATTTACACCAATACTCATGTCGTTATAAAATTGTGCTTGTGCATTGTTTGCAAATAATACAAACAATAATAGTGTGGTTGCTTGTGCCTTCATTGTATTGTTTTTAGTGGTTAAAAAATGAAAGCAGTAGATATGATAATGCACCCTTAAATAAAGGCGTATTTATTGTACAACGAATGTTTTTTAAAAGAATTGTTTATCAATAGTTAAAGAATATATAAAAGCTATTGCTGCATTTAGTTAAAATATAAAATACTTAGCTTATTTTTATTTTATGATTGATGCCTTTATTAAAGGCTTAGCTTTAAGCCTGTTATTAGTTTTTTCTGTGGGGCCTGTAATATTTACCATTATTAAGCAAAGTATTAATCATGGTAAAACGGGTGGCTTTAGCTTTGTGGCTGGGGTATGGCTAAGCGATTTAATTTGGGTAGTGCTTAGTAATGGTTTTAGTGAGGCTGTAAAATCGTTGTTGGATTTTAAAGTGCCTATTGGTATTGCTGGTAGTTTGTTTTTAATAGGCATGGGCATTTATTTTGCGTTTATTAAAAAAATAGAAGTAAAAAAAGAGGCTATAGAAATTGAAGGCGATGAAATTATGGTGGCAGGAAAAAAAAGAACTAATTATTTTGCTATATTTTCTTCGGGGTTTTTAATTAACACCCTTAACCCTGCTGTTATTGCATTTTGGATGGCTATGGCTGTATCACTAGCAGCAGCCTATACCTTTAATCAACGATTAGTAATTTTTATAACTTGCTTAGGTATTAATATGCTGGCCGATGTGGGCAAGGTTTTGGGAGCTGGTAATATTGGTAAAAAATTAAGCGATAAAAATATTTTACTTATCAACAGAATTAGCGGTTACTTATATTTAGTGTTTGGCTTAGCAGTTTTGGGAGGTATTATTTATTCCTTACTTTAACAGTTTATCCCACAAGTACACAAAGTCACAAAAACAACAAAGTAAAATAGGTGTTTTATGTTTAAAAAAAAATACTGGCCTCTGCTAAAAAAAATATTTTTTTGGATTTTTATTGCTCACTTTGGTTGGTTTATTTTCTTTGTTTTTCAAACCTCTATTTACGTGCCATTTGTGGGTTCGTTTAAGCAAAAGATACTAATCTATTTATTAATTGCTGCTAGTGTTGGTTTAGTTTATTATTTCTTTTTACGAAAAATTGTTTTAGCAAAAAAAATAGCTACTTACTTTAAAGAGTTTTTTTTCATTGCCTATATTTCTTCTTTTTTTTATTTAATTTTTTGTTGGGTTTTTAATCCGCCAACAACTACTACACAAGTGGGTAGCTTGTTGGGTGGGTATGGACTAAGTAGAGATTATATTAGCTATGATGATATGGGTAAAAATATTAAGCTAGCTGTAATTGCTAGTGAAGATCAACTTTTTCCCGACCATGATGGCTTTGATGTTAAAGCCATAAAACTAGCCATGAAGTACAACAAAAAGCATCCTAATAAAGTAAGAGGGGCAAGTACCATTAGCCAACAAACAGCAAAAAATATTTTTTTATTTCAAGGCGGTGGATTTATTCGTAAAGCACCTGAAATGTTTTTTACATTTAGCATTGAGCAATTGTGGAGTAAGCGTAAAATTTTAGAACGCTATTTAAATATTGCAGAAATGGGACCTGGCATTTTTGGTGTGCAGGCGGCGGCAAAAAAATATTTTAATAAAGATGCAAAAGATTTAACAAGGGGTGAGGCTGCACAAATTGCAGCTTGCTTGCCTAATCCAAAAAAATATACCGTAAAGCCATTACACAGTTATGTTGCTAATAGATACGATGATATTATGCGGCAGATGAATAATTTAGAAGGTGATGCCGATGTACAAGAAATAATTAAATAAGTTTTACTATTAATTTTACCCAACAATACTATTATGGCTGCAACTCATCCTTATATTGCTACACTTATTAACTGTATTAATTTAGAGGAGAAAGAGCAAGTAGCCCGTTTTGGTTTAGATGAACAACATACACTTAAAAGCCTAAAGGCAGAAGGATTGGCTATACACCCCATAAGTGTAACACACAAAAGTTTTGGCTATGCCGATTATCCTGAAATTAGTTTTAGAATTAACTACCCTACAGAAACTAATTTGTTTAAAGATGGTGTTGCTATTGAATGTTTTTGTAGTGGCCAAGAGCCCATAAAAGGTATATTGTTACAATTAGATGGTAACAAGGGTGAGTTTAGATTATTTGCTCCCGATTTTCCAGATTGGATTGAAGATAAGGGTGTAGGTATTAAGTTAGCTCCTGATCAACGCACTAATACCATAATGAAAACAGTTTTAAATGAGTTAGAAGCAAATAAAAACATCTTCTCTCTTTTTAAAACTATACATGGCGAAGCTATACTTGAAAATGAATTAGCAAATACTTCTACCCTAATTTTTAAAAACACCAATTTAAACGATAGCCAACAAAAAGCTGTAGCAGCTATTGTACAAAGTGAAAACATTTGTATAATACATGGTCCACCCGGCACAGGAAAAACAACTACTTTAATTGAAGCCATTTTACAGTTAGTAAAAAATGGAGAAAAAATTATTGTAGCTGCACCAAGCAATACTGCTGTTGATAATATTGCTAAAGGATTAATTAGCCAACAACTTAATGTGCTTAGAGTAGGCAATACCACTAAAATAGATAGTGAAATTTACTCTTATACCCCTGAAGGTAAATTAGCAGATAGTAAACAATTAAAAGAAATA